>NZ_JBJIAA010000007.1:0-235937 GCF_045310695.1 Clostridium neuense
TTTTTAGCTGACTAATACTAATAGGTCGAGGGCTTGACCAATTTAAAATAACTATTTGCTATGCAATTTTGAAAGTACAATGTACTTTCAATTACTACATATATAATTATGAAGTAATAAATAACTTAATAAGTGTAATCCGGTGACTATGGCTTAGTTGTAACACCCGTTCCCATTCCGAACACGAAGGTTAAGAACTAATACGCCGATGGTAGTGCAGGGGAGGCCCTGTGTGAGAGTAGGACGTTGCCGGGTAATTTTATTTTTTGGTGCTCCTATATACTTCTAATATAAGGTAGAGAGTTAGTTTAAATTTGGAGTAGCTAAAAAAGATATAAATCACTATACTAAGTAAATTTGTGTATGGTGATTTTTTTATTCTTTTGTATCTTTAAATTCAGTTGTCGAGATTATTTAAAGAGAAGTCAGGGTTTCCATGATGAATAATTTTAATATATAGATAAACCGTTTTAACTATTGAAATTCATGTGCACCATAATGTTCAGAGGACGGCATTTTAGTACAAATAAATTTCAAGTTTTAAAGTGGTTTATTTTTAGATCCACAAAAAAGGTTATGCCTATTCTATAAGGCACAACCTTTTTTATACTATAAGTTTACAGCAAGTCAATTTGGTGTAAGTTCTTTCTAAATTATCATATATACGGACTTTTATTTTATTCTTAAAAGTGTAATTTCTATAGAGAGACTAATTATAGCAATGGGAAAAGAAAAAACTAAAAAATAACTGTACTACAAAGCCTTAAACTAAGTAATACAGCCATTATCTAAAATTCTTGGTGCCGGAGGCGGGAGTCGAACCCGCATGGTATCGCTACCGACGGATTTTGAGTCCGTTGCGTCTGCCAATTCCACCACTTCGGCGTATCAACATGTAATAATATATCACAGTAAGCGAGGCTCGTCAAGCATTTTTTATAAAAATTATCTTTTTATATCATTATTTTAAGCAATAATTCATTAACGCATATTAACCATATAAATCTTTATTAAATTTACAATAGTTAAATATAAAAAAACTTACGTAAATATTTGGATTGATAATTGATTAATTTATTTTCTACTGATATTATATATATGTAGGATTTTAAGTAGAAATTTGAATAAAAACATACAAAAAAAGCAGTTAAAGGAAAAAATAAGCAATAAATACTTTTAATGGAGGACTAATGTGAAATTTAAAGGGTATGTATATAAATTTAAAATAAATTCTTCACACAATGTATTAATCAATGATAAACGCAGTAGTACCCACATTCATACATTTGTAATTTCAATTTTTGCTAAAATAATTAATGATGATTTTATTATATATGATGAAGTTGAAAGTATAGTGGAAAAATTTTTGCAAATTTATGATGGAAAGGAATTAAACAAAGTAAAACCCTTCAATAAGATAGAGCCAACCCTTGAAAATATAGGCGATTTTCTTTTTGATAAACTTAGGAAAATACTAAATGAAAATTATATTGAACTTGTAAAATTAGAAATTAATGAGACACCTACAAGGGTGTATGTAGTTAATTATAGTGAAGCTGAAGGTGGAATTACTAAAGGTTATAAAAATACTATATCGAAATTAGTGATAAATAGTGTTATGGAATCTTCAGCAGCCAATATTATGAGAAATTTTGAAGCTTTTGAGGATGAGGAGGAAGAAATTAGGTCTGAGGAACATGCAAAAGAATTGCTTAAGCCTAAAAAAAATAGAACTGCCATAAAAACAGCAGTAGCATTGGCATTTTTAATTATAGCAGCTATAATTTTAGTTATTTATTTAAAAAACTTAAAAGGATACCCTTGGGGAATAGATACCTATGGACATATATTTAAGGCAGATCTTCTATATAAAAACATGAAACAGGGAAATTTCTATCCTCTTTTTACAGGGCTTTGGTACAATGGAATACAACCCTTTAGATACTGGGCACCGCTTTCCTACTACATACTTGCACTGCTTCAGTTTTGTGCTGGAGGAAATTCTATAAATGCCTATATGCTTTTTATTGGATTTATATTTTTAACAGGAGCATTTGGGTGGCTTTTATGGGGAATTAAAGAGAATAGAATATTTATTTCTATAGTTTTTGGAGTTTTATGGTTCTTCTTACCAGAAAATATAAGGCTATTTTTCTTTGAAGGAAATATTCCAAGAGTACTAATTACAGCTATTATACCTTATCTATTTTATTTTTTATGGCAGTTTGTTGAGAAAGGGAAAAAGTCATCAATTGTTCCTGTGACAATATCTATGATGCTTATAACTTTGTCGCATCTTATGGTAGCTGCCATGACTGGAATTACTTCTTTTATATTTATGTTAATTTATTCTGTAACTTTCAAAAAGTTTTTAAGACCTTTTCAAGCTATAGCTTCAATGCTTTTATCCTTTGCTATTTGCGGTGTATGGCTTTATCCTGCACTTCATGGGGGACTTGTCTCTATGGATAGTGGAGCTACCTCTGAGGTTATGCAATCTTTAAGTACTCCATTTACGATTTCACTTAATCCTTTTGTTAGATTAAGTAGTATAGGGAATAATGGCTTTTTTTACTACGGTTTGTCTATTGTATTGATATCAGCCTTTGGAATTATTGTTTCAAATAAAAGAAGCATGTCTGGCTTTATTACAGTTATTATTGTATTTTTAGGAACTACAACAGCCTTTATACCAGTGCTTGTGAAGTTGCCTTTAAATCAACTCTTGTGGATGATGAGGTTTACGCCTATAGCTTATGGAATATTTATTTTAAGCTTGTTTAACTGGAAAAACTGCAAAAAAGTTTTTATGTTTATATTTATTATAATGCTTGCGTTAGACAGCTCTTTATCCTTTAATTTTTGGCTGTATCCTTCTGAGAAAAATGTGAAGGTAGAAAGTTTATTGAAATCGGCAAAAAATATTACAAGGCAAAGAATAGCACTTCTTGACAGCAGTATGTTTGGTTCATATCCATCTTTTTACATAAGCAGTGAAGGAAAAGAAACAGCATATTCTTATGGATGGGCATGGCAGGGAGCAGCAACAGCCTCCAATATAGTGCTTTTAAATACAGCACTTGAAAATGGATATTACAATTACATGTTCGATAGATCACTTGAAATGGGCTGTGATACTGTTGTTATAAGAAAAGCATCACTTAAAAGAGGAAAAACAAGCTTTGATGAAATTAATAGTGCTGCAGGACTTTCAAATTACAGATTGTATAAGGAAACAGAGGAAGGCTATGTATATCACAGAAAAACTCCAGCTAGCTTTGGTATTGTTTCAGATTATTCCAGCTTGTGCATAGGTCGTTCTGCAGTAGAGCTTCAACTTCAATATCCAAGCTTTAAGGCAGGAAAATCTTTAAATATTGAAGACTATTCTATTGATGAGCTTAAAAAATATAGAACCATTTATTTGTCAGATTTTAAATACAATGATAGGGCTAAAGCAGAAGCCATGATCTCAAAACTAAGCGGCCTTGGAGTAAATGTGGTAATAGATATGAATAAAATTCCATCGGATGATATTACAAAAAGAATGGTATTTATGGGAGTCAGTGCTCAGCCAATTGCGTTTGAATCAAAAATGCCGGATTTGTTTTTTAAGGAACAAAAATATGCTAGTGGAAAATTTGATTATAAGTATAAGGAATGGCATACAGTATATCTTCAAAATCTTTCTAAGGTAACGGGAATTTCATGGATAAACAATAAAAAGTTTGCGTTTATGGGACAAGGTCAGGGAGAGAATAAAAATGTGACCTTCGTTGGATTTAATTTAATGTTTCATGCTATGGAGGATGACGATGAAAATTCTATAAATATAATGAATGAGGTTATGAAAACCAATGAAGAGGTTCTTCCAAAGCGTAGCATTGAAGCTGTAGATATTAAATATGGAAAAAATTCTATTGTTATAAATTCGCCTAGAAATAATTTGAATACTACCCTTGCATTTTTAGATTCCTATAAGAGCAGCAGTAGAATATATGAAGATGAGAATCTTTTAAAAGTAAATAGAGGTTCCAGTTATATAAAAATAGGGTATCCATATTTGACAGGAGGAATACTTTTAACAATCCTTGGACTTATTGGTTTTCTTGGACTACTTAAATTTATATATAGAGGGGAGGAAATTAAAAATGAAAAAAATAGTTAAACCTATAGTTGTTTTAATGACGATTTTTGTATTTTTATTTCCAAAATCAGTTTATGCAGCTACAGGCAGTGAGATTGTACTAGATGGGTATTTTGACGATTGGGTAAATAAACCAAGCACTACAATAAAATATGGGTGGCAGAACCCGGGACAATATTCAACGGTAAAATGGTATTGTGATAATGAAAATTTATACTTGTATATAAAGATGGGTGAGGTTGGATACAGTAGCATGAGCAACAATATGATAGAATATTGGATTGATGGTGCACAAATGCCAGATATACAGCTTTCTCTTGATACACCAGCAAAAGGTCGTACATCAATTTACAATTACAGTTATGACTATAGACCATTTTCTGCAGATGGATATATAGTAAGAGGGGGAACTAATGGAATAAAAGGTGATCAAGCGGAGTTTAGAATACCTTTAACTCTTTTTCAAAAGAGCAGTAAAAATCAGATGCTTGATTTAAAAATGAGGTTTCCGGATTTGGGAGATCAGTATATAGAATTTCAAGTGGGAAGTACAAAGCCATATCTTGGAATAGCAGTTTCTGGTATTGCGGCAGCTTCAGGATTTATTATTTATAAAAGAAGAAAGAGAAGAGTACTTGCATGAAAATATTAATGTTTTTTCTACTTGTTATATGGGCATATTCAATAAGTGTGCTGGAGAGAGCAAAACTGCATTTTTTTAGGTTCCTAATTGGAGCTGTAGGATTATTTTTCTTTATGATGGTGTTTTTTCAGCCTTATCTTGTTAGTATTTTAAGCAAGCTTGTAACAGTTGTATCTGGAGCAATCGGAAACTTAACAGGGTACTATGATGCTTTTTATGAATATTCGCTGGTACTTATAAAAAGTGGAAATACTACAATTTCAATGTATATAGATTATGAATGTTCAGGAGTAATAGAAATACTTGCTTTTACAGCATTGTTGTGGTTTTTTCCATTATATAATGCTATGGAAAAGTTTATGTACAGCTTAATAGGTATACTTTGGATATTTATGGCTAATATAATTAGAATTTTTATAATATGTGTACTTGTGTATTATTATGGCAACAATATTTTTTACTTTGCTCATACCATATTTGCAAGAATAGTTTTTTATGCCTTGTCTATAGTCTTATATTTTTATGTTTTTACAAAGTCACAAATAAAAAGGCAGAAAGTAGGTAATGTTTTATATGGACATGATATTAAGTAAGAGTTATAAGGAAATGATCTTTTGGATGGCATGGATTATAATTCCATTTATAATGGAAATTGTTCCTGCTATAGGAGGTTTTTTTATACTAGCAAAAAAAAGAATGTCTATAAAAAAAGAAGATTTTCAAGGAAAACTTCCACAAATTACACTTATTGTGCCTGTATATAATTCTGAGAGGACCTTAATGGGATGTCTTGAATCCGTATATAATTCAGATTATCCTTCTGAACTTATTGATGTGATGCTCATAAATAATATGAGTAGTGATAAAAGTTTTGAGGTGTTTATGGAGAGCCAAAAGAAATTTAAAGGTCTTTCTATGAGATATATGAATGCCAAGCAAGGCAAATCTAAGGCACTTAATATGGCACTTTTCAATAGTGAGGGTAAATACATAATTCATATTGACAGTGATGGAAAGCTTCATAGGGATGCAATAAAAAATATGGTTGTTCGCTTTGAACAAAATTCAGATATCCATTGCATGACAGGAGCAGTTTTGACAGATAAAGATTACATAGAAAGCACTAAAGGTAGGTTTTTAAAATTGGTGCGTAAGTGCGAATTTTTTGAGTATGCACAGGCTTTTCTGGCAGGAAGAAATTTTGAATCTGAACTAGACAGCATATATACTTTGTCAGGAGCTTTTTCAGCTTTTAGGAAGTCTACAATTTTAAAAACACAGCTTTATAATAGTGAAACTGTATGTGAGGATACTCAAATAACCTTTCAAATAAGGCATTTGCTTAATAAAAAAGTATATTTATGCGAAAATTCCTTGTTCTTTGTGGACCCAATTGATAATTTGAGCAAGCTTTATACTCAGCGTCAAAGGTGGCAAAGAGGAGAGATAGAGGTTTCACATATGTTTTTAAAGGATAAGATGTCCATAACTAAGGGCTTTTTTAGCAATTTTATGATTAGGATGCTTATGTATGATCATACCTTTGCTTTCCCAAGAATGATATGGTATTTTGCACTCATATTTCTTTTGTTTATGAATTATCCATTTTATCTTATAGCAGGTTCTGTAATTGCAATATATCTTTTATATGTTTTGTCTGCAATTCTGTTTTATTTCAATATACTTTCATATTTAAAGGAGTATAAGGAAATTAGAAAGTATTACTCAAAAAAATTTTATTTGGCTTTATTAATGCCAATGTATAATTTGGTAATATTCTGGATAAGATTTGCTGGAATTATAAACAGCATAAAAGATGAGGGGACATGGAAAACATTAAACTTTAGTGAAGAATACAAGGCTTTCTGTGATGTAATTAAGGCTGATTGTAAAAGTGTGGTTAAGATAATAAAGACAGTAAGAAAAATTGTTAATAACGAATAAATTACAGAAAGGGTTATAATAATAATGAACAATAAAAATAAACTTGTTTTAAAGGTATTTGCGATTTTTGCATTAACTGCTTTATTTATTGCTGCTTCCTGGAGATTTGTAAAATATGAAATTGATAATCACAAAGAAAATACTATAAATTCTTTTCTAGATGAGCAGTATTTAGAAAATTCAAAGCTTGCAGCTGAGCTTCAAATAAATTTAGAGGATAATGTAAGCTATAAAAGATTAACTTCTGATTTATCAGAAAAAGCTGTAATAAAGGATATTATTAAAAAGGAAACAAACTCTAAAAATAGATACATATTTTTTTATGATGACAATGGCGTTCTCTTTGAAAAAAACGATGAAGCAACAAAAAAATATAATGGCAAAGATATAAAGAAGCTTTTTAAGGATTGGGAGTACAACGGAGCAAATGCTTCATATAACAGCGGCGTAAAGGGACTTATATTAAATGGTGAAAATGGGACAGGAGAGCTTGTAAAGGATAGTAGAAGAAATTATGAAGTTGTTTCTTGGTGCTTTTTTACTGCCAATGGAAAAAGATATTTAATAGGAATTTCTACTTTAGAAGATTACCTTATGAACAAAACGATGTTTAATCAGCATGCTTTGAGAATCTATTCTATGTGTGGTATATTTACTATAGTTTTTTTAATAATTTCAATAGCTTTTTCAATTGAGCTGCTATTTTCCTTTAGAAAGTCTAATGTTCTTCAAAGGGAAGCAATAAATAAGAATGTTCAAATACAAGAATTTGTCCAACGGGTAGATACCTTAACTAGAACGGCTAAAATGGCATGTATATATGATTCACTAACTAAAGTTTATAATAGAGAGTTTTTTTACACAGTTCTAAGAAAGCTGGATGAAGAATTATTTTTGCCAATTACAATTATAGTTGCAAGAATAGATAATTTAAATGAAGATGTTGAGTATAAAAAGTATGATGAAATGCTGGTAGATATTGCTAAAATATTTAAGGAATACTGTAAGACTCCAAATCTTATATCAAGAGTGGATGAAGATGAATTTGCCATGATATTTATAAATACAGATGAAAGTACAGTAAAGAATATATTAAATACTATAGAAGATGAAATAGGAAATAGCTATATTAGTGATTTATGTGAGATTCATTTTAAAACATTTGCTAAAGTCTCAGAAAAGCATAACTTAGTTAATATATTGAAGAGCATAAGGAGGGATAAATTTGAAGTATAATCAGTATAGGTTTAAGTTTTATCTTAACGCATCACATTCAATATATTTAAAAGGCACTCTTGGCCAGGAACATCCTCATACCTGGGAAATTATTCTTAATACAGTAAAGCTTAAAAGCAACTTTATTATTTTTAATGATATAGAAAAGAGTATAGAAAAATATTTAACTAAATATCAGGATTCATATCTTAATAATGTTGAACCCTTTATTACTTTAAATCCTACACTTGAAAATATATGCGAATACTTAAAAAATGAATTTCAAAAGTTACTATTTGAGAATGGTTGGCTTCTTTTGTCTATGGAAATAAGCGAAACACCAACACGTTCTTATATTATAGATATTTCCGATGAAGCCGACTATAATAAGATTTTTGAGGAGGAAGATGCAGATAGCTCTGATCTTGATATTATGGATGAAAATGCTAAAAAGCAAATTGAAAGCATAAAAGAGTCAATTTAACTGGAGATGTAAATATGAGTAGTGATAATTTTAACAATGTTGTGACTATAGCAAAGGATATATGTGAAAAAATAGTAAAGCCTGGTGATACTGCTGTTGATTGTACGGCGGGACATGGGAATGATACGGCTTTTTTAGCCAGTCTTGTAGGTGAAGGCGGTAAGGTTTATGCCTTTGATATTCAAAAAGAGGCTATAGAAAGTACAAGGAAAAAGCTTGAAGAAAATAATTTTTTAAAAAGAGTAAATTTGATAAATGATGGTCATGAAAAAATTGATGAGTACATAAATGAAAAAGTAAAACTTTTTATTTTTAACCTTGGATATCTACCTAAACTGTCACATGAAATTACGACTAAGGCAAATACTACTCTAGAAGCTGTAGTGAAGTGCATGGATGTGCTTCAAACAAATGGAGTAATTGTTATTAATATTTACTATGGACATGAAAACGGGAAAAAAGAAAAAGAAGTTCTTGAAGAATTTTGTCAAAAAATTAATCAAAAGGAATTCAACGTATTTAGGCTATCTTTCATGAATCAAGCTAATAATCCACCGGAATTAATATGCATAGAAAGAAGAAATTAAATATTATTTTATAAAAACGTATTGTTAGAAAGGTTTAGATTTGCTAAAATAAAAGAGTTGAAGAATAATGAAATTGGTAATAATGTGTTATTATTGATTGCGTTTATTTTAACAAGCTACATAATCAATTATAAGGAAGGAGATTTTTTTATGATTTATTCATCAGAAGTTGACAGAATGGTATGCGTAGCAAAAGGACCAAATCATGGACCAGCTCCAATACCAGAAGAAGGAAAATGGGTACAAGCTAAAGAAATAAAAGATATATCAGGTTTAACACACGGAATTGGTTGGTGTGCTCCACAGCAAGGTGGTTGTAAATTAACTTTAAATGTTAAAGATGGTGTAATTGAAGAAGCTTTAGTAGAAACAATAGGATGTTCAGGAATGACACATTCAGCTGCTATGGCATCAGAAATTCTTCCAGGAAAGACTATCCTTGAAGCATTAAATACTGACCTTGTTTGTGATGCTATAAATGTTGCAATGAGAGAATTATTCTTACAGATAGCTTATGGAAGAACTCAGACTGCATTCTCAGAAGGTGGACTTCCAGTAGGAGCAGGTCTTGAAGATTTAGGAAAGGGACTTAGAAGCCAAGTTGGTACTATGTATGGAACTAAGGCTAAAGGAACTAGATATCTTGAAATGGCAGAAGGATATGTTAAACACATAGCTCTTGACAAGAACAACGAAGTTATAGGATATGAATTCATAAGCCTTGGAAAAATGATGGACTTCATTAAAAAGGGAATCGAGCCTGCAGAAGCTTTAGAAAAAGCTACAGGAACTTACGGAAGATATGCTGAAGCTGCAAAAATTATCGACCCAAGACAAGAATAAGAGATAGGAGGAGAAGATTGTTATGGCATTATTTGAAAGTTATGAAAGAAGAGTAGACCAAATATTACCTGTATTGAAGAAATACGGTATAAATTCAATAGAAGAAGCTAAAGCTGTTTGCGATGAAAAAGGCGTAGACGCTTATAATATAGTTAAAGGCGTTCAACAAATTTGCTTTGAAAATGCATGTTGGGCTTATACAGTTGGAGCTGCAATAGCAATTAAAAAAGGATGCAAAAAAGCTGCTGAAGCTGCTGAAGCTATAGGAGAAGGCTTACAAGCTTTCTGTATTCCTGGTTCAGTTGCAGATGACAGAAAAGTTGGACTTGGACACGGAAATCTTGCTGCAATGCTTTTAAGAGAAGAAACTGATTGTTTCGCATTCTTAGCTGGACACGAATCTTTTGCAGCTGCTGAAGGTGCAATTGGACTTGCTAATTCAGCAAACAAAGCAAGAAAGAAACCATTAAGAGTTATATTAAACGGTCTTGGAAAAGATGCTGCATTCATAATCTCAAGAATTAATGGTTTCACATATGTTCAAACTAAGTTTGACTACTACACTGGAGAACTTAAAATAGTTAAAGAAACTGCTTACTCAGATGGAGAAAGAGCAAAGGTTAGATGCTATGGAGCAGACGACGTTAGAGAAGGTGTTGCTATAATGCACCATGAAGGCGTTGACGTATCTATAACTGGAAACTCAACTAACCCAACAAGATTCCAGCACCCAGTTGCAGGAACTTACAAGAAAGAATGTATCGAACAAGGAAAGAAATACTTCTCAGTTGCATCAGGTGGTGGTACTGGAAGAACTCTTCACCCAGATAACATGGCAGCAGGTCCTGCTTCATATGGTATGACTGATACTATGGGAAGAATGCATTCAGATGCTCAATTCGCAGGTTCATCATCAGTTCCAGCTCACGTTGAAATGATGGGATTAATCGGAATGGGTAACAACCCAATGGTTGGAGCTTCAGTTGCAGTAGCAGTTGCTGTTGAAGAGGCTATGAATAAATAGGATAAATTTGTCTACTAATAAAAAAACTCCCCATCTACAACTCAAAATCCCCAAACTCATAAAAAAGTTCGGGAAAAATAGATAGGGATTGGTTGAAAAGTACGATTTAAAAGCATGGAAGAAATGCAAGAGAAAATCTTGTGTTCTTTCATGCTTTTTTATTTTTAGCTCTACATTAAGCAATATTCATTGAGAATAGATTGGATGAAAGAAAGATAGACCTCATGAGGGATTGATTGAGAAAAGGCGTGTGGGAAGCGTGGGGGACGAGAAAGCTCCGCAGGAGCTTTCGAGATTACACTATGATGATTGGGACGTGGATTGATTCCATATTTGAAGGAAGCAAGCAAAAAACCAGTCATTTTAAACGTGTTTTTTTCATTGGATCTTTTGGGGAACTTTATTATGATTTTGATGTTTTATTCTTAACTCCAACCTGTGGATAAGTTCCAGAATAGAGCTGTTTTTGCTTGGGGATTTTTAATATGATACAGAAATTGGAATGTGGCTTTAGGGGAGGATGGATAAGTGGTGAGAGGGTGTGGGAGAGATGGGGAGGTTTTTTATTATGAAACATAGATAGAGAAAATCTTAATAGATTTTCAAAGGATTAAGGTTAAGGTTGAATTATATGCAGGATTTAGTGAAATGAAATGTAGTAGGATTAGAAATTAAGGGATTAGCAGGTTATTAGTAGAAATTAATATAAAAAACAACTTAAATGATGATATAATTAAAATATGCTTGTGTATAAATAGATTTTTAAGCAAGGTGTTTTTTTATTAATATGAATTATTTTCATAATTTAATTTAGATGAATTGATAACTGAGAAGGTATGGGTAGTTAAGGAAATGATTCCATAATTAGGCTATCAGTCAAGAGAATGACAAGAAGATACGCTCTTGATATTTGTGATGTTATTGTAGAAGATAAACATATTATAATAGAAGTAGCTGTTGGAATAGGAATTTGTTGTGCGATTTTTTTTGGTGATATTATATTGGTAGTATTCTGAAAAGCAATAATAGATATAAATTTTCGCCTATTCGGAAATAAATTCTTTATGTATTTGAATTGGAAAATTTTAAAATTGAAAAGATAGCTTTAATGTGCAAAAAAATTAAAAATAAGTGAAAGATAGATGAGATAAAAATGGAATTGATTTATGTTTGGATTGAAAAGTTTAGAAATATAGAACAATGTGGGATTAGATTATCTAAAGATTTTTTAGTTACAATAAAAAATTGTGGTATTAATGAAAAAGATAATATTAGCATAAGTGTTAAAGAAATTATTGTGAAGAAGATTTCAGAAAGTCCCAATATATATGGTGATAATGTTATTAATATAAATGCAATTGTTGGTAAAAATGGTGTTGGTAAAAGTAACTTTCTTACATGTATCGGTGAATTAGTGACGTCATTTCATGAATCAAGTTTTATTCTCATATATTATAATAGAGAGAAAAAAAAATATGTTTTGGAATGTAATCAAATTGCCTTAAAAAATAGAAATGAGGAAATAATTTATTCTATTCAAGAAAATTGTCAGCCTAAAACATCAATATATAATTATTATAATGGGGAAATTACTCAATATAAGATTAAGGAGCCAATATTATATGATATTGAGTTTATAATGATTAGAGAAAATATGGATATTATGACTCATCCGAATTCTAATAATGTCTATTCTTACATTGGTAGATTTGGTTTACCATTAAATAGAAGTGGATTGTTTTACAAGTTTATGTATTTAATGAATTTTAATAATCATGATGAAAATTTAAAAAATAATGACATAAAAATTAGATTTGAGATTAAAGATGTAATTAGTAATGAAAATGCATATAAATTAAAAATTTTGCCTGAGTTTTTTCCTAATGATAGATGTCTTTTTGATTTTAACGAGAAAGATGGTAAAAGTATCTATAAAAAAGTTTTTATGTTGAGGTTTTTCGAGAAAGTTATAAATAATATGCAACTTGTTGAATACAATAATGTCCCAAATATGATAAATGATTTACATGAAATAATAAAAAATTGTAATGAAGACATATACAATTTGCTAAATCACTATGATGAAATTAAGTGTAAAACTATAGAGTTAAAAGATGCACTTATGAAGGGGAGATATGAAAATGTTATAGATATAGATAAGTGTTATAAGGATTTTGTAGATCAATTAGAAAAAGTATTAAATATGATTGATAAAAACAATTTTAGAAATTCTTTTACATGCTGGATTAATGGTTCTGATATTATAGGTAAAAAAGATTTTGCTGACAATATTGAAAAATTATTAAAACTTGCAGATTCTGAAGATGTTTGTAAAGAATTTGTGCCTCGGAATATAGATATTAGTATTGAAAATTTATCAGATGGAATTAAGTATTTATTATCATTATATTCGGCAATACATAAGTGTTTTAAACATAATGAGATTAATAAATATAAAACTATAGTTTTAATTTTGGATGAACCTGATGTACATATGCACCCAGAATGGTCAAGGAAATTAATAAACAGTATTCTAAAATTTTTGAAACAGGAATTTCCTTGTAATAAGTTCCAAATTATTTTCTCGACTCATTCGCCGTTTATTTTATCAGATATAATTAAAGAAGATGTTATATATTTTCATAAAAATAATGAAGGACAATCTATAGTGAAAAACTGTAATTTAAATACTTTTGGAGCAAATATTCACACGTTATTAAAGGATAGCTTTTTCATGGATTCAACTATTGGTGAATTTGCTAAAATTCAAATTAATGAAATTATTGCTTTTTTATTGAATGATGATTATATAGGGGATATGAATAAGGAAAAAGCAAAATATATAATTTATAATATAGGTGAAGGTTTAATTAGAAAAAAAATTTTAAAAATGTATTTTGACAAATATCCTGAAGAAATACAAGATGCAAATGATCAGATCAAGTATTATCAAAATGAAGTGGCATATTTACAAAAAATTATAGATAGTGGAATGATCATTGATAGAACGAGACTTTCTAATTTTCAGTCAGAATTAGAAAATACATTAAAGGTTGTTGCAAAGCTAATAAATAGTAATGGTGAACGAAATGATTAGAATAGATAGTACAAAACTTAATAATTGGAATGAAATAAAGAAAGATCAATGTGAGTATTTAAAGCTTGCAGTGGAAAAGGAGTTAAGTAATTTATATATTAAGAATAATAGTTACATTAGAAGTCGTAAAATACGAAAATCAAAAAAATATCACACGTATTATAAATTAAATAATAGTGAAAGAGAAGAAATAGAAAATATTTTTGGTGGGGTATTTACTGTTAAAAATCAAAAAAGCAAGTTTGTAGTTAGTGATGATAAAAAAATAGAGAAATTAGTAGTTGGCAAATTGGAAGAAGTAATATCTATATTTGAAAAGAATATAATTAATAAAAATGTAATTAATAGAATTTTTAATTATGAAAAATTTTGTAATAATAATGGATGGAATAGACATAGATTAATATCTAAACTTGGAATAAAAGTTTGTCCATATTGTAACAGACAATATATAACAAATTATGAGGATTTAAAAGGTAATAAAGAAAAAACTACAGCAGATTTGGACCACTTTTATTCAAAATCTTTATACCCATATTTGGCACTATCATTATACAATTTGATTCCAAGTTGTCAAATATGTAATTCACGATTTAAGTTAGATAAAGATTTTAGAAAGTATCCGCATATATACCCATATGAAGAGGGATTTGGGGATAATGCAAAGTTTAAGACTCGTGGCAATACGGTTGAATATCTTTTAGGAAATACGCTTGATTTTGATATATATTTAGATGTTTTTGAATCTAAATATAAAAATAAAATAGAAAACTCAATAAAAACTTTTCATTTAAATGAATTGTATAAAGTGCATACTGATTATGTACAGGAAATTATAAAAAAAATTATTATATATAATGATAGCAAACTTAATGAAATTCTATTAGATTTTCCTGAATTATTTTCATCTAAAAATGAAATGTTAAGGACGATATTTGGAAACTATATCGTTAATGAAGAGTTAGGTAAGAGGCCGCTTTCTAAATTAACAAAAGATATTTGTGAAGAGTTAGGATTAAATTTAAAAAATGTATAAGTTAAAAAATATAGAGTTTTAATGGGATTGGATTAAGAAATGAGACCAGGCAAGGATTAATCATCAATTAATCCAAAGCTAATCATTAATAAAAAAAAGAATATAATGTGAGATTTTTTGTGAGAAATAAGGAAAGGCTTTATTTGAATTAAATAAGGGTTTTCCTTTTTATATGATCTTAAGTACATATATATTGGCTTAATGAAAATTTATTTTTGAATTGTTGCTGGAAAATGAGGGGTTAAGGTGGAAACGTAGAAAATAACTTTTTTAATTGAACATAGTAGTAATAAAAATATAATGATTTTTATTAAGTTTTTTAGAGTTAGGGAATAAATTGTAAATGGTAATTAGAATTTTTGGGCTTATGTATCAAGAGCGGAAACTAAAATTTTGAAGTGGATTTTTATTGTATATTTTAAAGGAAAGTATAAAATTATAATAAGGACTTTCAAAATAAGGTAAATGAAAAGGGGATTAGAATGGATTATGGAAAGATGCCTATTTATTTTATTAGGCACAATATAAAAAAATATGAAAATATAGTAGATAATTTAAGTAAAACCAATAGAATAGCTATTCATGTAGCTTCTAACGAAGAAAAAAAGGACTGGAGTAATTTTTTAAATAGAAAAAAATTAAATATGCAACTTATACAGAGATGGGACGGACTTTGCAAATGTATTGAAAAGAGTGATGTTATTGTAATATCACAATATAATTCGCTTGGTTGTAAGATTGGAATAATTAAAAAGAACACAGAATGGACTGAACTAAATGAAGATAAGGATTTTAAAGTTTTTGAAATGAAGGAAACAAAAAGTATAAACTATAGTGATTTTATTTTACTTCCAGTAATAATACCAATCTCAGTTACATTAAGTCCAATTAAAAGTTTAAGAAATTATATACTGTATGCATATGGAAAAGAAAAATTAAAATACTGCTTAGAAAATCTACATTATAAAATGCAGGAGCAAATGTGTGTTGAATGGCTTAGATCAGAATTGTGTCCAAGCAATCTCAGAATTAAATATCAATTATTACAGACTGGGCATAACATGCGTGATATTGATATATATGGAGTTAATTATGCTGGAAACAAGATTTATGGACAAGTAACTTTTTATAATACTAATAATGGTAAGATAAATAAGAAGATTGATAAGCTTAAACCTTATTTAAAAGGTAACAATATAGTAATTATGTTTTCAAATGATGATGAAAATTTAAAAGGTTCAATATTATATATATCACTTAAAAAGGTTTGGGAGGATTTATGGAATAGCGAGTATCAAGATATGATTAAGGAAATGGTTGGAGGGTGTTAATGAGTGGAAGCTGATAAAAGTGATTTTGGAAAGTTAGTTAAGGACTAAAGAAGAGATTTTAACTAAATTTATTGTGATTTTATGAAATGGAGAATAAAAATGAGTAACTATATAATGCTAATAATGTATGCTTATAATGAAAAAGGTAAAGAGAAAAAAATAATTAAACCTAAAATTAATTTTTTTTGTTTTTTAGAGGAAAATAGAAAGTTTTCAATAGTTTTAATAATGGCGTTAATATCACTTATATTTTATATAACGGTATCATTTATAAAAATAGAACATAGTGGTCTATATCAAGCAATATCTTTAATAATATATATTATACTTTTAATAATCCTAATACCTTTATCTGAAAAAATAAATCAGAAAAACTATAAGAAAATTATTAAAGCACATGATTTGAGAATGGAAATACTTAGAGATGTATTAAAAAACGATTTCCGATTATACGAATCAGGAAGAATTCAAGAATTGATTAAGCAATGTGATATGTCAATAAAGTCATATAAACTTAGCACTGAAATATTTAAGCCATTAGTAGATATAGCAAAATCAGTATTATTTCCAATAGTAACATTTTCCTTTGGGTTAATAATTAAGAAGGTAGAAATAAGTGTAGACGATACTATAAGAATAACTAAATTAGTAATTGTAGTAATAGTAATGTTTTTTGGATTATTTCTTATAGTTAAAAATCCAGTAGAAAGCTTTTTAGATAGTCAAAGTAATAAAATTAAGGAGTTGAAAAATATGCTGGAAGATATTTTCATTAAAGATTTTATTAATAAAGAAACTAAAAATAAATTTTTATTGTAAAATGAATGTGATATTGAATGAAATACGATATAATACAGGCAACTGAGAGAATCTATACACTGGTATCTATTTTGTTATAAAGGAGAATAGCTTGATGGAAAAAATTATTTTAGACGACAAAGAATTTGAAGTTGTTTTAGAAAACAAAATAATTGATAAGTTAGAAAAAATAAATAAAACTAAAAAACAATTGATAGATATTTTAAATAGCAATAAACAGGAGTTAGAGGATGTAGATGAAAATGAAGATTTTATGCTTGAAGGTGACTTTGTTGTTGCTGGATATAAAATGGATTCTAAAATATTCATTATAGCTGTAATTAAAAAAGAAAATATATATTAATAAGATATGGCAAGTATTGAGGATTAGGAGATAATCCTCATTTTTGTTTTTTGTGAATAAAATTGAAAAAATCTATTGAATTATATTCATAAATAAAAAATTATTAAGGATACTTTTATTTGTGAAATATTAATGAGATAATTGTAATATTAGGAATAAAATGGGGTGTGGTAATATGCAGAAATGCCGATTAAATGGGGAAGCAGTATATGCTTTTAAGGTAATGGATGAAAATGATGTTGTAAATGTTGAATATGAAAAGATGTTAAGAAGAGCAAGTGAACAAGGAGAATTAAAATGTGAAGATTGTGGAGCAGATATAGTATTCAAATTTGGAGATGTTAAAATTCCGCACTTTTCACATAAAAATGTTTTAGTTGGCGGTGGGTGTTCGTATTCAAAAGAATCAGAAGAACATATTAAGGGAAAAAAGTTATTATTTGATTTAATGATAAAAGATTATCCTGATATTAAAGCAGAAATGAGATGTAGATTTTCTAATGGAAAGTGGGCAGATTTATATTTTGAATTTAATGATGGACAAAAGTTAGCTATAGAATTTCAGAGGAAGCTTAATAGCATAAGCTATTGGGAGGATAAAAGGAAGTTCTATAAAAGCATTAATGTTAAAGATTTGTGGATTGCCAGTGGTAAAAGGGATCAATTTGAAAATATATTAAGAGAGTATGAATTCATGTTTCAGCATAGGCTATTTCTTAATGATAATAGCAATAAGTTGCTTGTTTTAGATGTTGAAAGAAAAGAATTTCTTATAGCTTCTAAAATTATAGTTAGTGACAAAGAAACTAATAAAATAATTATGGATAAAATATTTTGGAGAATTTATAGTTTAAATGATATAAAAATTTTACCTAATGGTGATATAGAATGTGAATTTGATAAAGAATTTAAATATGAGGTTGATATATTTGTACAAGCATATTTAGAAGAAAAGCATAGAGCAGAAGTTAAGCAGGAGCTTCGCAGAAAAGAAGTGGAAGAAAGAAATAGAAAGAGAATTGAAGAACAGCAAAGAAGGTATAATGAAGAACATGAACGATTGAGTCAATTTACGGACCAAGCAAAAAATAATTATAAAAAGACAAATGATTTTAGCAAGGGTGGGTATGGTGGAAAAAGTTATAGTTGGAATGGCTATAAGAAAAAAACTAATTCAAGTTACAGTGCTTATAATAGAAAAAATGATGATTATTATAAAGATAAAGTGAATAAGGCAATTTTGGAATATAGATATGGTATGGATAATTTAGTAAGGATATTAGTAAATGGAGGATCAACTGAATACAATACTATTAAAAAAATGTTTGAAGAGAAAATTAATAAAGGTGATGTAAGAGCTGATAGAGTATTTAAAGAAGTAATGAGATTAGCAGGACTTGACTAAAAGATAAGTGCATGTAAGCATAAATATTGTCTAATTGTATAAAGATGAGAGAAGTTATATGTGTAAAGAGGTGTAATAAGATTATACAAAATAAATCTTTATAATATTAAGGAGGATGTATATGGATATAAATAATTATATACAGAATTATGATTTTAGTAACTACATTAAATGTTTGAAAGATGATTTTAAACAACGACCAAATGTAGAAAGGTATTTACAAAATAATTTGGAAGAGAATTTTAGAAAATTTTCAGAGGAATTTTGGGAAAATCCAAATATATCTATTGATTTATTAAAAGAGAGATATAATATTAATAGGCAAATAGCATATAGTGATATTATTAAAATTTATTCTTCTAATAGATATATGGAATTTTTAAAATCATATTATAATAATGTAACTATAGATAATTTAATAAAAGAGTTCGCTATACCATATAATAGAATTGAAAACCTGATAATACCAGTAATAATCAATGATTCAGAAAAGTATTGTAGTAATTGTTTTAATAATTCATTTGAAATTAATGTAAGTATAAATTCGTCGAGTCAAGAAAAGTTAACGTATAGATGTCAACAATGTAATAGAATACAAGTATATCCTGAGTTGTTGACTAAAGAAGATGCAGATATAAAAATGGCAAAGAATGTTAAGGAAAAGGCAGAATTTGATGAAGAAATTTTGAAATGTGAAGCTATCTTAGAAGAAATTAAATGTCCTAAATGTCAGGAAGAACTTTATATTAACAAGTTGGATAATTCATTTGAATATTTGATTAGATGTAAAAAGTGTAATTATGTAAGTAATAATATAGAAGAAACTATTGAGGCATTTCAATCATGGAAAAGAAGAGCGGCCATGATGATAGCAATTAAAGCAAAAGAGCAAGAATTAATTGAAAAAACATTAGAAAGTAAAAAAGAGAAGGATATAATATTTGTTAAAGAAGATATTATAGAAAATAGTGAAAATAATAAAACCTTAGCTTTTTTTCAAACAACTTCTAAGATGGATAATATTCAATTATGGAGAGAAGTTTTAACACGAATAAAATCGTGTAATAGATTAGAAAAAATATTATTAAGTAAAATAATTAAATTAGCTAATGGACAAACTGGCAAAAAAGTAATTTCGTTTGGAGCAGAAAAAATTTCTATATATGCGTATATGCCTAAAGATCCTTTAGTTTATGATTTGATAAATAAAACGAAAATAATAGTTGTAAGGCAAATGCTCAGAAGACTTATGAAAAGAAATTTTATTGTAGTAAGTGAAGAAGGAAATTATATATTAATTCCTGAAATTTTAATTAACAATTTAGAAGCTATAGAAAAATTAATAACAGTAGCTAATGATGAAAATAAAAATATAAAGTATTTAATTTTTCAAAGACAAGATTTTACATGCATGACTTGTGGAGAAACAGGAAGACCGCTAAAAATTGCTTATTTAACTTCTGATAAAAATATTAACGATTTGGGTAGCATGGTAGCTCTGTGTGATCAATGTTATGAACTTATGACAAAAAATGAAATTTTGATTGATGGAAATATAACATTTGAAGTTGATTTTTTAGAGAAAAAGAAATTAAAGAGTCTTGAATTTTTAATTCAATATCATCCTGAATTAAAAGATAATGAAACCGTGATAAAATCCTTAGAAAATTGGGAAAATGATTTTAACATAAATGATGTGATAAAAGCATTAACTATTACAATTGATAGAATTAAGAAAAATAAAGTAGAAGGAACTGTAGGTACTCTAATAAGCTATACAAGTGGTATTTTAAGGAGGACTGCTGAAACGGGTGATTCTGTAAACATATATGGAAATTTAAACGAACAGTATGATTTGGAAAAATGGATAGAAGGTGTTTTTGATTAAGTAATTTATTTAAAAAAATGAATTTGGAATTTGTTAATATACTTATACTTCTTACAATACCATTAAAGTATTTTCATGGATTATTAAGAGATATGTTTACACATTTAATATTATCTAAAAGAATACATAGAGCAGGCTTAAATAAGACCAGTGTGATAAAAAAGCACTGGCTTAATTTATGTAAATAGCTATTTTTTTATTTGCTAACATAGATAGGGGAAATTCAAGGGAATTTCAAAGGATTAAGGTCAAAAGAGAATATATTATATTACAAAGACTACTGCTTTTTTATATAATAAAATTAGTTATAAATTGGATTATGTATAAGAGGGGTTAATGATGAGAGATAAAAAAGATACTTTCCGAAGAATAAAGAAATTAATAGACAGTAAATCAGAGGGTGATTATTGGGATTTTAAACAAGAATGGCATAAAGATAATGAAAGGCTCTTACATGATATTATTTGTTTTGCCAATACAGTACATGATAAGGATTGCTATTTAATAATCGGTGTATCTGATACAGGGCAAATAGTTGGAGTGAGTGAAGAAAATAGAAAGAAACAAGCTGAAATACTGGATTTACTTTCGAATACGGTTTTTGCAGGGGACAATATTCCGAAGATTGAGTTAACTACAATAGAAATCGAAGATAAAGAAATTGATGTATTAACAATATTCAATTCTTATTTAGTTCCTTATTATTTAAAAAGCAAGAGTAAAAAGTATAATAATATAAGAGAGGGATACATATATACAAGAGTTGGTGATAAAAATACTCCAATAAATCAAAATTCAAGCATACATAATATAGAAATGCTTTGGAAGAAGAGATTTGGGTTAACACAACCGCCATTAGTGCAAATAGTAAATAGATTAGAAAATAAATTAGAGTGGGTTCAAAATGATGATACTTATTACAATACTTATAGACCAGAATTTAAGTTAGTAGAAGAATATGATGACGATGAGTACGAAAGAAGAAAAGGCGAATTTTATGTATACTCTCAAATGAATTCAAGATGCATGTATAAAAATTTAAAAATAAAGTATAACGAAACTATTCTAAAGGAGCTTCAATTAGTAATTTTAGATAGTGGGAGATATAAAACACCTGTGCCACGATGGGGGTATGCAGGCTATGATGAGTTTGGTGTTAATTACAAGTATGCTTATAAATACTTCTTAAAAGATAGTATTGATTATAAATTACAGCGTTTTTTCTTTGACACGGAGGATAGAGAAGAAGTATATGCAAAAGATAGATTAGATGAAGTAATAATATATTATGAAAATGAGGAAGAAAAATTAGCATTTGAATATTATGTGGAAAGTAATCAAGCAATGGTTGAGTCTTATATAAATAAAGCTGATGAGGTATATTTTCAAGTAGATACTAATAATAAATTAGAAGCCAAAACTTATAAGCATAGACTATCAACAGGGTTGGCATTAAATAGAATTTTGAAAGAATTTAGAAAATTGTATAAATAGTGAGTTGAAGTATATAAGGATAAGTTAAAATAATACGATATAATTATATATTATACTTATACAATGGAGGTAACAAATGAGTAGTTATACAAAATTGGAAAATGTAGGTTATGTCGCAGTAGGTAGCAATGAACAATTTTCATTTAAAGATGAAGAAAGTATAAATGATATTAAGCGAATTAAGAAAATTTTAAATTATATAGGTAAAAATGCAGATAATCTATATATTAATATGTTTCCCTTATTTTAAGGTGCGACAGAATTGGTATACTTTGATGGAATTTGTTTATATAAGTTTCCTCCTTATCAAATTACTGATTATGACGTGTTTAAAAGTAAGTTTTTAGAATATGAAAATAAATTTTATAAAGCATATGAGAATGGACAATATGATAATATTAGTATTTATATAGATAAAAAATTTGAACCTATAATATTTAATATTTTTTACCACAAAATGTCTGATGAAGATAAGTTTATAAATTATATATATATGTATAAAAATTGTGATTATGCTTTGCAAAAGTTGCCTTTAAAACTTATAAAAGAAATTTATAAGTTCATACCTAAAGATTTATTAGAAAAGCGTAAGAATAGTGGCTTAGTTGACTGTAATGGGTATATAAATATTTATCGGGGAGTAGGATCTAAATCATCAAAAGGTAGCAGAGCAATTTCGTGGACTACAGACAAGAATGTAGCTAAGTGGTTTGCTAATAGATTTAACAAGGTTGCAAAGATTATTAATGGCAAAATTCATATTAATGATGTTATATTTATTTTTGATGAAGAATTGGTATATTTAAGTGAAGATGAATTCTATAAAGACGAGGAAAAAGAAATAATTGTTATTCCAGAAAAGGTTGTTATTATAGGGGAAGATAAAGTAAATAAAAATTAATGAGATTGTTATAAATTTTATTAGTAATATACTTTATCGATATAACTAATAAAGGATTTATATATATTTTAAATAACAATAAACAAGAGTTAGAAGATATAGATGAAGATGAAGATTTTATGATTCAAAGTGACCTTGCTGTTACTGGCTATAAAATGGGCTCTCAAATATTCATTATTTCTGTAATTGAAAAGGAAAATATGTATTAATAAGATATGATACGTATTGGGTATTAGAATATAATCCTGGCAGTTTTAGAAGAATAATTTAATTATTGCTATTTAAATATATAATTTGTATAATGAAATTATAGAGTAGAAAGAAAATGCTCTAAGTAAAAAAACACCATTGATGTACACACTCTATTTTTAATGTGCGAGAGATATATCTAAAAAATTAACTAAGGTGATTAAATGGATAAATACTGTTATCTTGTAAAATTAAATATAAATTTAAAAAAGACATCCTAAAAGTTTTTGGGGTGTCTTAATTTTTTCGTTGACAATAGTAAATATTTTAGATAGGAGGAAGACTTAAGGAAAATAATAAGGGATATTTGCAAAATACTAAAAATAACTAAGGAGGATGAAGAATATGGGAGTATACATTAATTTAGACATTATGCCAAGCAAAATAAGTAAGGAAGATTGGGAGGGTGTGTATAAAGAGACTTTGGAGCTAATACATGCATATGCTTTTGCATGTATAAAAACAGATTGTGTACAGGATATAGAGAGGATATTCATTGATAGGGCTGAGGAAATCGTAGAAGATGATGTGGACAGAGAAATAAGATATTGGAGGGTATGCGGAGACTTAGAGACAAAAAGAACAGGAGAAACATTTTTATTATACGAAGATATAGAAAAGTATAATAAAAACGCCGAGAAAGATATAAATGATATTCTTGAACTTTATTTAAATGATGATACAAATGGAGTGAGCAGAATCTTTAACAGCAAAACACAGGGAGAGGAGTATCACATATATGTTCTTGCAATAGCCTGCCTCATTGAAAGCAGACTAAAAGGAAAAGCAGTTGTATATGGAGATGTTACAAAAGAACAAGCAGAGATTGCCATAGAATGGGCAAATGGAATTCTTAAAACTCCAATACAGTTACCAGTCAGGACAGATTATAATGAGTTAGTTTCAAGGTTAAATGGATTAGTAGGGGAGAATGTATTAGGTAGCTTTATGTCACTAAAAATTGGAGAAAATGAAGAGAGATTAAATGAATTTATTGCTGAGAATTTTGATAAAGAAGAAATTAATAAATATTATATGTCCAAGCTGAAAAAGCATTATACAAGTTTAGGACAACTTGGAGCTGAAAAAATACTTATAAACTATTTGAATATGGGATATTCTTTAGAAGAGATAAGCGATTTGTTTTGTTATAAGGAAGAAGGACCAAAATTTAATGAAATTGATTTTGTAAAGGCTATTGCAGATACATGGCTGTTTATTCCATTAAAACATCGAGAATGCATGAATATATTGAAAAAGTCCTCAGATAATCCTACTAAAATATATCATCAATTTGGTCTTATGTTTTTGAATATGGGCTTTTTGGGAAGATTAAATAATAAGTACTTACCTTTTGAAGAGGGGTTAGCTATACTAAATAATAAATTTCCAGAGGTACAAGATATAAGAAAACTTGTTGAGGATAAAAATATAGAGATAATAGGTACTCTCCAAAAGATGGAAACTGAACTTAGTCAAATTTCTGAGAGCGCTATTGAATTGCATGAAAATAAAATAATTTGTGATTTTGATGAACTTATGTATTATACGGCTGAACATCAATTAAGTCAGGAGATTGAGGAGCTGATTAAGCAAGTAAAAGAGTTTGCATTAAATATAATGAAGAGCAATGAGAATATAATAGAAATATTAAGGGATATTGATAAAAAAGATGATTATGTAAAATTATTAGTTAGAGTAACTAAGAAAGATAATTTATTACTATCCAGACAAGCATGGAATTGGGTGGAAGGAATTAACGATATTAAGGTATATAAAGTTTTAATAGGAATTGCTTTGACGGTTGCAAGCGAAAACGTAAGGGATTTAAAGAAGGCAGTTTTTGAAAATAGAGAATTCTTTACAAAATATATAGCGTCAATCTGCAAATAAAAGCTGTGAAGGGTATAAGCGTTGCAAGTAATATTAATACGAAGGGGCGATGTATTATGGATGATAATAAATTAGATTGTGATAAACTTTTGAATATGATAGCCGAGTCTATGGGAGGGAAAGTAGTAACTTGGAATACCGTAAATGAAACAATAACGAAGAATATATCATTCGCCAGAATAGTTAGTACATCGAAATATATAAGTAAGGAAGAGCGTGAGATAATTGAACAGAGAAGCTATGTTGGAGAAATACAAGAATAACCATTAAATTGTAAGGGGCTTAAATAAAGCTATCTTCTATTTAAATAATTTATTGACAAACAGGAAAGCATATAAAAAATTTCCTACTAATAGATTTTAAATGAACGGTTGAAGATAGGATATTTAATAATACAGACGACATACTCCTATTATATTTGCAACTTTCAGAATATTCACCACATGGTCTAAAACATAAACCTATATATAATATAAAAAGTTTTGATTAAAAAATAATATGTTTGTAAAATATTAAAAAATATATAAAGATAAAATATATAAAAATACAAATGATAAAGAAATATTTATGAATTTGAGAGATAAATCTAAAAACAGTAATTTAAAAAGTTTTTTAGAAAGGCAAGGGTATACCTTTAAAAAAGAAGATAAAGATAGTTACACATAGAAGTGTTTTTGTAGCTATTATAAAGTCAGAGTATAGAGAGCTGTAACAATAAGAATAAATTCTACAACATATTGCATTATCAGTTGATTTATAAAGTAATATGTTGTATGTAAAATTCTTAATGTGACAGCCTTTTTTTATTCTTTTTTTGCTGAAGAACATAACGTACAATTTTAGTATCTACCAAAATACTATTTATAAAAACAGAAGCTACTGTATATAATACATTATTAAACAAATAAAAAAGGAATTGTTTAATGCAGTTGATTAACAAAGGAAAGGTGATGCAAAATGGAAGATACAAATGTAAGCTTTGGAAAGCTAATTAGACATCTTAGAATTGATAAGAATATGTCATTAAAGGAACTGTCTCAAATCACCACTTTGAGTAAATCTTATCTATCGCGCCTCGAAAATGAAGAAAAAAGAAATCCAACCATTTTTGCGGTAAATAAATTGGGAAATGCGTTGGATTTGGATATTAAAACAATAGAGAAGTTATTGGTAGATGAAGAATGTCACCAAGATGATGAAGCATTGGAAGGGATTGATAAATTACTATTAAACAGCACATACACATTTGCAGAAAAGATAGCGACTGTTGAAATACAGTTATTGCTTAGGGATATCGTCAGATTCCTTGAAGTATATTGTATTAAATGTAATTTAAGCAGGCAGGATGAATATGAGTTATTAGAATTAGCGGACAAGCTAAGAAGCGTAGTACTTAATTAATAAAGGGGTTGCTATAGAGTAACTATTTACTAAGGAGGCTGATGTAAAGTATGGAAGGTAAAAATTTTGGCTTGATTTTAAAGAAAGTAAGGCAAGATAGGGGATTAAGCATGAGTGATTTAGAGAAGGCTATAGGAATTAGTTCAGCTTATATAAGCAGATTGGAAAATCAAAATAGGGATAACATATCACTGCAATACTTTGTTAAATTGTGTAAAATATTTAAGCTGTCATCAACTTTGATATGGGAACTTTATCCAGACTGTTTCATAGATGAAAATTTGCAAGAAATATGTACATTGGATGAGGTTATAAGTAAAAGTAATTTTAAATTTGCAGAGAAAGATAGCAATATAGATATAAAATTTAGCTTTCAAAAAATTATTAAGCAATTGGAAAAATATATTCTTCTGAATACAAGAGATTCACAAATAAAATTGCTCATCGAAATAGATGAATTAAAGGATAAAATTTTAAAACAGTCTTAATTTAAAAGTCAGCATAGATATTATAAAAATTTATGCTGGCTTTTGTTGTAGGGGAGGAAAATGATATTGAGTAAGAATGGAAGTAACAAAGAGTATTTATTTAGTTTATATTCGGCTAAGCTAAACTCAAGAAGATTAGAAGAAACGTTAAAGCTTAATTTTGATGCGATTGCTCTTGAAAAATGGCATGAAGGAAGAAGAGTTGATATAAGTGGGGTGGATAAGAATGGAACAAATGTGCTAATAGATTGGTGTTTGAAAGATTTTGACAAGGAACATTATATGCAAATTAAGAGTTTAATATCTATAGTTTCAAAAGAATATAAAAGCTTGATTGTAGCGGGAGCTACTTCATTTAAAAATGCAAGTTATGTTATGGGACTAATACAGGAAGTAATATCTGAAAATAAAAATATAGAATTGATTTTTTTGGAAATTAACTCTGAGGTAATACCAATTTTACAAGAGGTAAACAATATGGACTGTTTAGAACAAATAGAAAATTTGAGTAAGCTTAATTCTATTAACAATCATTTTAAAGTAGTTAGAGCAATTAAAAATTATAATAATGATGAAACTATAAGTGCAAAAGTTATAGAATATAAGAATTATGATTACAAACAACGTTTATTGTATGATATTTTGGAAAGGTTAAGGGAGGACTCTCCACATATAAACTTATATACATACAAAAAAATTATTGGGAATTCATTTTTTATAGGAGGAGGAATGGCAGAAATTACGTATAAAGTAACATGGGATAGGCGTAATAGGTTAGTTTGTGAAGCCACATTTACAAATAAAAAAGGTAAGGAAGTATATTATAAACTTTTAGAGAAAAAAGCTGATATAGACAATTATATGGATTATATGATTACTTGGAATGATAATCCATTAAAGATATTTACTTATATAAATCCTTTAAGCTATATAGATAAGAATAGAATGGTGAAATATTTTTCCAGGATCGTTAGAAAATATATTTATGGTTTACATAAGTTTATAATAGAAGAGATTAAAAATATACAAAATGATATATGATTTAAAGGAGGGCCGCATTAGCGTATTTTTTTCTAATGCGACACCACCTTTTTTTACTTATATATTTAAAGTCATAATCCTTATAATTTGGAATAGTACTAAAATATTAAGGTAGGCAAAATTTTGTGAAATATAGTTGTGATATAATTACTATGCAAGAATGTAAAAGCATATGTTTGAATTAATAATTCAAGGATAGTAGATTAGCAATGCTAAATTTTATATGGGGATTTAGTATATTGAAGTAAAATAATTATTTATGGAGTGCAATTAATGTATTATAGTGAGTCTGTAAAAGTATGGAGAACAAAAAATAAAGAAGAAGCATTAAGGGATTTTTTCATAAAGTTTATTTATTGCTCTAACAAAATAGAAAATGATGAAGTAAGACTTGTGGATGTAGAAGCAGTGGTTAATGAAGAAAAAATAAATTATTTTAGTGAAAGTGAAAGAAACATTATTGAAATAAAAAAGCATATTGAACTTTATAAAGATATTATTAAATTAGACGGTAATATCAAAGAAAAATTAGATATGGATATAATTAAACGTGTTTACTTTTGCTTTACAGGAAATAAGTTGGCAAAAGATATATATAAGAGTATAGATGAATTAGTACAAGATATCAATAATATGCAAATAAATGAGGAGACTGCTTTAGATGTAGTAAGTTATTTCTGCTGTTATTTTGAGGAAATAATTAACTGTGAGGACGGCAGGGTGGTGAGGATATTGATTAATTATATACTTATAGCTAATAATCTTGCACCAATTAATATTTTTTATTATAACAAAGAAGAATATTATTTAGCATTAGAGTCCTTTTATAAAAATAAAAAAATTGATAGGATGAGAAAGTTTTTAGATGACCAAGCTTATAAAACGTGGATTAAGAATTATAATTTAAAATTAAAGAGCTTAAAGGGATTTTTAAAAGGCTGTAGTAATTAGGGGATTTATAATAAAGGACCAAGTGTTGGCAAGAATTTGTTACATAATATAAACATTACAAATGCAATATTTATGTTATGTTTGTAACATTTCTATTATGATTAAGCTTTCAGAACATTTACAATACTGCGTAAGACATAATCTTGTATGTAATATATAAAAATTTTAATTTAAAATGAAGTTAATTATATAAGGATAATTAACTAAAATATTGATACTAATGCATATACATTGTATAATTATATTAAAGGAATTTAATTATATATGTACTTAAAGAAATTATAAAGGTAAATATTAAGGTGATATTAATGTTTAATAGTGATAATTTTACTTTAAAAATAAATAAGTTATTAAAAAATGCATCTGTTGTAAATACAGGTGCATTTTTATTTTATATTTACTTTAATCAACAAAATCCTTAACTGTTTACATTTAGAAAGGAGGTATGATGAAAATGTCTGAAACAATAGCAACTTTAATTGTAGCAATATTTGGATTGGCTTGTATAACCGTACTTGGTATCTATGTAATAAAGTCAATAAAGGATATTAGTAGAAAATAATAAAAACGTAGAAAGGATATATGTACATCAAAACTTATATTTATGTAGTGAAAATATAAGTAACAAGAAACAAAATATGAAGAAAATGGATGTGAAAAAATTAAGATACGTAATTGATTTTCCTAACGAATTTCAAATTAATGAAGCGAAAGAAAGATTTGAACTTGATGATATTCTGTGCAAAATAGCGATGATGATATTCAGCTACAGAATATCACATAATCTGTCTGAAAAAGAATTGGCAGATAAATTACAAACAAACCAGGAAATAGTGTCTAAATTAGAAAGTGGAGAGTTTGTTCCAAATATTGAGCAATTATGGGTAATTAGTAAAAAGCTAAACATAAAATTTAATGTTTTATTTGAAGATAATGAAGAGAAAATAGAGTATTCTGCTGACGCTATATCGAAAAAAATGAAATTGAAGCAGTTCAATCTGAAATAAAGTTCTTTGAAAATAAATATAATGGAAGATACGAGAATACTCTTAAAATAAAAGAGAATAAAACAGATGAAGAGATTAATGATGGGAGCGAATGGTTATATTTTTTAGGAAGAATAAATTTGACTTAGATGAAATTGTTAACAATGAAGCTAATAGAGCATATGTAGCCATTAATATAATTATTGCAAATATAATATAGGCAATTTATTAAAAACAGAATGTGAGTTTAATTATGAAGGAGGAAGAATAGTGGAAGAATTTTCCGTAGATAACATGAGCAAATTTGAAGAAGAGCTATATATAAGATATTTACAGAAAGAACGTGAATGTAAAAAAATGATTGAACAAGCTGAGATTTTTGGGGCAATGAAAGAAGATATTAATATTGCGTTAAAGCTAATTGGAAAGGTAAGAGATGAAACAATTTCTGAGGTAACAGGAATTAATATCGGTCACATTAAATGCTTAAAACATTAAAAATCGAATATGCACAATTTTAACAGAGTCTAAATACTTATATTTAATGAGAAACCCAAGTGGTTTCTTTTTTTATACATTAAGTTAGCATGATTACTATACTAAATCAATACAAAACGTAAATGACTTTAAAATGAATAAATTCAATAATATGTAAGTGGGTATTTCTTCCCCTAAATGTATGTGAATATTAAAGCAATCGCCTAACGGCTTTGAGCTATTAAAAAGTATTGTGTGTGTATTTATATATATCGCCTAACGATTATAATGCAACCAAAACTATTATAAATCAGCAAACTTGTTATGCAGGTTTTATATATATAAAAATAAGCTCATAAATTTTTTGTGCCAGAAAACTTAAAGTAATTACTAATTTTAGCGAAGAATCTGCTAATGCAGATTTATATATAATAGTAAGCCTTACCTTTAGGAGAAACAATAAGTACGAGCGAACTCCATTATTGTGGGGGAAGCAATAAAAAATTATTTATATTATTAATTAAGTAAATATGTTATAAAGTTTTAAAATTTTCTACTTTCACTGGGAAAAAATAAATATTTCCATATTAGCACAATATTGTGGTAAACATTGATTAAGCAATTTTACTATAGTATATTTTTATAGATATTATTATAATTATTATTGTTATATATAATGTTTGTAAAACTAATTAGTTTCGCAATCCTAATATTATTAGTTAGATTATATATTCAAATTTCAATAAATTAACAAATGATGAAATGAGGAGTACGCAGATGATAAAAAGCCAAAGAGACAAGATAAAAAACTTAAAAGAAAAAGTTGCAGATGTACAAGATGGCAGTGAGAAGAAAAAAGTAAAAAAGGAGATTGGAAATATAATAAGGCAAGGAATTATAGAACTAAAGAGCCAAGTAGATAAAAATAATTTATATAAAAAATATATAGATAACAATATGGAAATGATTACGAATAAGTATGCGTTTAATGTAACTGTTAATGATCATAAAGAAGCTGTAGAGTTACTTAAGACATTAGATATAAGGCAAATATTAAATATAGGTGTAAAACTTAATGTACCGTTTGAAAGTAAGATATTCTTTAATGTGGAAGAATTGGAAGGGAAACTATGTGATACAGAAGAAGAAGCGAAAATAGCAATAGAAGATTTGAAGTTAAATGGCAAAACAATACTACTTTATAGCATAAAGCAAACTAAGTTTAAAAAGTGGACATATAAAGTAACATATAAGAAGGAAAATGAAAGAGTATATATAAATAAGGTGAATGGTAAATATAAACTCTTTTTTAAAAGAAATGAGGAAGTAGACAGAGGCGTAGAAGAAGAAAGTTTTGATATCTTAAATTTATATGAAATAATTATGGATGAAAAAGATACTTATCAATGCATAAAGCAATTATGTACATTGTTTAATATAAAAATTAAATATTGTATTGACCAAGAGAAAAAATATAATTTCAATGTAAAAATTATGCTTGATAAAGATTATATGAAAAATAAATATAAAAATTTATATAAATATATAAATCGGTATTTGCATATTTTGGAGGAAATACTTGAAGTGGGAAGTAAAAATATAAATCATTCAATGAACAATTTTATGGGGGAAAATGTATTTTTTTGTTCGGGAAGGGAGTTAAGTGAAAGATTAAAAGAGAAAAATAAGATTGATTTAAATGTTAAGACTAAGACACAAAGCCAACTTTCTAAGATAATAAATGTATTTTGTATTTTAGGATTGCTTATAAAACTTAGAAATGATCAAGTTCCTGACAACATGTGGAGGGAACCGAAAAAAAATAATAAATTTCAGAATTATTTTATAGTTAAGCGATATACGGATAATGATTTTAATGAAGCGGAAAAAATTGTTATAAATTTAAAACAAAATAAAATATCAGTTACAAAAATGACGGGAGACCTTTGCAAAAAAATACTTGGAGAAAAAGTATATAACGAAGTTTATCTAAATAATGAAAAAAGTACTAAGAAGGCACAAGCAACAATTAAAAAAAAAAGGATTAAATGTAGAGTATTAATATAAAGGCAATTACCTCAATAAAAAGTCAAGCAATATAGAGAAGTCAAACTATTTAATAGGATGTTTTATATTATAGCTCTATAGATTATTGAGCTGGAGGAGATAGTATTGTTTTATACAAAAGAAGAATTGGTAAAAGAATTAAGTGGTAGAGTATATACAATTTATGTAAGTCGTTTGATGGACATGATTATAAGTTATAAGTCGCAAGAGCAAATTATCCAGTGTATACTTAATGATGCTTTTAAACTAAATATAGATCTTAATGCTGATGGCTGGAGAAGTTTAGTTAAAAGAAAATTAGAGACTAAGGATATAAAAAAAAGCACTTTAGATATGATGTTTAGCAAAACATCTAATCCAATATATAACATAATAAATAAATATATTGCTATAGATAAGAAAGTAAAAGATTTGAATATATTATATAATCAATTAGGATTAAATCATGATTTAGAAGAGGAAATAAGTGTCAATAAGCAATTTAAATTTGGTATAAATGATGCAGGGTTTATTCAAATTACAATGCCTACATTTTCTGGTCTTACGAAGGAAGAAATAATTTCCATAACCGGATTTTGGGAGAGCATGGAGTTTACAAGTACTGAACAAATAATAAATTGGTTAAATAAGCATGACAATCACTTTGAATCAGGATATAGTTCTAACTTTCTTATTAAAGGAAAAATTCTTTATTTAACAGTTTATGGCAGTGAACAAATGTCAAAAGGGGAGAAAAGCAATGGGGATAGATTTTAAAGAAAAAACACAAAGAGGAAAGTTAATGGAATTTCTTAAAAATAATGTAGCAAGAATTAATACTATAAAAGCCGAAAGTATTGTTAAATTGCTTGCAGATAATTCGTTGGATTTATTATTAAATGATAATAAGTATTTGCTAAATATAAAAGGTATAAATGAAAAAACAATTGTTAAGATAAAAGAGTGCTTGCAAGTATATATTGGATTAAAAGAAATTTTACAACAAATAAAAATGTTGGATGATACAGAATTATTAATTAATGAAATTTATAAAGGAATAGGCAGTAAAGCTGTTAATGAACTTAAGGAAAACCCATATTATATTTGTGATAAATGTGATATTAATTTTAGTGTTGCAGATAAAATAGCATTAAATCTTGGATTGCCTTTTGATAATAAAAACAGGATTAAACAGGGAGTAATGTGTGTTATAAATAATGAAATAGAGAAAAAAGGTAATATATTTACATACAAAGATAAAATAGCTGAAGAATTACTGAGATTTATAAACAAAACAAATATATATAATAATAAATTTGATGACATTAATAAAATGGTTTATGATGCATTAAACAGCTTATATATAGATGGAAAGATAATTATAGAGGGAGATGCTGTATATAGGGAAGATTATTACAGCATAGAAAAAAATATAATAGATAGAATTAAGAATTCTTTAAAGATGAATGGACTTTGTGAAAATGGTGACATGGTATTAAAACATGAAGCACTAAAAAATTATAAGTTAAGTGATGAACAAAAAGAAGCTGTAGTTACGGCTATTACAAGTAAAATTTCTATAATAACTGGTGGACCTGGTACTGGAAAAACTGAGATTATAAAAGTACTATTATCTATAATTAATGTGATAAATCCAAAGGCAGAAGTGAAAATATCAGCTCCTACAGGAAAAGCGGCCATAAAAATTTCCAAAACAACAGGACGTGAGGCGACAACTATACATAGATTATTAAACCTTTTTGTTGGAGATGCTAAAAAGAATAAAGTAAACACAATTAATTGTGACTTCCTTATTATAGATGAGGCTTCTATGGTAGATGCGTATTTATTTTCTCAGTTATTTACTAATACCAATTATAAAACTAATGTTGTAATAATTGGAGATTACAACCAACTCCCGAGTGTAGGAGCGGGCTCTATTTTAAAGGATTTGATTAATTCTGAAAAAGTTCCTGTTGTTATATTAAAAAAAGTATATAGACAAAGCAAAGAGAGTTTAATAATAAAAAATGCCCATAGATTAATAGACAATTCACAGAGGGAAAATAACATAGAGTTTGATGATAAAGAATTTATATTTATAGATGAAAAAGATGATAAGATTATAAGCACACTTATAACAATGATTGACTCTTTGAGTGTTAATGGTGATTATTCGTTAAATGATATTATGGTTTTATCTACGGTAAATGATGGTATGGTTGGCGTAAAAGAGCTTAATAAAAAAATACAAAGTTGGTGTAGGGAAGATGAAAGTGATGGAACTATAAAGAATCACGATAGAATTATTCAATTAGAAAATAATTACAATTTAAAAGTGATGAATGGAGAAGTTGGAGTTGTGAATGGAGTTACTAATAATGTAGATACTGGGGAGATAAGATTTAATGTAAAAATTGATGATAGAAGTATAGAATATAACAACGATACTATAAAACAATTACAATTAGCATATTGTATAACTGTTCACAAGAGCCAAGGCAGTGAATATCCAGTGATTTTAATTCCTATTAGTAAAGAGAATATGTATATGGCTAATTTGAATACTATATATACAGCTATAACGAGAGCTAAGGAAAAAGTGGTGCTTATTGGAGATAGAAACGCGTTTCTTCAGAGCATAAATAGAAAAGAAGAAGGAAAAAGAAATTCGAAAATTGTGGAAAAGTTAAGAATGGCAAATAAGGCGATATCTTAGGTGGAAATCTTTTTATTATAAATAATCAAGATTAAATAAGGTCTCATTCAATAATCTAAGAATGGTGCATGTATTTTGAGAATTTAAGAGTTTAATAGTGAAAAATGATTGAAGTTTACTTCTCAACATCATTGACGCTAAAAAAAATAAGTAATAAAATATAAAGTTTATAGTTGACTATAATGGAAAGACATGATATAATTTATTTAAAGTAATCAAGAAAACATTTTTTTAATATTTAGAATATTTTTTTAAAACGAATTTTTATTTTTTAAAACATTTTTTAACAATTGAATATAGCATGAACATGAAGTGTAGTATAGGTATAAATATTATTACTACAGGTTTGTTAGTGCTGTATTTGTTGATTGATGTTTTGAAAATGAAAATTCGTTTTTTTGCTTTCTTGATACAATAGGTACTTTAAAAATAAAAATTCGTTTAAATTTTCTTGATACTATCACAAGCTAATAAAGTATATAAATAATCAAAAAATTCAATAAAAAATAATATAAAAGGAGTGAACAAATTATGAAAAATGTAAATGAAATGAATATGTATGGCTCACCAGAGATAGAAAAAATAATTAAAGAGATATTTTGAATAAATTAATTTTAAAAATAAAAAATAAGATTGGGCTAATATTCCAGTATTAACTCAATCTATAAATAAAAAATTAACCAAACAAATTATAAATCAATATGTAGATATTTTCAATAAAATATTGATGAATTACATATCTAAAATTGAAAAGATAATGAGATTTAAACTGCATAAATCAATATATAGAAGATTAATTCAATTTAAACTTCTATATATTGGTAAATAGAAAAGGAGAGATAGAAATGAATAATTATAAGAATGTTAAAGAAGTAGAAAATAAAAAATTTAAAATATATACACACAATATAAATAAAGTATTGCAGGAATTAGTTTATAGTAATGGCGGTTCTGTAATATATGAAGACATTTATAAAGCAAATAAAAAAATTAGTTTTTTGGGTATCCAAGAGTTTGAAATGTTGTACATGATAAATAATAATGAGTATGCTCTTCACATTGCTGTACCCAGGGATAGCTACTTGAGTCAAATTGGTATAAATATTAGTGAACCTGAATGTGTTGTTGAGATGGATGATGAACAAGTTATTGCATATTTGGAAAGTAGAGTTGCGACAGATGTAATACTAAAATATTTTGGTGATAAATTAATATGGGACAAGCATGATATTACATCTCCTTTACTATGTTATGTAAAAGATAGAAGAGTATATGACATAAATAAATCGTATAGCTTGAAAGTATATACGGATGTGTATATTGAATTTTGTGAAGAGAAAATTGAATATGAGGAATTATATATTTCAGTTGATAATAAATTCTTTCTTAACCTTCTTAGCGATAGTGTACGAATAGTAAATTCAAATTTGTATTTCAGAAATAAAGAAGCAGAAGAAAATGAGCAAGATGATATACTTCCAATGTCTGAAGAAGAGGCTGTTAAGTGGTATTTATATAGAGGTGGAAGTTTTGAAGAATTTCGTACAAATGTAGAAAGAGCTAAGATCTATCTTAGTAAGATTAAGTGATGATAGCAATTATTGAAAGTAAGACATTGGTAAATTAATGAATAGTTATATTGTACTGCAAAAGTACAGAGTAATAGATAATCTATTTAATAGATTTGCATTAAGTAGGAAAATTAGTATGAAATTACGAAGGAGAAATGAAATATGAAAAAAGTAATTGAAAAGAAGGTATACAATACAGAGACAGCAACATTAATCGCAGAATACTGGAATGGATTAGGAGAAGATGACTTTATGTATTGTGAAGAATATTTATATAGAACAAGAAAAGGTAGTTATTTCTTACGTGGCTCTGGTGGACCATTAACTAAGTATTCAGAATCAAATGAAAATCAAACTTGGGGAATTTCTACAATAATACCAATTAGCAAAGAAGAAGCTTATGAATGGTTAGAAGCTAATGATAAAACAGAAGCTATAGAAGAGTATTTCTCAAATGACATAGATGAAGCATAAAATAAAAGGTAAATTATTATAGCTAAGCATAGATAGTTTGGTCAGCTTAACTATTAAATTGTACATGTTTCATAATGCACTAAATATAGTGATTTGAAACATGTAGTAATTAAATTTGTGGTGCTATGAGTAAATAAAAAATGTTAAGAAAGTGGAGGAAAACAAATGAAAATTATATTAAGTAATAAATGCAGACAACACATGGAGGCACATAAAAATGATTTCGTAGTTGATTGGAAGGAATTAATAGAACTATGTGAAGTTGAGGGTAAATTTAATCACTTGCATAAATCATTTGAAATTATTAAAGTGGAATTTCCATTTAGTGTAGGGTACTGTAATTGCATAGAAACAGATGCAAATGATGAGATAGTATTTGCTAAGAGATATGGTAGAGATACATATTCAAGGTTTATATTAAATAAAAGTAGTAACTTATGATTTTAAAATAACAAGGAGGAAGAATATTATGTCAAGTAGTAAGGAAGAAATATTTGAAGCTTTTAAACCATTTATTGAGAAAGGAATTGTAGGCATAGTATCAGACTTAAAAGAAGATAGAGAATGTAGTGTTCTATATAACAAAATGTCTTCTTTAGATAAAGTATTAACGTCAAAAGAATTTTGGATGTTACAGCCATCAAAGAATGAAATTGAAGCAAGAAAAAGTGGATGTAATACAGATGATGAAATTATTGAATATTGCGATGCAATTTATAATATAAAAAAAGAGGAAGCAATGAAAACTGGAATGCCTGTAAAGTGCGATACAATCGGGATGTTTTCGTGCAAGGACATACATGAAGATTGTAGTTGGGACATAGTATATGTAGTTGTAAATCCAAGTGGGGAGTTTTTATATATCAGAGAACATTGTTATTGATAAGAAGAGGGGTTATATAGGTAAGAATATATATATTGTCCACAATACTATAAATAATTTTATAGTAGGGTTAATTTCTAATGATAAAAGCGCATAGTTAATGGATGATTAAATTAATGAGAGTGTTGATGAGTTGGGAGTTTAAGTACAAAGCATAATTAGAAGTTACTAAAGCAAAAGATAAAAATAATAATTATTAAATATAAACAAATGAAAAAACGGAGGATGAAAATTATGAAAAAATTAAAGGTATTACAATTGACAGATGCATTTGGTGGAGAATTGAATTTTTATTCCAAGCAACTTGAAGTTGCTATAGAAGGAAAACATATTGCAGAGACATATTATTTTTTAACTGATGGAAATATGTTGGTAGATATTAATAAAGATATAGATATGGAAGATATAAATATAAAGAAAGCTATAGAACTTGGAGCAATAATTAAAAGTATGTTCTTTGTTGAAGATGGATTCTTTTCAGACCATATTTATAATTTTAAAGCTAAAGGAATGTGGGATGGCGTTGAATATTCAGAAGAACATGGGGTGTTTTTTGAACTTGAAGATGACGCAATAAAATATGAGAGATATGTTTCTTTAGTACAAGAAAAGATAGAAATAAATGGGTGTGAGGTTATTGAGAAAGAAAATGCAATAAAAATAGTTGAAGAAACGTCACTTAAAAAATTAGCCAAGCTCCTTATAGGTAAGCAAATATATAATGTATGCGGAGCAGTATGCTTTTTAGATTTAGAAATTGGAATTGTAAAAGTAGTAGAGGATACAGAAAAATTAGAGGATACAGAAATTATTATTGCTAAATCATATAAAAATGACAGATTTGGTGGAGCAATAGAAAATGGGGTATATAATGAGGAATATCATATTTGCCTATTAGCAAGTATGTTAGAATTGGACGAATTTAGACAAGCAGTTGAAGAATTTTATGTTGAATATTAAAGTTAAGAGGAGATGATTTTATGCAAAAATTAAATGATATTATTGTTAATTTCAATGAACTTACAATTGAAGAGTTACAGCAACTTAAGCAAGAAGTTGTTGAACATATAAACGCTAAAAGAGAGAATAAGCAGGTAATATATGTCCATGATTGTTGTTATAGTAGTAACTATCATCGTGGAAAATATAAGCATTTTGCAAAGTTGTTAACTTCTATTGATGATACAAAAACTAATGGATTTGCTTTTAATGGAAAGTTTTTAAAGGTAGATAAAGAAAATTTAGTTGAAAAAGAAAATTATGTAGTAGAAGTGTGTAATTGTTCTATTAGATTATATAAAGTTGAAGAGGATAGTATAAATTTAATACTTGAAGGTAATAGTCGCCAATATGTAAGTTTTATCCGAGAAGCTAAAAGGCTTACAGGGCTTTAAATTAAATATGCTGGTTTTAAGATGATAAAGTAAGAAAAGTATAAAGAGGAGTGGTTAAAAATAATGGGATATAATTTATAAAGGAAAAATAAAAATAGATTTATGAAAGTCCATGACATGATTGGTGAGGAATGAAATAGTGTTAAGGTCAAAGTAGTCAAGTTAATAAGTCATAAGTTAATTTAGAATGAAGCTCTGTATATATTACAGGGCTTTTTAATATAATTTAAACTAATATATTAATTCACTTAATTCTATACTATGTAGACAAAAAAATACAAGATTGTGGTAAAATAAAGTAAGTTAGAAGGCTATAATTTTATATTAAATATATATGTACGAGGAGAAAAGATTATGGAAAAATTGACATTACAGCAATTAGAATCAAAACTATGGGAGTGTGCAGATGTTTTAAGGGGAGAATTATCGGCAACTCAATACATGGATTACATATTTGGAATGTTATTTTTAAAGAGAATGAATGACGAATTTAGTGCAGAAAGAGAAATAAGATTTAATGAATTTAAAGAGCAGGGCATGATAGAGAAAGAAATAGAAGAGCTTCTTAATGATCCTTCAATTTATGAAACCTTTTATATACCAGAAAGGGCAAGATGGGATAAACTAAAGAACTTAAATTTAAATATAGGCCCAGAACTTGATAAAGCATTTAAAGCAATAGAAGATGAGCCTAAAAATAGTGAACTTATAGGAGTTTTAACTACAGTTAATTACAATGATAAGGAGCGTGTACCTGATAAGAAACTCAGTCAATTACTTCTTATTTTTGACGGCATGAACCTTTCAAACGAATATCTCGAATCAGAAGATATTTTAGGAGATGCATATCAATATTTAATTAAGCAATTTGCAGATGAAGGCGGAAAGAAAGGTGGAGAATTTTATACTCCTACAGAAGTTGTTAAGATAATGGTTAATTTGTTAAAGCCTGAAGAAGGAGATAGAATATATGATCCAACTTGTGGTTCTGGTGGTATGCTCATTCAAAGTATTCGATACATAAAAGAGCACGGTGGTAACTATAAAAATGTATCTCTTTATGGTCAGGAAATAAATCTTTCTACTTGGGCAATTTGTAAAATGAACATGCTTTTACATGGTGCAAAGGGAGCGGATATACAAAAGGGAGATACTATAAGAGAACCTAAGCATACAGAGGGTGGAGTGTTAAAAACCTATGATAGAGTTCTTGCCAATCCTCCATTTTCCTTAAAGAATTGGGGACTTGAAGAAGCAAGTGCTGATGAATTTCATAGATTCTCTTATGGATTGCCACCAAAGTCATATGGAGATTTAGCTTTTGTATCCCATATGGTAGCGAGCTTAAATCAAAAGGGCAAGATGGCTTCCGTAGTACCACACGGAGTTCTTTTTAGGGGTGGAGCGGAACAGAAAATAAGAACAGGATTTTTAAAAGATGATTTAATAGAAGCAGTAATTGGATTACCCCAAAACATTTTCTATGGTACAGGTATTCCAGCAGCTATAATTGTTATTAATAAGAACAAGGTTGAAGAGCGAAGAAACAAGGTTCTATTTATAGATAGCAGTAATGATTTTGTTAAAGAGGGGAATAAAAATAAACTTAGAGATGAAGATATTGAAAAGATAGTTAAAGCATTTGATGAATATAAGGATATAGAAAAGTATGCAAGTGTAGTTGATTTAAAAACCATAGAGGAAAATGATTGCAACCTTAATATAAGTAGATATGTTGATACTACAGAAGAAGAGGAAGAAGTGGATATTCCTTTAGTATTGCAAGACATCAGGGAACTTAAGATGAAGATGGCAGACTCGGAGGAAAAGCTTAATGGATACCTAGAAGAATTAGGATTTGATACGATTTAAGAAGTTAAAAGTAAGGATGGATTTTATGAAAAAAGTAGGAGCGGTAATTAATTTAGATAAAATGAAAGTGACTAATGGTAATAGGTAGGTGATGGCGGTGAAAAAGGTTAGAGAAGGATATAAGATGACGGAGTTAGGTGAAATACCAGTTGATTGGAATGTAGAATGTTTAGAAAATATTGCTCAACGATTATCAGGTCATACACCTGATAAAAAAATATCTGAATATTGGAATGGGGATATTCCATGGATTTCCCTTAAAGATACTAAAAGGTTAGATAAACGGTATATAAGTGAAACAACGGATTATACAACTGAAGCAGGAATAAGCAATTCATCAGCAGTTATATTACCTAAAGGTACTGTAGTTCTATCAAGAGATGCTACGGTGGGCAAAGTTGGCGTTACTGATAAAAAAATGGCAACGAGTCAGCATTTTATTAATTATGTATGTGGAGAAAATTTGCATAATTTATATTTATATTATGATTTTTGTAATAGGAAATCATTATTTAAAAGAATTGGCATAGGAAGTACAATAAAAACTATAGGAGTATCATTTTTTAAATCATTAAGTATAATACTACCACCTATTAAAGAACAACGAAAAATAGCGGATATTCTTTCATTAGTGGATGACCAAATAGAAATAACTGATAATCTTATAGAAAAGACAAAGGAACTTAAAAAAGGGGTTATGCAGAAGCTTCTTACAAAAGGAATTGGGCATAGTAGGTTTAAGGATACGGAGATAGGAAGGATACCAGAGAAGTGGGATGTTAGACCTCTATTAGAAGTAAGTGATAGAAGCAAAGAAAATTCTTTTATAGATGGCGATTGGATTGAGGCACAATACATAACAGATGAAGGAATTAGATTAATTCAAACAGGGAATATAGGAGTAGGAAATTTTATTGACAAGGGTGATAAAAAATTTGTATCAGAAGCTACTTTTGAAGATCTGAAATGTAAGAATGTTGAACCAGGAGATATATTAATTTGTAGAATGGCAGAACCTACAGGAAGAGCTTGTATAGTTCCCGAATTAAGTAAATTAATGATTACTGCTGTTGACTGTACTATAGTAAAAGTAGACACAAATAGATTTGATACAGGATTTATAAACTATTTTTTAAATTCAGATTATAACTTAAAAAGAGTAGTACAATTTGAACAAGGTTCTACAAGAAAAAGAATAAGCAGAATAAATCTTGAAAAACTTATGATACCAATTCCTAAAATTGAGGAACAAAAACAAATATCATCAATTATATCATCTGTAGATGACCAAATATCCCAATATGAATCTAAAAAAGGAAAACTTCAAGAACTTAAAAAGGGGCTTATGCAGAAACTTTTGACAGGAAAAATTAGGGTTAAAGTATAAAAAGTTTTCAATTTATCTGAATGGGGTGAAATAAATATGGATTATTCAGAAATGACTCCATATGAACTTGGGGAAACGGGAGATAAGAGAGCGATTAGACATCTAATAAAGTATATTAAAGATGGAACTGAAAATGAAAAAAGATTATCAGCTTCAGCTATAAATAAACTTTCAAAAAAATATAGAGAAGATTGTAATGTTGCTAAAGCATATCTTGTAAATAATTTGAGTGATGAATATCCACAAGTTAGAGAATATACTTTAAAAGCATTATTTAATTTAGAACTTTCAGATGATGATTTAGATATAATTAGAACAATAGAAAAAAATGATGAGAAACATTACAATAAAGTTGAAACTAATAAAATATTAAGTAAATATAAAGTGTCAATAAAGAATTGTGAACGAAATATAAAAAGTATACCTGTAAAAGATATCACAACAAGGTTATCAAATGTAGATAAATTAGAAAATCAGTTATTAAGTGAAGAAAAACAAGTTATGGATACATCTAAAGAGGAATTAATTACCAAGGAGGATATACTTGATAAAACTAATTCTAATGTAAAAAATGCAGATGAGCTATTTTTTGAACAAAACACTCTTATAGGAAAAGAAGTAGTATTTAAAGAAATTTTTAGTAATGAAGAATTTATGTTATTTTTAGATTACTGTTATGATACAAAATATAAATTTTGTGAAAATCCATCAAATCAGATGAAACAAGTAAAAAAGTTTAATGATTTAATGAAATCTATAAAAGTTTCAAATATTAGTAGTGAGCTAAAAGACTTAATTAAACAGTATAGAATATTTAATATAACTACAAATGAAATTAATCAATATTTCAACTTAGAACGAGAAGTTAGTGAAGATTTAAAGTAAGAATATGTATTATTAGCAAATGAATTTATCAACTTACTGATTGATGGAATAAATTCTACTAAAATGAAGCAAAGAGATATTGAAATTTTGATATTAAGATATAATTTAGGTGGTTATGAAAGAAGAACTTTGCAAAGTATTGGAGATAGATATGATATAGGTAGGGAGAGTGTTCGTCAAATTGTAAAAAAATCTAATAGAAAATTCAGTGGTTTTTGTAGAAGGTATAAGAATAGCGAGCTCCTTAAGTTAAAGTTATTTACAAATAAATTGCTAAGGCCTGGTGAAAGTGAATTTGAAAAAAGGTTTGTATTATTTTTAATATTTGGTTTTGAGTCTTTAAATATCAATGTACTTATAACTTTGCTTACTGAATTGATTTTTGGAAAAGAATATGAAGAAAATATTAAAAATACTTATAATAAATACATTTATGAATTAAATAGAAAAATTGAAGCGGATAAAAAGATGGAAAATCAAATTAATGTGTTTAATAAGAGGATTAAAGATAAGATTATTTGGTTTAGTAAAGTTAAAAACTTAAATGAAGAGGATTATATAAAAATTACGCCTAAAAGAGAAGTTAATTTTGACGGTGATGGTTATTGTGGAGAATTTTATAGTAATAAAATGGGCAAAAAAATTCAATATGAATCTCAACTTGAAAAAGAGATATTATCATTATTAGAGGAAAGTCCTAAAGTGTTATTCTATGTTGCTCAACCATTTAAAATACCATATTTTTATTTAAAACAAAGAAATTATACACCAGATATCTTTTGTGTATTAGATGATGGAAAAGGAGCAGTAATAGAAGTAAAACCTACATTTAACATGGTATTAGAGTTGAACCTTCAAAAATATTATGTATTAAGAAAATTTTGTGAAGAAAATGGATATGGAATGTTAGTAACTGATAGATATACCTCTATAGAAGAGTTTGTAACATATGAATATAATGAAAGGTTTGAAGAAGAGATGCTTAAAAGGTTAAAGAATGGACCAATTAAGTGGAGAGAGTTATTAATTTTAAAAGCAAAATATAATATTTCATATAGAGATATAGCAAGTATAATAATGAAAAATAATTTGATATATAGTACAGCATCATTTAACATCGAAATGAGATAGAAAAGTTAGGACATTGGGAAATAAGGTGATAAAAAATGAATGAGTATTTTGGTAATGAAGAAACTCTCGTAGAGCTTCCTGCAATCAAATACATAAAAGATATTTTAAATTATGATTTTGTTCATGGAAAAGAATTAACCCCTGAAAATGGAGAACGTGATTCTTTAACTGAGGTTGTATTAGTTAGAAGACTTGAAAAAGCGTTAAAGAGGTTAAATCCATGGATTGATGAAGGAAATTTGCACAAGGCTGTTAGATTTTTAAGTAGAGCAGAAAATTTAGGGACAAACCTTTTAGAGATAAATGAAAAAATTTATGAGGCCATAGTAGATTTGAATTTTACTGTTGACCAAGATATTTATGGAAATGGTCAAAAGAAACCTCAGACTGTGAAGTTTATTGATTGGGAGGACGCAGCCAACAATGATTTTTTAGTTACAAGGCAGTTTGAAGTTAAAACTCAGCTTGGAAAAAGCATTTATCCCGATATAGTTATATTTGTTAATGGAATTCCTGTAGCAGTTCTTGAGTGTAAGTCTCCTTTTTTAGAGAAAACTAAAAATGAAAGTATGGGCAAAAAAGAAGCCTTTGAGCAAATTAGAAGGTATATGAACGAAAGAGACAAAAGCGTTTTAGAAGGAAACCCAAGGCTTTTTTATACTAACTTTTTTACAGGAATACTTAATAAGTATCATGCTTATGTTGGAACAATCAGTTCAAAGTATAATCATTATTTAGAGTGGAAGGACCCATACCCAGTTTTAAAGAGCAAGATTCAAGATGTGGAGGATAATGGACAAAATTTATTCATTCAGGGAATTTTAGAAAAGAAAAATCTCATTGATATCATGAGGAATTTTATAATATTTGAAACGGATAATAATGTAACTGTTAAAAAAATAGCCAGGTATCAGCAGTTTAGAGCTGTTAATAAGGCAATTAAAAGACTGAATGAAGGTAAAGATTCCTTATCAAGGGGTGGAGTTGTTTGGCATACTCAGGGCTCAGGAAAGTCTTTAACCATGGTAATGCTTGCAAGAAAGATAAAAAGAACCAAGGAACTTTGTGATGCTACTATAGTTGTTGTTACAGATAGAATTGATTTGGATAAACAAATTTACGCAACCTTTATGCGAACTTTATCTAAAATTACAACACCAGTAAGAGCAGATAAGATATCCGTAATGAAGGAGCTTTTGTCAAAGGCACAGCCTAAAATAATAATGACTACAATTCAGAAGTTTGAAAGTGAAACGGAAGAAAAAGAAGTCATTGAAAATGGCATAAAGGTTAAGAAAAAATTCATTAAACCATATGAAGTTTTAACTCCTAAGCCTAATGTTATTGTTCTTTCAGATGAGGCTCATAGAAGTCAATATAAAGATACAGCTTCAAATATGAGGACGGCTCTTCCTAAAGCAACTTTTATTGGGTTTACAGGTACCCCTATAGATAAACAGGATAAGTCAACTCCAAGAACTTTTGGAGGATATATTGATAAATATGGAATTAAGGAAGCTGTGGATGATGGTGCTACTGTAAAAATAGTATATGAAGGAAGAAAACCAGAACTTCATATAAAAGGTGAAAGCCTGGATGAATTGTTTGATGAAGCTTTTGAAGATAAAAGTGATGAAGAAAAGGAAGCAATAAAGCAAAAATATGCTAATAAGAAAACAATAATTGAAAATGATAATAGAATTAATGACATTGCGGTAGACATACTTACACATTACAGGGATAATATAATGCCTAATGGTTTTAAAGCTCAAATTGTATGCGTGAGCAGAGAAGCTTGTGTAAAATATTATAATGCTTTAAAGAAACATATGAAGGAAATCATAGGCGAAGATTTAGAAGTTAAAGTGATATTTTCTGGCAAGTTAAATGATCCTGTTTATTTAAAAGAACATTTTACAACAAGAGCAGAGCAGGAAACTATAATAGATAGATTTAAACAGCCTATAGAAAAAGATAAGTTGTGCTTTATTATAGTAAAGGATATGCTTTTAACTGGCTTTGATGCACCAATTGAACAGGTTATGTATTTGGATAGGTCACTTAAAGAACATAATTTATTGCAAGCAATTGCTAGAGTAAATAGAACCTGCACAGTGGATATTAACCGTAAATTAGATAATAATGAGGTTAAAAAAGAAAGTATCATAAAACAGTGTGGTTTTGTAGTTGATTATTATGGTGTGTCAGATTATTTGGAAGAGGCTTTATCTATTTTTGATAAAGAAGATTTGGGCGAGCCTATGCAGGCTGTAGATGATTTATATAAAGAAATGCTTTCCTATAGAGAAGATGTTATGAACCTATTTACTGGGAAAGATAAAAATAATATTGATGAATTAATAAATATTTTAGAACCAAAGGATAAAAGAGCAGAATTTGAGATTGGGTATAAGCGTTTTTCAAGTGCTGTTGAATCATTACTGCCAGCTCATGTAGGAACAAATATTTTAAATGATGTAAAGTGGCTTTCTTATATTAGGGCAGGGGCAAAGGCAAAATACAGTCCAGAGGAAGAAATTGATATAAGTGACTGCGGTGAAAAGGTAAGAAAAATAATAGAAGAACATTTAAAATCCCTTGGAGTCATTCAGTGGATAGAGCCTATTACATTATTTGAAGATGATTTTAAAGCAAAGCTTAATACCTTAAAGTCAGATGAGGCTCAGGCTTCTGCTATGGAACACGCTGTTAAACATGCAATTAGTGTGAAGATGGATGACAACCCTGTGTTTTATACAAGCTTACTGGAAAAGCTTCAAAAAATACTTGATGAAACTACAAATGATTGGATTGAAAGAAAAAAGAAGCTTGAAGAGTTTATTGAAAAAGAAGTTGAAAAAGGAACGAAATCTCAGGCTGAAGGTTTAGGATTAGATGAAAAGGAATATGCTTTCTTTGAAGTAGTAAAAAAATATATAGAGGGTGAAGAATCTCAAAATGATGTTGTAAAAGAAGAAGCAGAAAGTTATGTAAGCAGTGAAATTATAGAATTGTCTAAAAGTATAGCTGTAGATGTGCATAAAGTAGTAGTAGATAATTATGTGGTAGATTGGACAAATAATCAAACTAAAACTTCTGATATAGAAAGAGCAATATTTATGCTACTTAATAAAAAGTATTTTAAACAGATACCACTTAAAAGTAGAAAAAATATGGTACAGCCGTTATTAAATTTAGCAAAGACGCATTTTGCGGTGATTATTTAGCAATAGTAAATTATTGAGAAGAGTATTATCAAACGAGGAGTGATATAATTTGTTAATTAATATTAATCCTAAGTATAAAAAGCAAGCCATTATAATTGTATTATCTGTTACTTTTATGTACTATCTTATAGGACGTTTATTTAAAACTGATGAACTGAATGTTATATTTTGGCATAAAAATGAAATGAATATTAGTATTGTAGCAGTTTTTTTAGTAGTAATTACTTCGATTTTAATTACATTGATTGTTGAATTTATTAAGAAGCATATAAGTAAGGGGAATTTGTAAATTTAGTGATTGATTAAAATTAAGAAAATTATAAACAAATTTAGAACTTGTGATTGGTACTTAAACATAAAATATGTCGGGGGTCAGATAATGAAGTTGGAGCTTAAATATGGAACAACAAATATAGCATTTGATGTAATCTTTAAAAATAGAAAGACAATGGAAATTGCTGTAGAACCACCTAATATTATTACTGTTACTGCTCCAATAGCTATAAAAGAGGAAGAAATACTTAAAAAGGTTGAAAGTAAAGGAAGTTGGATAATTCAAAAGCTTTATTCCTTTAAGCATATGCAATACAGGCATATTGAAAGGGAATTTGTTAATGGAGAGTCCTTTATGTATTTAGGAAGAAATTATTCTTTGCAAATAGAGTTAGTTTCAGATATAAAGAAACCAGAAGTAAATCTATATCGTGGTAAATTTTTAGTTAAAGCAAGCAATAAATATGAGAAAGCTATAAAAAAGGCTATGGAACAGTGGTATAGGGATAAGTCTTTAGCGGTAATAGAAGAAAGGATTAAATACTACAGCAGATTTTTCAATAAAAAGCCTGCTAATATAAAGATTAAGGAACAGAAAAAGAGGTGGGGAAGCTGTACTTCAAAAAATGAATTGCTGTTTAATTGGAGATGTGTTATGGCTAAATCCAATGCCCTTGATTATATTGTAGTGCACGAGATGTGCCATATGTACCATAAAAATCATTCAAAAGAGTTTTGGGAGCTTTTAGCCTTAGTACTTCCAGATTATGGAGTAAGAAAAGAATGGCTTAAAGATTACGGCGTTAGGATGGATTTGTAGGTTAGTAGAAATTAAGATATTATTTAATACTTAGTAATGACTGCTGGAGTGATATTTTAGTAGTCATTAAATCATTAAGGAAATTTATATTATAAATTAAAGGAGATTAGAAATGAAATATAAATGTCCATGCTGTGGTTATTATACATTTGCTGAAAAACCTGATGGAAATTATGATATCTGTGAGGTATGCTTTTGGGAGGATGATCCAATCCAATTGAAGGATCTAGCATACGATGGGGGTGCCAATCATGTTAGTTTAATTCAGGCACGGGAGAATTTTTTTAAATTTGGAGCATGTGAACGAGAAATGATTATACATGTAAGAAAACCTAAACCAGATGAATTAAAAGGAATTGATTGGTAATGCAATAAGCGGAATATTAATTTGTTGACAATTTTAATTTTACACAGGTAAAAATAGATTTTTTGATGGTAAAAAATGATATGGTGAGATGTATTAACTTATTTCATTATATCTTTTTTGTGTTTAGGTACTTAATCCTTTAAATGTAGAGCTAAATAATATTGTAGGAGTTTTTATAATGTAAAGGCACTGTGAAATGATTTGATAATAAATAAGAAAGTGCTTAAAATTAATATATAAAGTATAGTTAATAGGTAATGTTAGTGATAAATGTAGGGAGATAAAAATGAGAGAGGATTTGCTAGAAAAAATTTATGAACAAGAAGATGAAATAGAAAGTTCATTACCTGTAGTTTCGCTAGAATTGTTTTTTGAGGGGAACAATGATATAGGATCAATAGGATGTAATCTATTAAATCATCCGGGTATAGAAAAGTTTTACTCTATATTAAAGCAAGTAAGAAATAAACCAAATGTGCAGGACATTTTAGTAGAAATAATGGAGCATGATGAAGACGAGGAAATGTGGCCTTTTTCAGAAAGAGTATATATACTTACAGATGAAGAAGAGTATGAAGTGATAAAATGGGTAAGGGATCTTCAAATAAGTGAAATTTCACAAGGTTATATGTATGGACAACCTAAACTTGCACCAAAACTTGGGAAAGGATATAAAGTATATTCTTTGTGGTGGGATTAATTATCAGATAATTCTTATGCAAGGAGAAGTTAGCCTTTTAATTTAGGAGGTAGTAAATAAGTGGATAAAAGGAAAATAAATATAGGTGGAAAGTACAGGCATTTTAATGGAAAAGAATATTCAGTCCTTTATGTAGCAAAACATTCAGAAACGCTTGAAGATATGGTTGTTTATCAGGCACTTTATGGAGATAGGAAAGTATGGGTTAGACCGTTAGATATGTTTTTAGGCAAAAAAGAAGTTGATGGCAAAGAAATCTATAGGTTTGAAGAGATAAATGATGTGAATATGTTTTAAAGAGGAGAATTTTATGCAAAAATGGAGAAAAGTTTTTCTTGTGCTTTTTTTTATGGCGGTAATAATAGGCGGTTTTGTGGGATTTGCTATGGCAAAATATAAGGTGGCTGAAATTAAAGTTTTTGGAAGCACGGATGTTCTTGAGTTCTTTATGTTGGCTTTATTGGTAATTGTAGTTATTATTATGATTGTAGATATTTATAATACATATAAAAGTAAGAGGCAATTTGGATATGCAAAATTTAAATTAATACCTAGTGCAAGGAAAAGACTTAGAAATGTTTTTATATTCCTTATAGTAGATACAATTTTTATATTTGGAATATTTTTAATTGTACATGATATGGATATACTTCATTTATGCTTTATGATGTTAATATTAACTTTGATACAGGGGGGCATTATAGAGCGGATAATGAAATTGGAAAAATGGAGTATTAAGCTTTGGAATTTACCACAGTTGGTAGGATGTAAAAGCTTATAAGTTTGAAAATGAAACATCGCTTGAAATGAATGTGCCAATTAAGTCATGTGGTTTTAGGCATGATAATAAAATTAAATTTGATTTTGATAAAAAGGACAAGAATGATATTGAAATATTTTTATCAGAGAAACTGTAAATTTTAATTGAAGGGAAAATTTAAAATGAAATTAGATGGTATTGGAATATTTGTTGTCAATATGAAGGTAATGGTTGATTTTTATAAAAATGTCCTTGGCTTTGAAATAGAATGGGATGGAAAAGAACCCAATGTAATGCTTAAAAAAGATGGAGTATTATTCATGTTTTATGGAAGAAATGATTTTCAAAATATGACAAATAACAGATTTAATTATGCTAAGGGGATAAATGGTCACTATGAGATTGCTTTAAGCGTTCCTAAGCATACAGATGTTGATTTGACATATGAAAATGTTATTTCTAAAGGTGCAAAATCAGTGATGAAACCGACAACAGAGCCTTGGGGTCAAAGGACATGCTATATTGCAGATCCAGAAGGAAATCTTATTGAGATTGGGTCCTTTAATAGATAGTAGGAGATATTAATATGATTAGAAAAGCAGAAAAAAAAGATGCATCAAGGCTTGCGGAAATTTTTGAACTTTATATTGATGCCTTTTTTTCAAGGACAAGGTATAGAAAATATTCTAATCAAAGATTGAATTGAACATGCAAAAGAGCAAGGTGCTGCAAAAATATTTTTGTGGGTACTAGAAAAAAATTATTTATATAATCTTTATACTAATTAAAGTTGGATATAATTGTGGGGTGATTATAATTGAGACAATATTATAAGAAGATAGCTAATGAAACTTTAGCTGTAATTAATAATGGATATTATATTAACAGTCTTAAAGAAAAAGTAGACGTAAAAGACTTAGTAAATAAGGCTGTAAAAGGCACAGAATTAATTAGAGAATTTGGAACTAATAAAACTTCAAATGGTTCTTTTGATAAATTGAAACCTGTTATTGTTAATAATACTACTATTAATACAATAATAGAGTTAAGAAACAGTGGAATTAGTGGAAATATAGTTGCTCTTAATTTTGCTTCTGCTAAGAACCCTGGCGGAGGGTTTCAAACTGGTGCTAATGCACAGGAAGAAAGTATTGCAAGAGCTTCTTCACTATATCCATGTCTTATAAAATGTTCGGAGTTTTATGAATTTCATAGAAAGCAGGGGAGTCCATTATATTCAGATAAAATGATTTACTCACCTGATGTGCCAATTTTTAGAGATGACAGCGGCAAATTTCTTGATAAACCTGTTCTCTGCTCATTTATAACCTCTCCTGCTGTAAATGCTAACGTGGCAAGAGGAAGGGGAATTAGTGAAAGTATTATAAACGAAGCTATGAATATAAGAATTAATAAAATATTAAAGTTAGCTTTTAGCAAAAATCCAAGCGCTGTTGTACTAGGAGCTTTTGGCTGCGGAGTATTTGGAAATAATCCTAAAGAGGTTTCACGTATGTTTGCATCACAGCTAAAAGAAAATATGAAGAGTAGTGATGTAAAAATTGTTTTTGTTATATATGATAGGAATATGACAATGATAGATATTTTTCGCAGGGAACTAAGATAATTTATAAGGAGTGATTAAAATGGTTTTATTAGTAGTTGATACGCAAAGGTTAATAGTAAATCAAAATTTATATGAATTTAATAAATTTGTTTCTAATGTTAAAAAGATAATACATGCAGCTAGAGAAAATAATATTGAAGTAATATATGTACGTCATGATGATGGGGCAGGAACTGAACTTACAAAAGGAACTGATGGCTTTGAAATATATGAGAAGTTTCAGCCTATGGAGAATGAGAAAATATTTGATAAAAAGGTCAACAGTGCTTTTAAAGGAACAGGTTTATTAGAGTATCTAAAGAATAAGGGAGAAAAGGATATAATTGTTGTAGGGCTGCAAACAGATTATTGTATTGATGCTACTATAAAATGTGGCTTTGAACATGGCTTTAATGTTATAGTTCCAGCATATGCAAATACAACAGTTGATAACAAATTTATGCCTGCAGAGCAGAGCTATAAGTATTACAATGAATTTATGTGGAATGGCAGATATGCAGAATGTATTTCAGTAGATGAAATAATTGAAAGAATGAAGTAGTTTATAGGAAGAATAATATTAATATATAGGTGAATTAAATGGTAAATTTGTTGGTGATAAAATGAACTATATTATTAAATATGGTAAAAATTTTGCTGCAATCTCAGATAGTGTAAGCGCCGAAGTTCATAAACATTGGTTGCTGCAAATGTTTCTTAGCTGTGAAGGTAACCTGAATATTGAAGTTGATGGAAGCATTATTACTTGCAATGCTGTTTTTGTAAATATGAACACAGTACATAAATTTAATGCAGAGGGAAAAATCCATTTTACTATGTTGCTTGATCCTACAACACAGCTAGGGCTTGTGATGAGAAGAAAGGTAAAAGATAAATCCTTTTATGTTTTTCCCGACGAAGAAACTGCTATTATGCAGCAAAATTTTAAAAACGCACTTTTAAAGAGAAGAGAAGATGATTTAATCTCCTTTGTTAAGAGTATTGATTATAAATTTGCTTCCTGTAATATAATAAGCTTTGATGAACGAATTGAGGAGGTTCTAGAACTTTTTAATCACTATTCTTGTGAAGATGAATTTCATCAAATAAAATATTTATCTGAAAAAATATATATTTCTGAAAGCCGTTTAGCACATTTATTTAAAAAGGAAACTGGAATTCCACTAAAAAGTTATATTGTTTTGCGTAAACTTCAAAGTGCATATGAATTAATATTTAAAGGAGAAAACATAACGACAGCAGCACTTAATGCTGGCTTTGATAGTCCATCACATCTTGCATATACAAACAAAATGATGACTGGAATGTCCGCTAAAAATATAATAAGAGATAGCGGATTTTTGAAAGTTTTCTGATGTGTATTTTGATATTGTGTAATTAAAGATAAACCGCTTGGAACTTCAAAATTAATTTGTATCAAAATGCTGTTCTCTGAGCATTATGATACAAATTGATTTTGGTAGTTGAACCGGTTAATCTATAGAAAGGGAGTGTTACACAATGAACGAATATTTAAAGGAAACTCAAATGTTAAATTTTAGCCATAGCTCAATTCAGAAATTGATAGGGGAAAAGCAGTGGTCAAATGAGGATGACTTTGAAAAAATCAGAAAAATCTATAAATTTGTTCGTGATGATATCAGGTTTGGATATAATACAGATGATACAATTTCCGCTTCTGAAGTTTTAAATGATGGTTATGGGCAGTGCAATACAAAAGGAACTTTATTTATGGCACTTTTAAGAGCAGTTGGAATCCCCTGCAGAATTCATGGCTTTACCATCGATAAAAGCTTGCAAAAGGGTGCAATGAAAGGATTAATTTATAGGCTTGCTCCCCAAAATATTGTTCACAGCTGGGTTGAAATTCAATATAAAGTATGCTTTTATAACATAGAGGGATTTATTTTGGACAGTGAATATTTGAAAAAACTCCAAGAAAAGTTTTTTGATTGCAAGACTAGTTTTTGTGGGTATGGTGTTGCTACGGATAATTTTCAAAATCCTCAAATAGAGTGGAATGCCAATAATACATATATTCAAAAAGAAAGCATTAACTATGATTTTGGAGTGTTCAATTCACCTGATGAATTTTTTGAGAAGTATAAGCAGCGGTTATCTCCGCTAAAAAGGTGGATTTATCAAAATATTGGACGTAAGCTTATGAATAGAAATGTAGAAAAAATTCGAAATTAGTGAAAGTGCATATTTTAAATAAGTGTAGAATAATACAAAAATTACTTGTTACTTACCTAGGGTAATGGTATAAATTCGTATTAAAATAGTTAAATTTAGGAGATTATATATGGAGATATGGGAAAATAATCAATATGTAAAGAGCATAGAACTTAAAAGTGATAAAATAGAATCCTTTTCTAAGTATCCATTTAACTTGCCTGCAATAAAAAATTTATCAAAGTTAAAATTACATCCTAAAGTAACCTTTATAGTTGGAGAAAATGGCTCTGGTAAATCAACAATATTAGAGGCAGTTGCAGCTTCATACGGATTTAATGCAGAAGGTGGAACTAAGAATTTTAATTTTTCATCATGTGATACCCATTCTGAGCTGGAAAATTATATTAAGCTAGTAAAAGGTATTAGGAAGCCAGAGGATGGATTTTTTCTTAGAGCGGAGAGTTTTTATAATCTTGCTACAAATATTGATAATTTGGACTTGGAACAGCCAGCAATTTCAAGAATAATAGATTCCTATGGGGGAATTTCGCTGCATAAACAATCTCATGGAGAATCCTTTTTTTCAGTATTTATGAATAGATTCAGAGGAAATGGCTTATATATACTTGATGAGCCTGAAGCGGCGTTGTCTCCATCAAGGCAAATGTCTATGATATCGAGGATGCATGATCTCGTAGAGGATAATTCACAATTTATTATTGCTACGCATTCTCCAATAATTATGGCATATCCTGATTCAATAATATATGAAATAAAAAATGACATTAGAGCTGTTAGATATGAAGAAACTGAAAATTATTTAGTGATGAAAGGTTTTTTAAATGATAATGAAAGAATTTTAAATATACTTTTAGGAAAGTAGTGTTATTGGAGGGTTAAAAGATGTTTCCAATCAAAGAAATAGCAGAAAAGGAACTAAACATAGCAGGGCAATTAAATCCTGGACCATGGACAGAACATTCTATCAATGTCGGACTAGCAGCTCAAATAATTGCGCAAAAGTGTAAAAACCTTAATCCACATAAAGCATATGAATTAGGACTTCTCCATGATATTGGTAGAAGGTATGGTATAAGTGCAAGAAGACATATTATTGATGGATATAATTTTGCTAAAGAAAAAGGCTTTGATGAGATTTCACGAATTTGCTTGACGCATTCATTTCCAGTTCCAGACTTTGATAAAGAAATAGGAAAAAATGATATGAATGCAAAAGAAAGTGAGTTTGTTCGTCAGTATTTAAAAAGCATAGTATATGATGATTATGATAAGTTGATTATACTTTGTGATTCACTAGCCGATGCTCAAGGTTTTTGTATGTTGGAAAAACGCTTTGTTAATACGACAAGGCGATATGGAGTATTTCCATTTACTGTTGAACGCTGGAATGCTACGTTTGAAATAAAGGAATATTTTGAACAGCAAATGGGATGCTCTGTTTATGACATGCTTCCAAATATAAAGGAAACTACATTTAAGGATGCACCATTATGGAAACCTGCGAATAACAATGCTTCGTCGCATTAAAAAAATCCTATAAATCTAAGGCTCAAAAATCATAAAATCCTAAGAAATTTCAATAACTCGCTGAAAAAATACTCAGACAGATTGAAATATCTAAGTATTTTATGATTTTTGAACCAAGATTTATTAGAATTTTTTTAAACTGTTCCTTCAGCATTGTTATTTCGCATCCACGGTAGTGCAAGGAAAAAATTCGAGGCCACTGAAAAACTAAAAAACATTACTAATTTAGATATATCTGTATATTTTTGCAGGTCATTTATGTCTAAAAAGTTGTTGGAGGGCTATTAGAAGGCCTCCTAGAGCCTTACTTATTTTACCAAGTAATTTGTGCAAAAAATATGGGGACTTTTTCAGTGGTCTCAAAAATTCCTCCGTTCCTACGGAGTTTTAGGTGAGAATCTTTATTAAGGATAAAAATGTAAAGTTAATAAGCAATTATAAAGAATTAGAACAGTTTGTAGATGATATTTATATGGAGGAGTAATTTATGAAACTATTTTTAATAAGACATGGACAAACAGATTGGAATGTAAAAGGAAAAATACAAGGAAGCCGTGATACTGAACTTAATGATACTGGTATCAAACAAGCAGAGGAACTGAGTAATATGATACTTAAAAATAATTATAAATTCTCAAAAATTTATTCAAGTCCACAAAAAAGAGCGCTTAAAACAGCAGAAATTTTGAGTAGAGTTACTAATGTGGAGCAGGTAGCAATAGAAGGTTTAAAGGAGATTAATTTTGGAGAGTGGGAAGGCATGTCATGGAAAGAAGTTAAAGAAAAATATCCAATGGAATATGAAAAATGGTACATAAATCGAAGATACACAAAACCTCCTAAAGGTGAATCATATCAAGAAATGCTAGAGCGTGTTTTAGCGGTACTACATAGAATTATTAATGAAAATCGTGATGATGTTGCAATTGTAACTCATAGTGCTGTGATTATGTCAATACAATGTTATTTAACCAATACGCCTTTTCATAAAATGCTGAACTTTAAAACAGATAATACTTCAATTACAGAAATAGATAATGATTTGTTAATACAAGTTGAGAAGTAACAATGCTTCGTCGCGTTAAAAAACCCTCTGTTCCTATGGAATTTTAGGTGAGAATCTTTATTATGAATATAATAAAATTTATAATGTACAGTTAAGGAAATATTTATAGATATTTACATATAAATGTAAAATTGATATAATTAATATGTTTATCTATGTATTGGGGGGCGTCAAAGATGAGAAATCAGACGAGAAAAATAATTGTATTACTTGTTGCTATTGGTATTATCTTTTCACTAGGAGGATGTAAAAAATCTAATAGCATTGTAGGAAAATGGCAAGATAAAAAGGATATAGTTGAGTTTAAAAGTGATGGAAGCTTCAAATCACAGTATTATTGGGGTGGTGGGGCTTACACTGTAAGTAAAAATAAGCTTACATTGTCACCAACTATGCTTAATAAGGAAGATTATACATATGAAATTGATAATAATGGTGATTTAATTTTAAAGGGTAAACAATCATATCATTTTACAAGTGTTAAATAATGAGAACAAATGTATAATTAATGGTTTTTATTGATTTGGTAAAAATAACGATAAACTTATGTTTATTGTTATTTTTTTACCATAGGATATAATTATAAAATGTAATAGATTGAAAAGAAATGTTAATAAAATTTTGGGGGTGTAAAAGTGGACATAAAGGGAAAAAAGGTTCTATTAAAAACCTTAACAAGAGAATTATGCCATGAAATATACAAGAGCTATGTAGCAGATCCGATAAAAATTCGAGGTGAAGGTTTGAAGTGAAAAAGCCTATAGAAATTGATTTTAAATTTAAGCAATTAAAAAATTTCATAATAGGACTTCTAAAAGATTTGATAGTTACAATTATAATAATTTTATTGATATATGAATTTAGTCCTATGCTTGTTAATAGATTTATCCCTTCGGATTTGTGCTGGACATATTTAAGATATAACAACAAATTGTACGTAATATGCTCTCCTGCTGCTGCAGATCCACAAGAGCTAAAAGGTATTAGATTAACTAAAGCTGGCACTGTTAGGAAAGAGATATTATTTTTCTTAAAACCAAAAGCTAATGGGGTATCTAATGGGATAAAAAGAGGGACAGAAATATTTACTTCTAATAGTGGGAGGGTGGCTGTAAAATTTAAAAATAAATATTATATTTTAGAAGATACTGCAGAAGCTGACGGCTGGGGAAATGGGGCGTCATTGCGTTTAGAGTGACTGATTTTATCTATTCTTACAATTCTTCAAATGGAATGTCAAATCAAGTATTCAATATTGTAAAATCTTCAGCCCTTAGTATTGTTAGTGACTTTGATAAAAATGAAATAAAAGAAGTAAAGTGGATTTCTGTAAAAGAGATAAAAAGAGTGATAAGAGATAATGAGATAAAAGATGGACTGTCACTTACCGCGCTGCTGTTTTATTTATTGAAATTATAGTAAATCAAATGCTATTTATGGAGGATAAAATGATAAATATATCGCTAAGTAAGGTTACAGAAAATGAAAAAGATATTTTTTATAATTTGAATCAATTATTTGCTTATGATTTTAGCGAATTAAACAAGATGGATATAGACGATAATGGATTGTATCAACAATTAAAGGATGTTGATGAGTATTATACTAAAGATAACTATAGTTCATTTCTAATTAAAGTTGAAGGAAAATTGGCTGGTTTAGCAGTTATAAAATTTATGGATGAAGAAGGTGTTAATTATTTGAGACACTTTTTTATTATGAGAAAATATAGAAGGTTAAAGATTGGAGAAAGAGTTACAAATATGATTTTTGATATGTTTCCTGGCAAATGGAGGGTTTCTCAGTTTGATTTTAATGAACCTGCAATATGTTTTTGGAGAAAAATTATTGGAAGATATACAGAAGGAAATTATGTAGAAACGAGAAGACCAGATGACAAGGGTATCAAACAAGAATTTTTTTCAAAAGATATGCAGTATAATTAACAGCTATAATGAAGTGGAGATTAAGGAGATAAAATATGGATATAGCAGTTTTGTCAGATATTCCAGAAAAGTTTTGGAAACAAGCTGTAGGTGAACTGATAGGATTATTTTAAAGTAGTTGCTCCTTACCTAAGGTAATGGTGTAAATTAGTATTAGATTATATTTTTAGGGAAGGGGATTACTATGGAAAACATTATTATAAAAGATGGAATTGAAAAGATGGATTTTGAAAGGATAACAGAGATGCTTTCAAAGGCATACTGGAGTCCTCACATTAAAATTGAAGAAATAAAAAAAGGTGCTATTAATTCGGCATTAGTTGTTGGAGCTTTTGCGAGTGGTAGTGAACAAATTGGTTATGCAAGAGTGATTTCTGATAAAACAAGATTTGCATATATAACGGATGTATATATTGAAGAGAAGTTTAGAAAAAGGGGAATAGGTCAAAAAATTATAAATTATATATTACAGCATGAAGAATTAAGAGATGTGTATCAGTGGCTGTTAATTACAAAGGATGCTCATGGGGTTTATGAAAAGGCTGGTTTCAAGCCTACTTCTAGACCCATGGATTTGATGGAAATAAGAAATAGTAGACCACTAAGATGATGTTATATAGATAGGAGGCGTTGATTATGGATATTAAAGATGTTGCTACATGGGAGTTACTACAAAAGAAAATGACCTGGGAACAGTTAAAATGCATACATAATAAACGAATTTTGGATTTTGGAAGTGGACATGGTATAACAGCTAGTCATTTTGCTGTAGATAATGAGGTTGTTGCAATTGAGCCAAATGAAAAGATGCTCTGTGATAGATTTACAGAAAATGATTATACACAAATAAAAGGTGATGTGAAGGAACTTAAGAATTTTAAAGATGAATCCTTTGATGTGATATTATGTCATAATGTTCTTGAATACACACATGAAAGAAAAGAAATTATAACTGAATTTTCGAGAATATTAAAGAAAAATGGATATTTGTCTATTTTAAAGCATAATAGAGCTGGAAGAGTAATGCAGATGATGGTACTGTTAAATAACTTTGAACATGCAAATGAATTATTAGAAGGAAAAAGTGGACATGCACAGCAGTTTGGCACAATTAATTATTATGAGGATTCAGATATATTGGAATGGTCGGATAAGCTTAGAATAGAAAAAATCTTAGGAATGAAAGCCTTCTGGGATTTGCAGCAAAATCAAGAAATTCAAAAGGATAAAACGTGGCAGGAGCAAATGCTTAAAATAGAGTTAAAGGTAAGCGAATTGGAAGCGTATAAGGCTATAGCATTCTTTCATCATGTCATTTTGCGAAAAAATTAGTACTAGAGGGTAGATCAGATATGAAATTGAGAGGAGAATTAATTGTGAGGATATTGATTATAGGAGCAAGTGGATATCTTGGAAATACAATATACAAAAAGCTTAAAGAAAGCAGCAGTGATGAGATTTATGGAACTTGTTGCAAGTCTACTAGAAATGAGCTTATCCAAATTAATGTGCTAAATAAATTAGATGTTAAGAAGTTAATTTCATTAAAACCAGACATAATTATTTGGAGTATTTATGATCCAGAGCAAGAAATAGCTTTATCACAAATAGGGTTAAATGAAATTGTTAATAACCTCTCAAAGCATGTACGGTTAATTTATGTTTCTACTACAGTTGGACAAGGCAAGGATCAATCTGAAAATGTATTGCCGCATAAGCGTATTGAGGATGAATACTTTTATAAATATATTAATGGCAAAATTGAAGGTGAGAATATAGTAAAAAAACATAATAATCACTTGATAGTAAGACCAGGTAGTATATATGGGTATGATTATGATGGTAAAATGGATTCAAGAATGAAAGCATTACTGGATATTTCAAAAACTGGTAAGAAGTATTCAAGAACGGCTAATATGTACTCTAGCTATGTTAATGTAGAAGATTTAGCAGATGCCATAATTGAACTTGCGTATAAAGATATCACAGGCATAATGAATATCTCAGGTGAAGATCCAGTAAGCTATTATGATTTTTATAGGTGTTTAGCAAAACTGCAAGGAATTGATAGCAGCTTTATAATACCTGACTATAAAGAGGAAGATAAATACCACAATTTAAATAATGATAAAAGAAAACTATTATTAAATACAGTAATAAAAGAGATTGGCGATAATAAGTTGAAAGACTAAGATTGCTAATACTAGGTTTATCATAATAAACTAATACTTTACAATAAATTGTTTAAATGATGAAATATAAAGATTTTCGCTAAAATTCCGTAGGTACGGAGGAACTTTTTCCTTGCACTACCGTGGGAGCGAAGTAACAATGCTGAAGGAACGATTTAAAAAAAGCCTAATAAATCTTGGCTCAAAAATCTTAAAATGCTTAGATATTTCAATTTGTTTGAGCGATAGCGAGTTATTGAAAATCTTAGTGTTTTAAGATTTTTGAACCTTAGATTTATAGGATTTTTTTAACGTGACGAAGCATTGTTATTTCGTTGATCTTGTTGCATAAAAAGATGGAACATTGAATTCATGCAGTCTACCTACGTCATTTGTATCTTGATATATACCTGTGAGGGTAAAACCAGCTTGCAGTTGTCCACCAATTTGTTCTTCAATGGTATGTGAAAATTGAATTCCACAATCATTTTTTATCGAATCTTCATATAATTGTTTATCTTTTAAGGGATTAAATGGTAGCTTATGAATTACCGCTGTTTCTTCATCATTGAAAATATAATTAATACCGTTATCCAAGCCAGCTAATAAAATTCCTCCCTTTTTTAATACCCTGTAACATTCCTTCCAGACGGGAAGAACATCTTCTATGTAACAATTAGAAACTGGATGAAAAATTAAGTCAAAGGATTCATCCTCAAAAGGTAGAGGCTTTGTCATGTCGGCTCTAACTATATTAATATCATAATTTTCTCTTTTGGCTATTTCTTTTTCACTTAACAGTTGTTTTTCTGAATAATCAACTACTGTACAGTTTGCACCTAATGCAGCAAATATTGGCATTTGTTGACCGCCGCCAGAAGCTAAACCAAGTATATCAGCATTATTAAGTTCACAAAACCACTCCTTTGGTACAGGTTTCGTAGGTGTTAACAATACGAACCAATCATTATTTTTCGCTCTTTCAAAAACACTATGATTAATTGGTTGTCCCCATTCCCATCCACTGGTAGCCCATTTATCAAAAATTTTAGAATTTATTTCTGTATATTGTTTATCCATATTTATAACCTCATCTTTCACTAGAAAATATATTATAAACAACTCTTTATTTATCATATCAATTATTAAGATACAATTCCACTATTTTGCAAAACTGCATAAAATAATATATAATTTGAGGATATTTTTATGATAAGATGTATTAATTATGAGTGAAATGCTTTGGAATGAAAAGTTGGATTTTTTTAAAGCTATACGTACTGGAGGGTGTAATACTGATTAAATTGAATTTTTGGGTGAAAAGGTTTGGAAAATTAGCAGAGCAGTAAATTCAGTGGATTTTGGATTGCCTGATGTAGGAGTAAGTACTAGACATTATGATTATTCCTTCTATAATATCAATGTTGTTTGTAATCGGAAAAGATATAGATACTGTAGGCAGCTTTGGTTGTATACTCTGCTTTTCAAATTCGTTTATCAAGGTGATTTTGTTATTATTAATCTCAGCTTTCCATGTTGTCTATCTAAAATATGACATATAGTTGTCGTATTTTTTATTGTACAATACTTTGGAAAGGAAGTGTTAAAATGAAAAAAGAGGTACTTGTGTTTATTTTTGATGGATATGCAGATTGGGAAAGCTCATATATTTGTTCAGAGCTTAATGGAAATGGAGAAGAAACTGATTATGTTGTAAAAACGTTAGGTTTAGATAAAGAGTCTAAGATATCTATGGGAGGTTTTAGAGTACTTCCTGATTATTCTATAAGTGATTATCCTAAAAATTTCGAGCTGTTGCTTTTAATCGGCGGCTATGCTTGGCCGGAAAATAAAAACGATGGTGTTAAGCCTGTAGTTCAGTATGCCATTGAGCATCATATACCAGTAGGAGCAATTTGCAATGCGACTAATTTTATGGCTGAAAATGGATATCTCGATAAGATAAAACATTCAGGAAACACACTAGAGTATATGAAGTCACAAGCGGTGAACTACAAAGGTGATTGTAATTTTGTTGAGAAACAGGCAGTTTGTGATTCGGGCATAATAACTGCAAATGGTACAGGTTCTTTAGAGTTTGCTAGGGAAATTATGCTATATTTGAAGTTTAAACCTGTAGAAAAAATTAACGAATGGTATAAATTTAATAAGTTGGGTTTCTATAAGTATATAAAATTGTAATTTTTAAATAAACTTGCTCCTTACCTGAGGTTATGGTGTAAATTAGTATTAGATTATATTTTGATTAATTATTGGAAAAGAATCTAAAGGAGGAATTATGGAGAATATTGTTATAAAACCGCATCACTTATTAGATATCTTAAAGCTCTACGGAAAAGGAATAGAAAATTTTGTTCCAGATATTAACTATAACCATGACTTTTATTTGATTGGAAATATGGTTGTAAACGGAAAAGTAGAATTTATAAGGTTTACTCGAGATTGTGATGATATTTGCAGACCATGTAAGTATTGTAAAACAGAAAAATGTTCCGATGTTGTTGCTTTTTTAAGTGGATATAGCAAAGATGAGTACAATAAAGAAATAGATGACGAGCTGCTTAAGTTTTGGGGCTTGCGTTTTGATATGGATTATAGTTTTAACGATATTTTAGTGCTACTTTCAAAAGAACTAAATTATCATTTATTTAAAAAGGTATGGAAACATGAGCAGGAAGATGCTATTCAATTTAGAAATGCATTTACAATTATGGGCACATACAAGGTGCTTTTAAATTATGCAGGCAGTAAAGGTTAATATGGTATAATAAATCATAAAATTTAGTTTATAGGGGAAGATATTATGTTAAATCTCAAAGAAGCAGAAAGAGAATTAGAAATAGGGCAGAGCTAAATCCAGGACCATGGGTAAGACACAGCAGGTCAGTTGATTTAAACGCTAAATTGATTGCAAGGATATGTTTAACACATTCATAAGGCTATATAAAAGGCATTAGCTTATAGGAGAGTTGAAGGATGGATTTAAAGGATAGAGCAAGAAGATTAAAATCAGATATACCAGCTGTATTTATTGCTTTAAGGAAGAAGGAAACACCTGTAATTGCAAAAATTTTTGCGGGTATTACAATTGTATAATAATTAATAGAAGGTGAAAATCATGGAGAGTATCACGGAATTAGTTGAAAGCTTATTTTCTAAAGATAATAAAGCTGCATATCAAGCATTACAGATGTTAGAAACTGAAAGCGAAAAATCTAATGCTGTCTATAAGTTTTTTGATAGGTTTGCTGAAATGATTGAAAATAAAAATTCATATATAAGAAGTAGGGGCATTATTTTAATATCTGCTAATGCTAAATGGGATGTGGAAAACAAAATTGATGAAATTATAGAGGATTATTTAAAACATATTTTAGATGAAAAACCAATTACAGCAAGACAATGTATTAAGTCGTTACCGAATATTGCAAAATATAAATCAAGTTTAGTAGAATATATACAAGAAACTTTATTGAAAGCAGATGCTGCAATATATAGTGATAGTATGGAAGCCTTGGTATACAAAGATATTTCATCTACACTAAGACAAATTAAACGCTAAATTTAGAGTTATATAAAAGACAAAAATTTACTTATAATAAGGAGAGAGGTGGAAGACCATGGAAAACGGAAGATGCAAATTATCTAATAATGCAGAGAAGATGATTCTGCCAAATCGTGCAGCTAGTGCAATATACTATGCTTCAAATAAGCGTGATCCACAGACCATACGAATTATGGTTGTTATGAAAGATATAGTTGATGGTGATATATTTATACATAATGTTCAAAAAGCAATGGAGAGATACCCATATTATCATATTGCTGTTGCTCAAAATGGCGATAAATATATTAATATACATAACAGCAGACCTATCGTAGTAAAGCATACTGATAAACCAGCAAATCTCGGCAGTGCTGAAGTAAACTATCATATGATAGCCTGGTCATACAGTGAAAAAAACATCTATTTAGATGCTTCACATGGACTTCTTGATGGAATTTCTATGCTGGAAGTTTTAAAAACAGTACTTTTCTTTTATTGCAGTGAAAAATATGATGTAGATTTATCTCCAGATGGAATTATAACCACAGAAAATAAAATTGAGGATGAGGAATGGAAGGAACCATTTACAGATGACTTGATTTTACCAAACGATGATATTGGCGATTCTTATGAAGCTTATCAGCTGCCTGAAGTTTGGAAAGAAAGGGCCACGAGAATATCCTTTCTACTACCACAGGAGGAGTTTATGAATTATGTAAAAGAATATCATGGAACTCCTGGAATAGTGATAACAACCTTTTTTTCTGAAGTTATTAGTCGACTATGTGATGCTCAAAATCTGCCAATTGTTACTACAATGTATGTTAACAGTAGACCTATGCTTGGTAAGAATAAAGCGGGAGGATGCCTTGTTACCTCAGTAGATCTCCCACTTACAAAAGATATGAAAAAATTACAACTTGGTAAGCGGGCCTATGAGTATCGTAAAATGCAAAAAGAAAAAGCCTCCAAAGAGCAAATACTAAAAAAAGTTAGTAAACAGGTTAGAGAGTATATTGATAATGATAGAATTAAAAGTCTTCAAGAAAAACTTGATAAGCTTGGAAAAGCAGATTCGGTGTTTCAGGTTGGAACATTTTCAGTAAGCTCTACAGGCAGAGATCCATTTGGTTCAGTTGGTAAGTTTATTCGTGAGATCCATAACATAGTTATTCCTACTACTTATCTTATAGAGATGAATTGTGTTAATGACATGTTTACTATTGATTTTCTCCAGAGTTTTTCTGAAGCAAGGTATGTAGATGAATTTGAGAAAATTCTTAAGGAAGAAGAAATACCATATATTCGTCAGAAAGCAGAAATTTATAATACTTCTAGTGTTATTTATGACCAGATTGATGAAAGTGTGTAGGACATTTGAAGGTGATGCAAGTATGTGTGGAGCATGTACCAAAGAAGAAAATGTATAATAAAAAGTATATACTTTCTGATGAAGAGAGTTTAAGAATAAAGTTAGAAAAATTGTTTTAAATAAAGCGGCAAAATGTGCACTATTAGATAAAGTTACTTATAAAATATAATAAGTAGCTTTTTTATTTTTTTAAAATTATAAAAAGAGGTAATATTAATATGGAGAACTTTGTCTATAGTGTTTTAGGATTTGTTATAGGGCTTATAGTGCCACCAATAGTTGTAAAGGTAAGGGCTGAATTAAAATTAGCTAAAGATAAATTAGGTGATGAAAAGTATAATGAATGTAAGAATTTATTGATTGCATTGGCAAAATTGCATCCAGAAGATTTTGCAGAAAACAAAATTGTAGATTTATTAGATAAATTAGATAACAAGTATGGTGACCATTTGACAAAAGATCAAATAAAAGAAATTGTTGATTTTGCAGCTAAAACTATTGAAGCTGATGTAGCTAAAGAAATAACAAAATAATATTTCAAGCATCTTATCTTAAAATCCGTATACTATGTATAGTTATGTTGATTCTTTAAAAAATAATACGGCTCAAGGTGCAGGAAATTATTTGGATTTTAATGCTTGATTGCTAAAAGGTCTGTGTTTTAATCGACACAGACCTCTATTATTTTTATTAAAAGAATTTACTTTACATAAAAATAAATGTATGCTAAAATAGTTAAAACAATTTAATTAAATAAATTTAACTATTTTAGCATGGGGAGATAAAAATGATTGAAGATAGCATAGCTTTTATTGCAAATTATTTTTGGGAGAAGTCTATTAAAAATATTAATAATACATTATCTGATAAACAAGCAGGCAGTTTTAATATGAATGATTACTATTATCTTACTTCTATCCACCAGCTTGGTAGCCCTAAACTAGGAGAATTGGCTGATAAACTTAATTTAACTAAACCAGCAATTTCTGCTTTGGTTAAAAGACTGGAAAAAAATCAATTGATAATAAAAAAACAATCAGAGCAGGATAAAAGGGTTTTCCGTGTAAAGCTTACGGATAAAGGTATAAAAATTATTGAAGGGGACAACAAATTATATTTAGAACTGTCAAATATTATTAGTGAATTACTTACGAATGAAGAAATGGATGGTATTAACAATTTGTTGTTTCAAGTAGTAAGTAAACTTAAAGAAAAACAATTGTAAAATTTCAGTATGATTTTTATTTAATATGCGTTAGGAGGCAAGCATAATGAAAAAATTAAAAGCAATTTTTTTAATTACTGATATTGGTTTTATGTTTTATTGGTTTGTTACTTTATTTCATTTAATTCCACAAAATTTACTATTTAAGGATTATACGAATTCTATTTTGGTAGCATGGAATTGGTCATTTTTAACACTTGATATGTGTATTTCGATAACAGGATTTTTGAGCTTATATTTATATAGTAAAAGAAATGTATTGTGGCGAAAATTTAGTTTGATTTCACTGGTTTTAACTTTTTGTTCAGGTTTACAAGCTATTTCATTTTGGACAATAAGGCATGATTTTGACTTGCTGTGGTGGATTTTTAATTTGTACTTGATGATATACCCAATATTTTTTATAAAGAGGATATTATGTGATGGTTTGGATGGTGGTGTCAAAATATGAGTTTTATTTATTTATTTTTAGCAATAATTTTTGAAGTTTCAGGGACAACACTTATGAAACTATCAAATGGATTCTCTAATATTAAATATGCCGTAATTATGCTGATTTTTTATGTTCTTAGCTTGAGTACACTTACTTTGGCCTTAAAAAAGATACAAATAGGAATTGCATATGCTACCTGGTCTGGTATTGGTATAGTGCTGTTAACAATTATAGGACTTATAGCTTTTAAAGAACCCATAAACTTGCAAAAAGTAATATTTATAGGTTTTATTTTGGTTGGAACCGTAGGATTAAATTTAATTAAGTAATGTAATATTGCGTTATTTACATATAAATTAGGTGTATAATAAAAATTAATATTCGGCTTGTTAAACGAAAGTAATTATGATAAACAGGAATAGGTAAAGCGGGAGTGATTGTATGTCGGAAATTAAATTTGATATTATAAAAAATATTGGAATTCTATCTGAGGGAAATAAAGGTTGGAGGCGAGAATTAAACATTATAAGTTGGAATGGCAGAAAGGCAAAATTAGATATAAGAGATTGGGATGAGACTCATATTAAGATGGGAAAAGGTATTACTTTTAGTAAATTAGAATTAAAGCAGTTGAAGGATATTTTAAATGAAATTGATATTGATGAATTGGATATAGAATAAATGATTAATAATAGATGCTAAAATAGTATTTTGTAAGTTACTTTACTTATGGATAATGATGGAAAAAATATAATTTAAAATAAAACTAGTGTTAAAAAATAATGATTTTATAAGTTAGAAATATACAATTGTATCACATCATAAAAAAATAAGTCCTCTTGAGCATATAGCTGAGTATCTTAGAATAATGTTTAGGCTATTGGAAATACTAAATTATAAAATAGTCAAAATTAAAAGATATATTGGCAAAATTATTATGTTAGGAGGATGTTTTATTATGTTTCTATTTAATAGAAAATCAATTGTAAAAATCACAGGAGCACTTTCTTTGTTGTTTTTAGTAGGTTGCACAAATTCTCAAAAATCATCCTTAAATAGCGATGCGAATAAAGTTAAGAATGATGTTAATAATATATCAAGTAAAACTTATATAAATGGTCCTAAAAAGAATCAAAAAAATAATTCAGCACAAAATGTAGTTCTTGCAGACATTAGGACATATGCAATTCAAGGAAAAGTTATTAATTCGGATTATACTATTAAGAATACAAATATCACTAGTGTTCAAAAAATGTTAGGTAAACCTGATAGTTCAACATGGATAGCAAGTGCTAAAGGATTGTATTCAACTTATTCAAAGCATAATATTGTTTTTGGATCGAATAAGGGTGGGCAAATTTTCGAAATTAGATCTCTTGATCCAAAATTAAACAAAATTTCTCTTTCTATGGTAAAGTCAAACTTTGGAACTCCTAAGTACGATGTTAAAACTGGCGGACGAGAAACAATAGGTTATACTGCAGGAGATCAGTTTAAAATCTTATTTGTATTTCCAGAGCCTACAAAGAGTAATCCAGATCCTTTAATGACTAATTACTCTGTTTTGTATCCCGCAGGTACTGTTAATTCTATGGCAAATGACCGTGGAAGGCAGTGGTAATAAGTTTATTATATGAAAAACCGTGAATTTAAATGTTCACGGTTTTTCTATTCACTATATTATTATTGACAGTGCGAGTACAATGATATATATTTATAACATAAAGATATATAAATATATCTTTTCCAGGTGGTGAGTATGTGTTAAAGACAAAATTAAAAGAATATAGAGCAAAATATGATATGAATCAAGCAGAATTAGCTAAATTGGTGGGGGTTAGAAGAGAAACCATAGGGCATTTGGAACGTGGTGAATATAATCCTTCACTTAAGTTAGCTTCTGACATTGCTAAAGTGTTTAAGGTTACAATTGATGAATTGTTTAAATATGTAGATGATTAAGGAGGCGGTAAATATGGATGAAAGGCAATATAAACTGGGATTAAGAGCTTGCGCGGCTGCTGTTTTAGTAGCATATGTTTACCTATTAATTGAAATTTTTTATAAATTTATTTCTACAAAAAAAATTGAAAATTGTGCATGGGAAATTGGATTATTAGTTTTAATGTCTTTTATAATTATATTTGTTGGAAGAAAAGATGAAGCAATTTTACTTCCTAAAAAGGTATCTGGAAAAGAAATGCCTATAGAGTTAAGTAAAGCCTATAAAAGAGAGAGAATTAGAAATTATATATTTAATTCTATTCTGTTTAGCATTGCTATGATGGTATCTATTTCTTTTGTTTTACCGCTTATTGGGAAAATACCCTTAGACTTTTATTTGCCTATTGCAGATAAAGATAAGTGGCTTAACATAGTAATAAATTGTTCTGTTGAAATTATAGTTTTATTTTTTATTTCTTTCGTATTAGATTATAGTTTAGGTGAATGTCATATTCGAAGATATAATAAAAAACTTAAGGATTTGGAGGAGAATAATGGATAAGTATTATGAAAAGATATTAGAAATTGGTAAGGATGCTGATAGTATAATTCAAATGTTGAGAAGCAAAAAAATGAGTGCTTTAGAGAAGATTATAGATTTTATTTTTACAAATTCTGTTTCAGTAGTAGATGGATTAAGTACAAGAGGGGTCTATTATCTAGTTACTAAGGGGAATGTTTCTAAATTAGTTCATGTTTCATCAGAATTAGAAATTGAAGAATTTGACGTAACTACCGAAGTTCAAAGTAGCCCAAATCTTAGAAAGTTCGAATATAAAGGCAATTACTATAAAACACTTAAAAAATTTCGTTAGAGACCATATAAATTTCAAGTTTTAAGGCGGTTTATCTTTAATGGAGGAGTTGTATGAAATATAAGTATATATTGTTTGATGCAGACGATACACTTTTAGATTTTGGAAAGGCTGAATGGTTTGCTTTAAATAAAACGCTTGAGGATATTAAATTTAATTGTAATAAATACATTGCTGAGAAGTTTAGTAGCATATGTGATAAATTGTGGCATGAATTTAAATTGGATGAGCCGCTAAATAGATATGTACAGATAAATTATCATGATTTGTACTATAAATATTCTGTAGAAAGATTTAAAGATTTAAAAGAATTACTGGACATTAATATTTCTGCGCAGTTGCTAAGTGAAAAGTATCTTAATTCATTTTCAGAGTGCGGTTTTCTTGTTAAGGGTGCCGAGAATGTTTGTAAACAACTAAGTTTGCAATATAAAATTTTTGTAGTTACTAATGGCCTTTCACATGTTCAAAAATCAAGAATTGGAAATTCTAAAATAAAATCATATATAACAGATATTTTAATATCTGAAGATGCTGGCTGTGCTAAACCAGGTAAAGAATTCTTTGATTATTCAATAAAAAGTTTAGGAACATCAAATCTATCTGAAATGCTAATCGTTGGAGACTCCATTATAACTGATATATTTGGTGGAAATGAATATGGAATTGACACGTGTTTGTTTAATTCTAAAAGAAAAATTAATAAGCTTAAAATACAACCTAAATTTGAGATAAGAGAACTAAATGAATTACTAGGAATATTAAGAATTTAAAGTAAGAAAATTAAACTTACTTTTTTATTTTATATAAGTGAATATGTTATATAATATACCTATATTATGAAAAATAGGGGGATAAATCAAATGTTAAAAAAATTATTATTGGCAGTTTTTGTTAGTTCCTTGTTATTTATATCTTTAAATGCAAAGGCAGCAACTTTTATATATAATCAAGTGGTGGATAAAGGTAAAAATTGGACAATCCATTTTAATCAAGATGTAGGTTTTGATGATGCAACTAAAAACGCAATAGTTGTAACTGATAGCAGCGGGAATAAAGTAAATGTATCTGTAAATTTAGGAATTGATAATAAAACAATTGTAGTAGGAGCACCTAAAGATGGATATGAAGCTGGAGCAAAATATGAGCTTACAGTTGGAAATGGTGTACATAGTGTAAATGGAAAAGGAATAAGTGGGCAAGCTAAGATGGATTTTTCCATAAAGGATGATGTTGAGGAAAAAGGAAATACAAATGGCAATATTATTGATAATGGTTTATTTGCAGAGGATAATAGTTACATATACTATGATACTTTTTCCACTGATGATAAATTATATAAAATGAATAAGGATGGCAGTAATAAAGTTAAGTTAGCTGATGATAGTCCATCTTACATAAACGTTTATAATGGATATATTTATTATTCAAATGGTAATGATGGATATAAAATTTATAGGATAAAAACTGATGGAACCGGAAGAACAAAATTAAGTGATGATAAAATTTCAAGTTACATTAATGTTGTTGATGGTTTTATATATTATGCTGATAAAAATGGCTTTATGTATAAAATGAAACTTGATGGAAGTGGAAAAATCAAATTAACAGGAGACTGTGTTCAAGACATTAATGTATCAAATGGATGGATATATTATATGAATGATTCTGATAACGGAAATATGTATAAGATAGATATAAACGGTAGTAATGAAACTGAGTTGACTAAAGAAACTGTAGATGATGTAATAGTTGACGGGAATAGTATTTATTATACAAAGTGGAATAGTAACGGTGTTTTTAAAATGGATTTAAGTGGTAGAAGTGAAACTAAAATATGTGATAAAGGTGGAGCAATTAATGTTAATGGCAAGCATATTTATTTTTCACCAAGTAATGGTGGAATATATAGAATGGATTTAGATGGTGAAAATGTAATAAAGCTAGCGGAATGTAATCCAATGGATTATATAAATGTGATAGATGATTCAGTTTATTTTGTGGATTTAATTAATAAGGATAAGGCAAATCTCTATAAAATGAATATAGATGGAACAAATAAGATTATGCTGCAGTAATACAGTGAAATTAAGGAGCAAAAACATGATATGTGGTTAACTTATAACTAGGCATGCAGTTCATCAAATAAATCAGCTTTTTAATGTTTTTTTGTTACAGCTCAATATCAAAAGTAAACAAGTTTTGCTCAAAAGTGCTTTATGAAAAGCAAGTGACCAATGCAAAAATTAGGAGTATTTTTTAGACGGCATAGTTGAAATTAGTAATAACTGTGGAGAAAGAGAAACTAAAGCTTTTGTAATGCGACTAAAGAATTGGATCTTTTCAAATACATCTAAAGGTGTAACTGTGAGCACAGTTATTTACAGCGTAATTGAAACTATAAAAACTAATGCGCTTAGTTAATTTAGCGACATTTTTATTTTACATAATTATGTAGTATAATATACCAATACTGTAAAAAAATAGGGGGATGAATCAAATGTTGAAAAAAGTATTAGCAGCAATTTTTGTTAGTTCTTTATTATTTATATCTACAAATGCAAAGGCAGCAATTTTTACAAATAACCAAGTGGTAGATAAAAATAAAAGTTGGACAATTCATTTTAATCAGGAGCTAGTTTTTGATGATGCAACTAAAAATGCAATAGTTGTAACTGACAGCATGGGAAGCAAAGTGAATGTATCTGTAAATTTGGGTAGTGATAATAAATCAGTTGTAGTAGGTGCACCTGAAGTTGGATATGAAGCTGGAGCAAAGTATGAGCTTACGGTTGGAAATGGTGTACATAGTGTAAATGGAAAAGAAATAAGTGGACAAACTAAAATGGATTTTTCTATAAAGAATGATATAGAACAAAGTGGAAATACAAATGGTAATATATCTAATGGTGGAAAAACTTGTGAGAAAGATGGATTTATTTACTATGGTGGTGCTTGTAGCGGATTATATAAAATGAAAACAGATGGAACAGGAAAAGTTAAATTGCTTGATGATTCAGTTGCAGATATAAATGTAGTTGGGGGGTGGATATATTATTTAAATGTAAGGAATTATAATGAAAATCCAAACTCTAGAATATACAAAGTGAAAATAGATGGTACATGCAAAACTGAAATATATTCACAAGATGATATTTCTGATTTAATTGTTACAAATAAATATATATATTATAAAACTTTTACGTCTAATTCTGACTTAGAAGATTTAGATTATGCAATTTATAAAATGGATATAGATGGTACTGATAAAGTATTGTTAACTAATGAAAAATGGATATCCAATATTAATTATAAAGATAATTATATTTATTATAATACAAGTGATGGAATATATAAGATTAAAAATGATGGGACAGATAGAGTTAAGCTGCATAATTGTGACACTAGATTTATGATAGTCAATGACAAAAATATATACTTTCATTCGGAAGGCGAAAATTATTCTGTAAATAATGTATATAAGATGGATTTAGATGGAAAAGAGCTTCAGAAAGTAATTACCTTCAATTCTGATGCAAATGAATTATTTCAACCATTCTTTTTCAATGTTGATGGGGATTGGATTTACTATTCAACCATAGGTAAATTAGGTGACGGTGTATATGAAGTAAAAACAGATGGAACACAAAATACTAAATTAATAGGTGACTATTGCAAAAGTATAAATGTTACAACCAATATGCTGTTTTGTAATAAAATTGAATATGCATCTGGACATTATGATAGCCCAACATTTGATATGGAATTATATACTACAAATAAAGACGGTTCACAAAAACAAAGTATAGATTCAAGTATAGTTTCTGATAACTAAAGATATTGAAAAAGATAAGGAAAATTTCGATGAATATGATAAAAAAATCTATGTTTCCAGCTGAAATATTTGATGATTTAGATAAAAAAGATACAATAATAGCATTAATATTTATTCTGATATATATAATAGTAGATTTTGTGATTTTGTATCTAGTAAAGTTTTCATCTCTGTTTTATTTAATGAAAAATGATAAAAATAGAAGTTATAGATTATTGTTTGGCTTAATTACAGATATGCCTGCATTTTTAGCAGTGTTTTTGATTTTGAAGTGCAGAAAACAATATATATCAACTGTTGGAATTAGAAAAAAAGGATTAAAATCATCTATACTTGTAGGGATTATATTTTTATTATTAACGAGACTACAATTTATTAAAAATACCGGAATTAGTATAATATTTATGAATAAAACTTTATTTTATATATTTTTTGTTGGGTTTTACGAAGAATTGATTTGCAGAGGTTTTTTATGGCCAAGGCTAGTAGTAGGATTAGGCAGAATTTGGGGAACAGTTATAAGTGGACTATTTTTTGGAATGGGGCATGTTCCTATTGATATTGTGTTTAATAATAAGACTTTTTTTGATATTGTTATATTAGGAAACACTTCCAATACCAATATGGGGGGAGGATTATTAGGAGCCTTGTTTTTCATATATATTTATACTCGTAATGATAATATTTTGTTACCATCATTTATACATGGTATACTGGACTTAAAATGAGTTTATACCATAGAAACAAGGAGCAAAAACATGAACGGAACTATAAATAAACTTAAAATAAGTAGCTTTAATTGTGAAGTATATCTTCCTGCAAGTTATAATTTTTCAGATAATAATTACCAAGTAGTATATGTAAATGGCGAGGGTAATATAAGTGAGCTTATAGGCAAAATTGAACCACATTTTGATTATAATTGTCAGCCGTTTATACTTATAGGTATTGAACCACAAAATTGGAACAGCGATTTTACTCCGTGGCCGGCTCCTGCGTTAACAAAGAAAACAGAAGCTTTTAAGGGAGAAGCTGATAATTATTTGCATAAGCTTATTTATGAAATAAAGCCTTTTATAGATGAAAATTATAGAACAAAGGAGGAACCTAATAATACTGCACTTGTTGGTTATTCTTTAGCAGGTCTTGTGGCAGTATATGCCATGTACAAAACTTCAGTTTTTGGAAAAATTGCCAGCATATCAACTTCAATGTGGTACGATGGTTTTATAGAATTTTTGAAAAAAAACAAACCTGTAAGTAATGAAACCAAGGTGTATATGTCTCTTGGAAAGTCAGAGGAAAAAAGCCGCAATCAGCGTATGGCTATGGTTGGTGACTGTACTCGAAGGGCTTTTGATATACTTAAAAATCAGCTTTCGGTCAAAGCAAGTTTGACTCTTCAGTGGAATAATGGTGGGCACTTTACGGATATACCTGAGAGGTTTGAAAAGGCTTTAGTATGGCTAATGAGATAATACATAAAAGAGTTCAAGAAGTTAAAAATGATATTTTAGTAGAGGTGTAATCTATGACTTTACTAGAAATAGAAAATATTATAGTAGTATTTAATATGAAATTTAAATTAGGTTGTTATGCTAGACTTTAGCGTGACAACCTAATTTTTTACTAACGGTTAATTTATTAAGTACATAAAATATTAATCCAATATCTTTATTGATATAAGAATATGAATTGTTTGTTTATAAAAAATAATATAAGATCATCTAAGCAAGAAAATTTAAAAGATAATATGAGAATGAAGTTCAACGTAAAATTTTAAAATTATATAATATAAGAATAGTAAATAGCTTCAACATTTGCTATTCTTTTTTTTATTTTGATAACTTTAAAAATGTTATAATGTTTTTAATGGAATGTAGATGAACAATATGGAAACTTGAAATTTAAAAGTATAAATAAAATATGTATCCTGATAAACTGGAATTTGATATTAGTAATTTCGTCTTTTAATTTGTCATCTATATTAATGTTTTAAATATATCTTTAAACTGCCATCCACATCTTGTAAGTTCCCCCATTACCGTATCGATGCCAGCATCTGATTTAAACCAGCCTTCCTTGTTTACTCCCTGTGTTTCTGTAGGGCAAATAATAAAATCTGTTTCAGGATAATACAACTGATAATACATTAAAGCACGTCTTGCATGAAATGCCTTGCAGCATATAATGGCTTTTTTTATAGTTAGATTATGGGAGTCAGTAACTTTTTTTGAATTTACGGCATTTTCATATGTATTTTCTGATTCATCTTCTTTCAAAATAGCAGTTTCATCGACACCGTTTTGAACTAACACATCTTTTAAAAATTCCCATTCTGTTTTATATTGCCCAGTATATTTATCTGATTTTGACAAAGGACCAGGAAAGTATCCACGTTTTACACTATATTTTCCTGATGGAAGGATGATTTTTGAATATCCGCTGCACCAAAGTCTAGCAGCGTGTTCAGCAAGTTCGGCATAGGCACATCCAGGAATAAATATAATATCAGCCTTTTGTGGCTTGTCTTCTAGAAAAATAAAATTTGTAATATCATTTATAATTTTCATATTAACACCCCATAACTTTTATAGATATAGATAACTTCCAATTAGTAGGGATAAACTTGTAATTTATAATTTTCAAATTCCAAGATATCTATCTATAATTATACATATTTTTTATTCACAGTAAATATATGTTATAAAAATATTGAAGATGTAACAGAATATAGTATATAGTTAAGTATGAAAGGGATGAGTTTATATGATTTTATTTAATAAGAAATTTGTTATGAAAGTTTCAATTATTTCTTTATTGCTTTTTTTGGTGGGTTGCTCAAATATAAATAAAGTATCCAGTAATAATTCCGGTTCTAATACTAATAAATCATCAAATAATAATACAGGTTCTAGTACCAACCAATCATCAACAAATGAAACAGTAAAAAAAGATACTTCTAATAGTAATCCAAAACAAAATAACGAAGAGAATAATTCACAAAGTAAACTTCTTCAAGACATTAAAACACTAGCCGCAGAAGGAAGGGTGATTAATTGTGAGTATCCAGTTAAATTAACAAACCTTTATAGTGTAGAAGAAAAGTGGGGAAAGGCTGATAGTTCAAATTGGGTAGCAAGTGCTAAAGGAATGTACTCAACTTATTCAAAACATAATGTAGTTTTTGGTTCAAATAAAGGAGAACGAATTTTTGAGGTTAGATCTTTTGACAGTAGATTAAGTAAAATATCGCTTTCGATGGTGAAGAGAAATTTCGGAACGCCTCAGTATGATGTAAAAAGCAATGGTGAAGAAATAATAGGATATGTGGTAACTAAGGAATTTAAACTTTTATTTGTATTTCCAGAGCCTACAAAAAGTGTGTCCGATCCATTAATGCGTCATTATTCTGTTTTATATCCATCAGCTACTGCTAATTCTATGGCCAGCGATCCAGGAAGACAGTGGTGATAAATATTAAAAAGAGAGAAGATTAGTTTTTAGCTGATTTTCTCTTTTTTTAGATTATAAATTTTTGATGTATATAAAAAACAAATTAATAGAATAAGCAATAATACAAATAATACTTATGAAAGGAGAATTACATATGAGCCAATTGATTAATAACAGGGAATATAGACAAAAGATTTTAAAAGAGCTTATAATGGAGCTTCATAATGGAAAGAGCCCAGAAGAAGCAAAGGAAAGATTTCAAAAACTTATAGAAGGGGTAAGTACATCAGAAATATCGGAGATGGAGCAGAATCTAATAATGGAAGGTATGCCTATTGAAGATGTACAGAAATTATGTGATGTACATTCAGCAGTATTTAAAGGTTCCATAGAAGATATCCATAAACCTGAATCTTATGAGAATATTAAAGGCCACCCACTTAATATTCTTAAAATAGAAAATGATGCTATAAAAAATTTAATTGAGAACAATGTTAAAAAGCATATTGATGAATTTAGCCAAAATATCAGCGAAGAAAATATAAATAATCTTAGAAATGATTTTAAATTACTTCTTGATATTGATAAGCATTATAAAAGAAAAGAAAATTTATTGTTCCCGTACCTTGAAAAATACGGTATAACTGCTCCTCCCAAAGTAATGTGGGGGGTAGATGATGAAATAAGACAGGGAATAAAAGAAGTAAATAATAAACTTTTGAAGGTTGAAAATTTTAAAAATAAACTTGTAGAAGATATGAATAAAGTAATAGATAAAATAACAGAAATGATTTTTAAAGAAGAAAATATACTGTTTCCTATGGCTGTTGATAATCTTTCTGAAGATGAATGGATTAGTATTTATGATGAAAGTAATGAAATAGGGTATTCCCTAGTAAAACCGGAAGTAACCTGGAATCCAGAAAGAGTTGATGTAGACAGAAAGGAAGAAGAAAACATAAGAGAAGGCTATGTGAAATTTGATACTGGTGTTTTATCTTTTAGTGAGTTAAATAAAATATTTAATACTCTTCCAGTGGACATTACATTTATTGACCAAGATGATGTAGTTAAATATTTTTCTCAGTCCAAAGAGAGAATTTTTGCAAGAACAAAAGCAGTTATAGGCAGAACAGTTCAAAATTGTCATCCACCAGCAAGTGTTCATATAGTTGAAAAAATGCTTGAAGATTTTAAATCTGGAAGTAAGGAAAATGAAGACTTCTGGATTAAAATGGGTGAACTTTACGTTTATATTAGATATTTTGCAGTAAGAGGTGAAAATGGTGAGTATATTGGAACATTAGAAGTTACACAAAATATTAATCCAATAAAAGAAATTCAGGGAGAAAAAAGATTGATATCAGAATAAAGATAATCCACCTTAAAACCTTGAGATAAATTAAAAAATACAAGTGAGAAGGGATATTATGATAGTTTCAGAGAGTAAGAAGGAAAACTACTGTACAGAAATTTCAAATAAAAATGCTTTTATTATTGCTGATACAACAGGGAAATATTTTGCACCACATGATTTATTATGCGCTGGCTTTGCTTCTTGTCTTAATATTACGACGAGAATGGTACTAGATCGAAAAAATATAAAATATGAAAAAGTAATTGTTAAGGTAGATTTAGACAAGAGTGATGAAAGTAAAACTAAGTTTCTTTATTCTGTTGATATTTTAGGCGATATTACTGATGAAACAAAACAGCATATATTAGATATAGTTAAAAATTGTCCTGTAAGAAAAACCTTATCTAGAGAAATAGAATTTAAACCTGTTGACTTTTAACAAAATAATGATAAAATCAAGTTGTAGTATTAGATTGATAAAAAACAGCACTAAATTTTGATAAAGCGAATAATTATTCAATGCGATTTTAAGCTGTTTCTAGTTACGTATTTGAAGTTAAGATGGTTTTGCGCCAGCTTAACTTTTATTTATATTTGTACTTTGAATAAATATGTAAAGGAAAGGAATGTGTTATTATATGCATCTAACACCTAAAGAAATGGAAAAGTTAATGCTCCATTATGCTGGAGAATTGGCCAAGCAGAGAAAAGCTAGAGGGCTTAAATTAAACTATCCGGAAGCTATAGCACTTATAAGCTCGGAATTAATGGAAGCAGCAAGAGATGGGAAGAGCGTAAGTGAGCTCATGCAGTATGGCACTAAAATTTTAACAGAAGAGGATGTTATGGAAGGCGTAGCTAGTATGATTACTGAAGTTCAAATAGAAGCAACTTTTAGGGATGGTACTAAGCTTGTTACAGTACATAATCCAATTAAGTAAATTGTCGTTTGTTTCAAACTTTTGTGATAGGGGAGGATTATATGATACCTGGAGAAATTATAGTGAAAAATAAAGAAATAATTTGTAATGAAGGAAAAAGAACGGAAAAAATTACTGTTTCAAACACGGGAGACAGACCGATTCAAGTTGGTTCGCATTTTCACTTTTTTGAAGTTAACAAGGCACTTGAATTTGATAGAAAGGCTGCTTTTGGAATGAGACTCGATATAGCTTCTGGAACAGCAGTAAGATTTGAGCCAGGAGAAGAGAAGGAAGTTACTCTTGCTGAAATTGGTGGGAGAAAAGAAATACATGGGTTTAGTGGCCTTACTGAAGGAAATGTAAGTGATGATAAAGTGAGAGAAAAAAGCTTTAAAAAAGCTAAAGAATTAGGCTTTAAGGGGGTGGAATAATTGAGCTTTAAAATTTCAGGTGAAGATTATGTAAATATGTATGGACCAACTAAAGGAGACAAAGTAAGACTTGCAGATACAGAGCTTATAGTTGAGGTTGAAAAAGACTATACTGTTTATGGTGAAGAGTGCAAATTTGGCGGCGGAAAAACCTTAAGAGATGGTATGGGGCAATCAGCAGTTGCAGATAGGGATGAAGGTGTTCTTGATTTAGTTATAACCAATGCTCTTATAATAGATTACTGGGGAATTGTAAAAGCTGACATAGGAATAAAGAATGGGAAAATTATTGGTATAGGTAAGGCTGGAAATCCATCTATAATGGACGGTGTAACTCCTAATATGATAGTTGGAGCAGCGACAGAAGCTTTAGCTGGAGAAGGGCTTATAGTTACAGCAGGAGGAATAGATTCCCATATACATTTTATATCTCCACAGCAAATAGAAACTGCACTTTACAGTGGAATAACAACTATGATAGGTGGAGGAACTGGTCCTGCTGATGGAACTAATGCAACAACATGTACAACAGGTTCCTGGTATATTGAAAAAATGCTTGAAGCAGCAGAGGCTTTTCCTATGAATTTAGGCTTTCTTGGAAAAGGAAATTGCTCATCAAAAAAAGCACTAGAAGAACAAATAGAAGCTGGAGCTATGGGACTTAAGCTTCATGAGGATTGGGGAAGTACTCCAAAAGCAATAGATACATGTCTTACGGTTGCAGATAAATATGATGTTCAAGTTGCCATACACACAGATACTCTCAATGAAGGAGGATTTGTAGAAGATACTATGAATGCAATAAATGGAAGGACCATTCATACCTATCATACAGAGGGTGCAGGTGGAGGTCATGCTCCTGACATAATGAAGGCAGCAGCTTTCCCAAATGTGCTTCCATCTTCAACTAACCCAACAAGACCTTATACTGTAAATACCATAGATGAGCATTTAGATATGCTTATGGTATGTCATCATTTAGATAGCAAGGTTCCAGAAGATGTAGCTTTTGCAGATTCAAGAATTAGACCAGAAACCATAGCTGCAGAGGATATACTTCATGATATAGGAGTTTTTAGTATGCTTAGTTCAGATTCTCAGGCAATGGGAAGAGTTGGAGAAGTTATAATAAGAACCTGGCAGACAGCAGATAAAATGAAAAAGCAAAGAGGACCTTTGAAAGATGAAACAGGAGATAATGATAATTTTAGAGTTAAAAGATATATTGCAAAATATACTATAAATCCAGCTATAACTCATGGAATATCAAAATATGTTGGATCAATTGAAGCTGGCAAATTTGCAGATTTAGTTTTGTGGAAACCAGCAATGTTTGGAGTTAAGCCAGAAATGATTATAAAAGGTGGCTTCATAGCTGCTGCAAAAATGGGTGATCCTAATGCTTCAATACCAACACCACAGCCAGTATTTTATAGAAATATGTTTGGTGCTTTTGGAAAAGCTAAAGGAAAAACCTCAATTACTTTTGTTTCAAAAGAATCAATTAAAAATGGAAACATAAAAAAATTACAGCTTGATAAACTTATATATCCTGTACAGGACTGCAGAAATATAGGCAAAAAGGATATGATATTAAATGATAAGTGTCCTAAAATAGATGTAGATTCAGAAACCTATGAAGTAAGGGTTGATGGTGAAAAAATAACGTGTGAACCTATAGAAGAAGTAGCATTAGGACAGAAATACTTTCTTTTTTAAAGGAGTGGTTAAAATTTTGATAGTAGAAAAAATAATTGGTAATTTAAAAGATATAGAAGTGAAAGGTAGAAGTTTTGATACCGTTGATGTGGAATGGTATGAGGTGAATAAAAAGATATTAAAAAAGGATACTACTTCTGGAAAGGAGATAGGAATAAGGCTTTCAGAACATAAAAAAATAAATGATGGAGATATACTTTACATGGACGATAGCGAGATTATAGCTGTAAATATCCCTGAAAGTGAAGCTATATTAATTGAACCTAAAAATATGGTTGATATGGGAACCATGTGCTATGAAATAGGAAATCAGCATGTACCTCTCTTCTTAACAGAAAGCAGTATAATGATTCCATATGAAAAACCTTTAATGGAGCTTTTAGAGAAAAAAGGTTTTAACCCTAAAAAGGAAATGAGAAAACTTGTAAATGGAGTTGAATGTCACAAACATTCTCATCATCACCATGAGCATGAATAGTACTTTTTTTACACTGCTTCAGGTGGCTGATTCAATATTTCCTATAGGAGCATATACTCAATCTAATGGGCTTGAAACCTATGTTCAAAAGGGAATAGTTAAGGATGGCAAAACGGCTAAAGAATATCTCTCTAATATGCTTTTATATGGAATTAAATATACAGATGTTCTTGCACTTAAATTAGCTTATGAATATACCTTAGATAAGGATATTAGCAAGTTAATTGAACTTGATGAAATGCTTTATGCACTTAAGGCACCACGAGAAGTTAAAGAGGGAAGTGCTAAAATGTGTGCAAGATTTTTAAGAATTTCTGAAAAATTTGGCGAGAAAGAATTGCTTTTAAAGTATGCTGCACTTATAAAAGAAGGAAAGTGCATAGGTCAGCACAGCATTGTGTTTGGTATGTTTTGTGCAGAATATGGTATTGATAAAATGGAAAGTATCAGTGCGTATTTGTACAATTCTGCATCCTGCATAGTAAATAATTGTGCAAAGCTTATTCCACTTGGACAGATGGAGGGGCAGCTTATACTTTTTGAAAGTGGTGAGTTACTAAAAAATATAGCCGAGGAAATAATGGATTTAAGTATAGATGATCTTGGAAGATGTACTATTGGTTTTGATATAAAGGCAATGCAGCATGAAAATTTATATTCAAGGTTATATATGTCATAAAGGCAGAGTACAGTGAAGGTGGATTTATCGTCCTTGTGTCGGATAAATCTTTGAAATTGTAGAAGATTTTATGTTTGTCTAATCAATATTCATTGTGCACTGAATTAAGGAGGTAGAAATGAGTTACGTTAGAATTGGTATAGCAGGTCCTGTTGGTTCAGGCAAAACTGCTTTAATAGAAAAGTTAACAAGAGAAATGAGTAAAGACTATAGTATAGGTGTTGTAACTAATGATATATATACAAAGGAAGATGCTGAATTTTTAGTTAAAAACAGTGTACTTCCAGCTGAAAGAATAATAGGTGTTGAAACAGGCGGATGTCCACACACAGCTATAAGAGAGGATGCATCAATGAACCTTGAAGCTGTAGATGAGCTTGTAAAAAAGTTCTCAGACATAGAAATAGTATTTATAGAAAGCGGTGGAGATAATCTTTCAGCAACCTTTAGTCCAGAACTTGCAGATGCAACTATATATGTAATAGATGTTTCTGAGGGAGATAAGATTCCAAGAAAAGGTGGTCCTGGCGTTACACGTTCAGATTTACTTGTAATAAATAAAATTGACCTTGCACCTTATGTTGGAGCTAGTCTTGAGGTTATGGAAAGAGATTCTAAAAAAATGAGAGGAAATAAGCCTTTTATTTTTACTAATTTGAATGAGAAAAAGGGACTTCAAGAGGTTATAAACTGGATTAAGAAAAATGCATTATTAGAGGACTTATGATGAATCATTATAGTAAAGAAAGTGTACTTAAACTTGAAACAAAGGTAAAACATGAAAAAACAATATTAAGTGACAGTTATTTTACACCGCCATTTAAGCTTTTAAAGCCATTTTATGTAGAAAATAACATCATGAGATTATGTCTTGTAAATGTATCTCCAGGTATTCTTGAAGGTGATGATTACGAGATAAATATAAATATGAAAAAAGGGTCTCTTTTAGAGCTTTATTCTCAATCTTACAGTAAAATTTTTAAGATGAAAGATGGATTTGCAGCTCAAAAAGTGAATATCAATATGGAGGAAGGATGCAGCTTAGCATATATGTTAAAGCCAACTCTTCCTTATGAGGATTCTGATTTTAGAGGGGAAAACAATATAAGGCTTTCTAAAAATTGTAATCTTATATTTAGAGAAATAACTTCTTGCGGCAGGTACAAGAGAAATGAAGTATTCAGTTTTAAAAGTTTTAAATCAAGAACAAAAATATTTTATCAGAATAAACTTTTATTTATGGACAATACAGTTTTAATACCACAAGAGCAGCAGCTAAACAGTATTGGACTTTATGATAAGTTTACTCATCAGGCTAATATGATAATAGTAAGTGAAAAGGTAGACGAAAATGTTAAAACATCACTTGTAAAGTTGCTTTGCCAATTTCACGATATAGATTTTGGTGTAAGTATGAGCTTTAAATTTGGTATAGTAATAAGAATACTTGGAAAAGGTTCAGAAAAGTTAATTGATATTACAGAAAAGGTGTATTACAAATTAATTGAAAACATATTTGCATAATTTGACAAGCACGTAGGGTTTTACTATAATTATATAAAAGAATAGGTGGTCTTTTATGCAGGTATTGAAAGAGGAAGTTAGAAAAGATATTTTTGAAGCTTCAAAAAAATTATTTCTAGAATTTGGATTTCAAAATACTTCTATGAAAGCTATTGCTGAAAAAGCGAATGTGAGTAAGAGTAATTTATATAATTATTTTAAAGGTAAAGAGGATATTTTTTATTCACTTACAGATAATACAGCACATAATATTGAGAAAGCAACTGTATTTTTTGTAGGACATAAGTTTAGTGAAAGTTTTGGCAGTGAAGAATTTATTGTCATGATGTCTCAAAATTTATGTAATTTGATTTCAAATAATAGAGAAAATTTGCTACTTATTATGGATCATTCAAAAGGTACAAAATATGAAAATTTAAAGAAGAATATAATATATTCTGCAGAGGTTGATTTTGCAGAAGCTCTCAAAAACAATGGAGATGCAGAAGATTTGCTTATAGCACATATTATAGTTTTTAATTTAATAGAAGGATTACTTGAAATTGCAAGAAACATAACTGAAAAAGATAGGATGTATAGAAATATATATAGACTTATAGAATATCATGTTAAAGGAACTAAAATGCTGACTAATAATTAGTCAGCATTAAAAAAAGACTAATAAAGAATATACGGTCTTTATTATAAATAGGAGGAAAGAAATATGAATAAAGTTTATAAGAATTTTATGAAACAATTTAAAAAACCAGAAGGTAAAATGGGAAAACTAATTATAAAGGGAATGAATATATCACACTTTGAATTAACTAGTTGGGGACTTGAAAATATAAAATTTAAAGAAGAAAGTGATATACTTGATATTGGATGTGGAGGTGGAAGGACAGTAAATAGACTTGCTCATGCAGCTAAAAATAGTAAAGTTTTTGGTATGGATTATTCTTTAAATTGTGTAAATGAGGCTAAAAGTTATAACAAAAAATTGATTGAAGAGGGAAAGGTTAATATTTTGCATGCAAGTGTAGAAAAAATACCATTTGATGATAATAAATTTGATATTATAACAGCAGTGGAAACCATATATTTTTGGCCAGATATACTTTCAAATTTTATGGAAGTTAAAAGGGTTTTAAAACCATCTGGAAAATTTGTTGTGATAAATGAAGTGGTTGAAAATGAAAACTTTAAAAAGAGAAATGAAAGATATTCTAATGCTTGTGAAATGAAAATATACGCACCAGAACAAATGGAGGAACTATTTATCAAAGCAGGATTTTTGAATATAAAGGTTGATGTACTTAAGGATAAAAATTGGCTGCGTGTAGTAGGAGAAAAATAATGTTTTTATGAATAAAAGGTTATTAGTAAATAGAGTTTACGGGGGATGAGATTATGAGTGAAGATGAAATTGACAAAAGGACTGAATTGGCTTTGCTAAAGTTTGATAAAGCCACTTTGATAAAAAAACTTAAGAAAATTGAAAGCAGACTTGATGATATTTGTAAAGAAAATAAATATAATTATTTTGAAATGGACAGATATGCCTTGAAGGCATCTACAAATAATATGAAATTTTACATATCTGTGCGAAAGAATAAACTTAGGCTTAAGATTGGAGAGTTTAACAATGAAGTTTATTATTTAGACGAGCTTCTTGATTTGGAGTATGATAAGGCTTTATTAAAAGTATTGTTTGAATTATACAGTAATATTGATAGCATTTTTAGTTGCAATTTAAAAGTTTATTAAAGTAATTAAATTTTTATTTTAATTTAATAAGCGAAGTAATAGTGTTAAGAAATAATTAAAAAATTCAAATAAGATTTATTGGATTTTTAAATGTTCTAAAACACTTATTGCTTCGCTTTATTTTTTTATTTTAAAGAAATACTTGATTTTTTTTAGTAAGAGTATATAATCATTTATATATAATATGTTATATATAAATGATTATATAAAATTAATTATATATTTAAGGAGAAGTTTGAAATGTCTTTAAAGCATGCTTTACTTGGTTTTTTAAATTATGGTGGTATCACAGGTTATCAATTAAAAAAATTTTTTGATCACTCTGTAAGTGACTTCTGGAGTGCCAGTTTAAGCCAAATATATGTAACGTTAAATAAGATGTGTGAGGATAAGCTTGTAACTGTGAAGGAGATAGAATCTTCATCAGCAATGAATAAGAAAATATATTACATTACAGATAAGGGAAAAAAAGAACTTGTAGATTGGCTTAGGGAGCCAGCAAAAATAGAGAAAATTAGAATTGAATTTTTAGTAAAACTTTATTTTAGCTCCAACATAAATACAGAAGAGGCAATAGTTCAACTTGAAAAACTAATTGGAGTTTTAAAAATGCGTCTTCAATATTATAAGAAATGGGTTAAACACATTGAAAAGGAGCACTTGTTAAAAGAAAATATGAAAAAAGAAGCACTATTTTGGAGGCTTACTTGCAGCTATGGAATAATGGTTAGAGAAAATTCTATAGAGTGGTGCGAGGAATGCATAGAAGAAATAAAAAAATTTAATTTGGAGGGTTTCAAAAATGAGTAGTTATCCAATTATTACAAAGAAAAGCGTTAAAAGTAACGACAAAATAAAAAAAATTCAAAAGGAAGCTAAAAAGAAATATGGAAAAAGGAAGCTATTTGGTTATCCTAAAGCAAGTATACCAAAGATAATTGTGGAAAGTGGTTATGTTGATATAGTAGATAAGAAAGTTAATACAGGAGTAAAAATTAATGAATTAAATAAACTTTTATTAGCAATTGAGGAAAATGAGCTTACAGGTATGAGTGGCAATGGATTTCCAACATATAAAAAATTAAAGACGGCAGTGGAATCAGCAGCTCAAAACAAAGTACTTATTATAAATGGAGCTGAATGTGATCCAGGACTTGTTCATGATGCATGGTTAATTAGAAACAGACTAAAAGATATTATTTTTGGAAGCAAGTTAGCAGCGGAAATGATTAATGCATCAGAAGTATTTTTAGCAGCAAAATTGATGAAAAATGAATCAATTGAAGGCATAAATGTTAAGAATCTTCCTAATCGTTATCCAATAGGAGCGGAAAAAATTTTAATAAAAGAAGTACTTAAACTAGATATGGATAAAAAAGATATACCCGTTAAAAAGGGAATTTTGGTTTTAAATGTTCAAACAATAATTATGATTGCTGAAATAGCAAAAGGCGAATTTTTAAGGGGAAGCAGGTATATTACGGTTGCAGATTACACAAAGGGAGAAGCAAAGGTTGCAAAAGTTATCTATGACATGAAGTCAAAAGAAGTTTTAGAGAAAGTTTTGGGTAAGCAAGCTGGTAAAGTTATATATGCAGGTGGTGGAATTATGGGGGCCCATCAGATTAAAGGAGATGAGAGAATTACAGCGCTTACGAATTTTGTTGGTTATGCTGATAAAGTAGCTTATGACAATGATTCAAAATGTAAGAAATGTGGAAACTGCTCAAGAAATTGTCCAATGGGAATTAAAGTACATAAGGTTGTAGCTGATTATGCAAAAAATATAAGCTCCAATATGCAGCAATATGGAGTACAAAACTGTATAAACTGTGGAACCTGCACATATTTATGTGAGGCTGGGAAAAACACAATGGAAATTGTAAATATGTATTCAAATAAATAAATTATATAAACGTCTATTTAAATATAAAGATAGAAAGGATGAAGAGCTAATGGAAAATAACAATAGATTGATTATGATGGAAAAGGGAGAGGTGTGGAAAGTACTTTTAAAACTTGGAATACCTACTACCATAGGGATGTTTGTAGCTGCTTTATTTGTATCTGTTGATGGATATTTTGTTGGGAACTTAGGAAAATTGCAAATGGCTGCGGTTACTGTTGCTTCTCCACTAACTTATATTATAACAGGGATTGGCTCTCTTTTTGGTGGAGGTGGCTCAGTATATATTGCAAAGTTGCTTGGCGAGAAAAATTATAAAAAAGCAAATGATGCAGGTTCTGTAATTATGGACACTTCATTAATTGCTGGAGTTGTTTTTTCAGCTTTACTACTAATTTTTTTACAACCAGTACTTAAGATACTTGGAGCAACTAATGCAGACATGGTATATGCAAAACAGTACGGTTCAATTTTTGCAATTGCGCTATTCTTTAATCTTTTTAATGTAACCTTTAACAATATGTTTGCTTCTGAAGGTGCTACAATGTACAGTATGCTTGCAATGCTTGTAAGTGGAATTTCAAATGTTTTTCTAAATCCAATATTTATTTATACCTTACATATGGGGATAAAAGGTTCTGCAATAGCAACTCTTGTTGCAAATTTAATAACAACTTTTATGTACTTGTATTATATTATAGGTAAAAAAGGTGCTGTTAGGTATAATATTTTCAATTTTAAGCCGGTTAAAGAGTATTATGTAGAAACTGCAAAAGTAGGGATTACTCTTATGTTTTTTCAACTTTTGTATAGTTTATCATTAATTATTACAAATGTACTTGCTTCAAGCTATGGTACTGCATGTGTAGCTGCAATAGGAATTGAAACTAGAATAACTAGCTTAGGGTTTATGGCAATTTCAGGTTTTACAAAGGGATTTCAGTCTTTTGTTGGTTTTAGTTTTGGCGCGAAAGCTTTTGATAGAGTTAAATCAGCAAAAAATATATCTCTTATTTGGACAACAGGATTTTGTGTGCTTTGCAGCGTTTTAATGATTGCATTTGCAAAGCCTCTTGTTTCAACCTTTAATGGTGATGGGGAGGTTGTAGCAATTGGCACTACGGCACTTATATATTATTCAATTACTTTTATTGGAATGGGTTTTATAATGGTATATTCCTTATTATTTTTAGCAACAAATGAGGAAAAATATGGAGGGATTGTTTGTCTTGCAAGACAAGGAATTATTTTAATTCCAGGGTTATTTATACTTAAAATGGTAATTGGAATGCAAGGTATTCTTTTAGCACAACCTATAGCTGATGCATCAACAGTTGTAATCATCATACTTTTAGCGCTTAAAATATCTAAACAAGAAAAAGAAGTGGTTTTACAGAAGGCACAAAATCAGTAATAAAACTATAGATAAACCTCTTCAAATATTGAAATTCATTTGTACCAAAATGCCCAGAAGACGGCATTTTGGTACAAATAAATTTCAAGTTTCAAGGTGATTTATCTTTACTACTTGATTTTTTTAAATAAACCCATATAATTAGCTATATATAATGTGTTATATAGTGAAGCCACTACGAAACTTAAACTATTTATGTTCCAAAATACCAATATTAAAGGAATTGTGGTGCATATATAGTTTGTAGTTGAGTTGGTTTCACTATAGCTAATTATATTTGAAAAGGAGGAAGCTTACAATGTCGTTAAAACACGCTTTACTTGGTTTTTTAAGTTATAGAAATATGACAGGATACCAGCTTAAAAAATATTTTGATCAGTCTGTTGGCAGCTTTTGGAATGCCAGCTTAAGCCAAATATATCCAACCTTAAATAAAATGTGTGAGGATAAATTAGTAACAGTTAAAGAAGTTGAATCAACAACAGCAATGAATAAAAAAGTATATTATATTACGGATAAAGGTAGAGAAGAACTTGTAAAATGGCTTATGGAGCCTATGGAAATAGAGCCAATGAGAAGTGAATTTTTAGTGAAACTTTATTTTAGTGCTAACATAAGCATGGAAGAAGTAATAGTTCAACTTCAAAGGTTAATCGACCTATCCAAGCAGAGACTTGAAGAAAATTACAAGGGACTTAAACATATTGAAGAAGAACATGATATTAAAGGGGATATGAAGAAGGAAGCACTGTTCTGGAAATTAACTGCTAATTATGGAGTGAAATATAAGAAAAGCTTTATAGAATGGTGTGAGGAAAGCATAGAAGAAATAAAAAATCATATGTCAGAGGAAGAACATGATAGTTAGTGTAAGCAGGAGAACCGATATTCCTGCTTTTTATAGTGAATGGTTTTTTAATAGAATAAAAGAAGGCTTTGTATATGTAATAAATCCATTTAACAGAAAACAAATAAGTAAAGTTGAATTAACACCTAAAACAGTGGATTTATTTGTATTCTGGACTAAAGATGCAGAGCCAATGCTTAAAAGGCTAGATGAACTTAAAGAATTTAATTACTATTTTCAATTTACTATAACTTCTTACAGAAATGATATTGAAAAAGCTATTAGAAGAAAAAGCGATATTATTAAAACTTTTAAAAAATTATCTAAAATTATAGGTAAGGAAAAAGTAATATGGAGATATGACCCGATACTGTTAAATGAATTTTATACTAAAGAGTATCACTACAAGTGGTTTGAAAAATTTTGCATAGAACTTTCGGGATATACTGAAAAATGTATAATAAGTTTTTTAGACCTATACAGCAAAACGAAAAGGAATACTAAAAATTTAGGGTTAAAAGAAATTGACAAGAATGATATGTGTGATATTGCTGAAAAGTTTGCAGGTATTGCGTTAAAATACAATATAAAACTAGAAACTTGCTCTGAGGAAATTGATTTTTCAAAATTCGGAATTAAAAAAGGTAAATGCATAGATGATGAATTAATATCTAGAATAATTAAATGTCCAATTAAAGTAAAAAAAGATGATACTCAAAGAGAGGTATGCGGCTGCGTTAAAAGCATAGACATAGGAGAATATAATACCTGTAAACATAATTGTTTGTATTGTTATGCAAATTTTAATTATGATACAGTAGAAAAGAACTATTTAATGCATGATTCAAAATCAAGCATTTTAGCTTTACACTTAATTGGAGATGAAAAAATTACTATTAGGGACATGAAATCTATAAAGTGTGAAGTTAATCAATTAAAGTTTAAGGAGTTATAGATATGGATTTATCGCAGAATAAAACAATAAAAATAGAAAAAATATCATCTCAAAATAGGGAGGAGGTAAATGAATTTATTATTTCACATTGGTTTTCAAAAGATATGGTCGTTAGAGGCGAAGTAGTTAATATGACGATTTTAGATGGTTTGGTTGCTTGCAATAATGAGAGTATTATAGGACTTGTTACATATAGAATTATAAATGGTGAGTGCGAAATTATGTCTTTGGATAGTTTGAAAGAAAATAAAGGTATTGGGACTATGCTAATAAATAAAGCTGTGAATATAGCACGTCAAAATAAATGTATTAAAATCAAGTTGATTACAACAAATGATAATATAAATGCCATACGTTTTTATCAGAAAAGGGGATTTGATATGGTTCATTTATATTATGATTCTGTTGCAGCTTCAAGAAAATTAAAGCCTTCTATTCCTATGCTTGGAGATTTTGATATACCAATAAAGCATGAAATAGAATTTGAGATGAAACTTGATAAATAAAAATGCTTAATATCGGAGGGATTTATATGAATTTGATTAAAGAACAATTATTAAAGTTAGAAAATGATTTATTACAGCCAGAAGTAAGAAATTCAACAGAAAAATCAAATGAAATACTTGCAGATGATTTTATTGAATATTGTAGTTCTGGTTATGAATATCATCAGAATAAAGAAGAAACTATAAATGGGCCGATAATTTCAAATAAAGTGTATGGCAAAATAATTGATTTTGAAATAAAAAAACTTTCCGATGAATATGTACAAGCGACATACAAAATGATAAAAAATGATGAACCAAATGAAGATAGAAGATACTCTCTTAGAAGCTCAATATGGAAATATGTTGATGGAAGTTGGAAGATGATTTTTCATCAGGGGACGTTAGTTCCTAAATCAAACTGGTTAAAGATGGGAAAAAACAATGAATAAGATAATATCCAAATCAATTAAAAATTTTAAGGAAACTTCTAATTTTGAAGTTCCCTTAATTAATGTGTTCTGTTTTTTAAGAATCTATAGTAAATTATCTGAGCTTTTTCATAAATGTATCATACTAAGCGCTAATATCCTCCTTATATGAATTACTTTTTTTCTTAGAAATGTTTTTAATTGCAGCTGGCAATGCTATTAGTGCAGGTAAAAACAGAGGCAGTAATATAATTGAAAGAGCTATTAAGCCAACAACTACTGCTATGGCAAGCTGTGTTAAAAGTTTAACTCCTGCTGGAACCAGTGTTATGAAAGTACCCCCAAGAATTAAGGCAGCGGACATAACAACGGTGCCTATGTGTTTTGAAGCTAAAACTATGGCTTCTTTAGCATCAATATCTTTGTATTCTTTAAACCTCATCATTAAGAATATGCTGTAATCAACTCCTAGTGCTACAATCATTACAAAGGAGAAAAACGGTACATTCCAGGATACTCCATCTAACTTGAAAATATTAAACACTACAAAATTTAAAACTGAGGAAGATATGTAGTAAGCTGCCATTAATGCTGCAGATATATAAAATGAAATTAATGGAGATTTTATTACCACTAAAAGTATTACAAATATGCTGACCAAAACAATTACTTTCATGGTATTTAAATCACCTGTAGCCGTTTGGTTTAAATCATAGTCCGAAGCACTTGTTCCCGAGGTTCCAAATTTTGCATTTTTAAGTACAGTACCTTTAAGTACACTTGGAATTGTATCATTAATTTCCTTTGATGTATTCATGGCTTTTGCTGAATATGGATCAGCATCTAAAACAATTGTTAGTTTAGTTATTGTTCTGTTTTTGCTCATGTACATATCTAAGGCTTCTTTTATTGAGGCATTACTAAAAGTTTCTTTTGGTGCAAAAAAGTCATTAGAATTATTAAGTTCCTGCATATAATTGTTAGTTTTTGAAAGTCCGTTTGAAATTTGAGACAATCCATTGCTGCTTTTGTTTAAGGCATCCTTAAGCTCAGGAACACTTGATCCAAGCTTATTTAGCATGCTGTTAAGTTGTGTTTGCCCAGCTTTAACTTGACTTAAACCGGAGTTTAGTTTATCCATATTTTCAATTACCATGTTTTGACCGGCTGATCCTTTTTTTAGCCCATTACTTAGAGCAGCTGAGCCATTTTCAAGCTGTGCAAGACCATTTGATAACTCATTTTGTTTAGCATTTATTTGATTTAAATTTGATGTAACTTCACTTAAGCCGGAAGTAAGCCTTGTATAGTTTTGTTTAAAAGTGCTAAGACCAGAATTTAACTTTGAAAGACCAGCGTTTATATTGCTGTAGAAAGCTTCAACACCTTGAAAGCTCTTGTCGTTTGAAAATCCATAATTCTTTGATAATAAAACCATTAAATCATTCATTTGCCTTACAGCTTGCTGGAGTTCAGTAACATTAGGTATAGCATTTCCAAGATCACTATAACCTTTTTGAATTATTGCTAAGTTGTCAGATAATTGTTTTGTATATTTTGATATTGTATCTATACCACTTTTGGCTTTAACTATTCCAGCTGCTATTTTATCAGCACCATCAGCTCCGTTTGAAATACCAGAGTTTATTTGTTTAAGGACCGAGGTTACAGCATTTAGTCCATTTTGAACTTTACCTGTTCCTGTTACAAGAGCATCTGTTTTTGATAGATTATTTAAATTTACTGAATTTAAACTTTCATTAATTTTTCCTATACCAGTATTTATGGTGTCAACACCATTTTTAGATTTTGAAAGGCCACCTGACACGGTTTTAGTCTGACTTCCTAGATAAAGTGAGTCAATTGGATCAGATAGTGGCTGGGTAATGCTTGATACACTTTTAACACCTTTTATGTTTTTTAATTTATTTGTCAAGCTATCAATAACTGTAAATGCATTGTTATTATCCATAGGTTTACCATTGTCAATAACAACTGTTGTAGTAAGTGCTTCACCTTTTCCAAAATTGTTGGTGATTAGGTTAAAGCCTTTTACTGAATCCACAGAGCTTCCAAGCTCGTTTACTGTATCATAGGAAAATTTCTGCGTATTGAAACAAACTATTGGAATTAATATAAGAATTATAATACTGGAAACTAAAATAGGCTTTTTTACTGAAAATGCAGCTCCTTTAGCCCAAAGCTTGTTTTCACCATGACTGGTGATTTTTTTTGAAGGCCAAAAAAGTTTTTTGCCAAGAATTTTCATTATGATTGGCGTAAATGTAAGTATTTCAAGCAGCAAAACTATAACAGCAATAGCAACACAGTTTGCTGAACGATATAAACCAAATTTTGCAAGGGTTAAACTTAAAAAAGCTACAAATACTGTGAGAATACTAAAGGCTATGGTTTTTCCTGCCGTTTTATATGTGCTTATAATTGCTTCATCTATAGAAGCACTGTGTGACATTTCTTCTTTAAATCTGTTAAATAAAAGTATATTGTAATCTGTTCCAATTCCAAAAAGTATAAGTACAAGTACTAATTGTGTGAGTGAAGAAATAGGATAATCAAATCTATAAACAAGCTGTCCTACTATTGCATATGAAACTAAATAGGATATTCCAACTGCTAATAAAGATATAATCGGTGTTATTACAGATCTAAATAAAATTATTAGAACTATTAAAATAAAAAATATAGTCAGAAGTGCACTTTTATCAACACCAGTGGAGACTGTTCTCATATAGTCGTCGCTTATGAAATCTGTTCCTGTTAGATAATGACTTACTTTTACATTGCTTAACTTGTTATTAATTTCATTTTTTATGTCTTTTACTTCCCTGCCTTTTTTATTGAGCTTGAAAGTAATCATGAGGGTTTTTTTATCTTTGGATATAAGCTTTGATTTTATAGAAGGTATATTAAATGGGTCAATTAAATTACTTATTCCAAGAGAGCTTTTATGACTTTTTATACTGTTTATTCCACCTTCTATACTGTCCATGTTGCTGGAACTTAACTTATTTTTGCTGTTAAATACTATTATGTCTGTATTCCCAGAGGTTTTATCCATTTTTTTTAGTATGTTATCAGCTTTAACAGAGGGGGTATCGCTGCTTAGATACTGCTGACCTTTTGATCTAAGTACTTTGTTTAAATCTGGTGAGTAAGTTATGGATAATGCTAGGGAAATTATCCATACAACAAATAGCAGCCACCTCATTTTTAATATTTTACGCATAAATTTTCCTCCTTAATGTAATATTTATTATTTTAGTGAACGGAAGTTCATTATTAACCTCAAATAAAATGCAGTTAAAACTGCAAGTGAACTAGCGTTCATTATTATAGTAAAAAAATAAATGTTGATTGTGAACAATCGTTCATTATTACCGTATTAATAAAGATAAACTATCTTGAAACTTGAAATTTATTTGTAACAAAATGCTTCTTCTGGTTATTATGGTGTACATCAATTTCAATAGTGAAACGGTTTATCTATAATGATATATATTGTAAAACCTTATATTAAACCTTAGGACTAAATAATCTATTCATATCTGTAATATAAAAATGCAAAAGTTTATTAATTAGAATTTTTATTTTGTCTCCATCATAGTCCTGCTCTAATATAAAAGAAATTCCTTCAATTAAATCATGTGATACTGTATAAACTATTATTTTTGTATTTTCATCTGTTGCTTCCGCTGTTGGATATTTAATAAATATATCGTTAACTAAAGATATTAATTCTTTTTTAAAGTTTTCAAATTTTGAACCTTTACTTTTGTTGAATATAATGAGTAGTTCATTATTTGATTCTTTTACGAAGGATGTTATATTATTTAATATCTCTGTTATGTATTTTGAAATTTCAGGGCAGTTTTCATTTGTACAATTATTTACTTGTACTTGTATTTTAACAACATATAGAAGAAGTTTATTATATACAGGTTCTATTAATGTATTAAAAAGCTCTTCCTTGTTTTTAAAGTATCTATATGTACTTCCTAAAGCTATTCCTGATTTTGATGCAATATTTCTCATTGATGCATCTAAATATCCATTGTTTTTAAACTCTATCAAAGCTGATGAAAGTATTTTTTCTCTTACCTCATCTTTTAAATATTGCATTTGCGAACCTCCGTTCATTTTTACTTAATTGTATATCACTTTTGGAAAAATGTAAATAGTTTTTTATAGTTTTGTGATTTTTAGCATTGTTTAAAAGTATATAATTAGAATAACAAAATATAGATAAAAGGTGTGATTAACATAATTATAAAAAAGGATAAAAAGATTTACTTAATTTTATGTGTAATATGCATAATTATACTTACGGATTGCGGAAAGGACAATAAGTATGTTGATATTTACAGTGTAGTACAAAAAGCTTTTACTACGGATAAGGAATATTCTAATGAATTATCGAAACATATATCAGAAAAGGTATTTAATCATATAAATGTGTACAAGGTCTATGCAGTAAATGATAAAAAATATAAAAAACCTTTTAAGGTGGATTTTAAACTTAAGGAAAATTCACAAAGTAAAATAGCAAATATAGTATATGTTAAAATGACATATTCTCTAAATATAAAGGATTCAGAAAATAAAGAAGTTGGTGGCTCGTGGAATATACCTATAAAATTTACGGTTAAAAAGGTGAATGGTGTTTGGTATATTACTGATAAGTATGAAGAACCATAGAGAGTAATTTGATAGAGGTGATTTTTTATGTGTGAAATTCGTTATGCTAATGTACATGATGCAAATGTTTTGGGTGAGATTCATTCTAGTTCCTGGAAGGCTGCATATAGGGGGATAATACCGGACAAAGTATTAGATAATATTACTGCTGAAAAAAGAGAAAAATATTTTAAAAAGGCATTAAGAGAAGCAATTGAAGAGGATGCAATAATATTTGAAGGCAGTAAGGCAGCTGGGTTTATATGCATTGGAAAGTGTAGAGATAAGGATAAGGATATTTCTTATGGTGAGATATGTGGATTATATTTGCTGCCAGACTATTGGCATAGAGGTTTAGGGCTTAAATTAATAAATTGGGGACTAGTTGAGCTTGAAAAAAGAAATTATAAAAAGATTACATTGTGGGTGCTTGAGGAAAATTTAAATGCTAGAAGGTTCTATGAAAAAGTTGGATTTAAGTTTGATGGAACGGTTAACGAAATTAATATTGGGAAAAAGCTTAATGAAGTTAGGTATGTTAAAAAATTGATAAGTGAAGATGGTGAACATTTATGATAAATTACGAAGGCACAGTGTACAGACCACCAAGTGAAGCTTATAGCCTTATAATTCAAGTTACTATAGGCTGTGCTCACAATAAGTGTAGTTTTTGCAGTATGTATAAGGATAAAAAGTTTAAAATAAAAAATCTTAAACAAATATATGAAGATTTATATGAGGCCAGAAAGCTTTATAAAAGCGTAAAACGTATATTTTTAGCAGATGGTGATGCATTTGTACTGCCATTTGAGCAGCTTAAAGATATTTTAAATAAAATAAAGGAGCTTTTTCCAGAGTGTGAAAGAGTAACCTCTTATGCAGCACCAAATGATATTTTAAGAAAATCAAAGGAAGAAATTACAGCTTTAAATAAGCTTGGGCTTAAAATGCTTTACATGGGAATAGAAAGTGGAAGTGATTCTATATTAAAGGATATAAATAAGGGAGTTAATTCTAGAGATATTATAGAGGCTGGTAAAAAAGCTAAGGATGGCGGAATGAAGTTGTCTGTCACTCTTATTTCTGGCATAGGGGGAAAAGATAAATGGATGGAAAATGCAGTTGAGTCTGCAAGAGTTATAAATGCTATAGAACCGGACTATTTAGGTACATTAACTTTTATGGTTGAACCTAATACACCAATGCATCAAGCAGTGAAATCAGGAAAGTTTCAAATTTTAAATCCAGATGAAGCTATGCTTGAAATGAGGGAACTTATAAAAAATATAGATGTTAAGAACTGTATTTTTAGAAGCAATCATGCATCAAATTATATGCCAATCGGAGGAAACTTGTCTAAGGATAAGGAGAAACTAATAAAATTAATTGATGATGTACTTAAAGGAAAGTATGAATATAAGCCAGAGGGATTTAGAAGATTATAGGTAAAAAGTTTAATTAAAGGTTATTTCCAATATATTAATTTTATAAATTGTTAATACATTCATCCCAAAATGAAAATAATATTACTTGAAGGGAGGAATGGATATGGAAGGAGATAGATTAAAGGATAGTTTTATGGAAATACCAATTGAAAACCACAATACTGCAGCTTGGGCAAATGTTGAAAAATTAAAGCCGGTTTCTAAAGTATCTATACCAAGCGAATTTGATATGAAAAACGCTAAAGAATATGTAGATTCTAATGAAAAGTAATTTTAATAAAAAAGTCTAACCGATGTGGTTAGACTTTTTTATTAGTGTTTTATTTCTGAAAGCTTTTTATATAAATCATATCTTTCATGAGCATTAATTTCAGAATTTTTAAATGCTGCTTCAGCTGCATCAGGGAAAGTATTTTGTAATGATGAATAACGGATTTCACCTTTTATGAAGTCGATATAAGAAGCAGCGGGTTCTTTAGAATCAAGAACAAATGGGTTCTTACCTTCTAACTTTAACAGAGGATTATATCTATATAAATGCCAGTAACCAGATTCTACTGCCTTCTTTTCTTCAGCTATACTAGTTCCCATACCAGTTTTTATACCATGACTTATACAAGGTGCATAGGCAATTACTAGTGAAGGACCCTTGTAAGCTTCTGCTTCTGTTATAGCTTTAACAGCATGATTCATGTTTGCACCCATAGATATTTGAGTTACATAAACATTTCCGTAGGTCATAGCCATTAAACCTAAGTCTTTCTTTCTGGTCTTTTTACCAGCTGAAGCAAACTTTGCAACGGCACCAGTAGGAGTTGATTTTGAAGATTGACCGCCTGTATTTGAGTAGATTTCTGTATCCATAACGAATATGTTTACATCATCACCCAAGGAAAGAACTTGATCTAATCCTCCAAAGCCAATGTCGTATGCCCATCCATCGCCTCCAATTAGCCAATGAGATTTTTTTACTAAATAATCCTTTTTAGTGAATATTTCATTTAAAATATTATTTTGAGCGTAATTTTCCTTTTGCAATAATTCAAGTATTCTTGCTGAAGCCTTTTTAGAAGTATCTGCATCATCAAAACCATCTAGCCATTCTTTAAAGACTTCTTTAAGCTCTGGTTTAATATCAGGAGAGTTTAATCCTTGAGTCATTAGTTCGGCAAGTCTTTCTCGCATTTGTTTTACAGCAAGAAACATTCCATAACCATATTCAGCATTATCTTCAAAGAGAGAATTTCCCCAAGAAGGACCTTTGCCGCAGTTGTTTGTGGTATATGCTATTGCAGGTGCACTTGCTCCCCAAATTGATGAACATCCTGTAGCATTAGCTATCATCATCCTATCACCATAAAGTTGTGTTAAAAGTTTTATATAAGGAGTTTCACCGCAACCAGGACAAGCGCCATTGAATTCTAGTAAAGGTCTTGCAAATTGACTGCCTTTTACTGTATGAAGGCTCATAAGTCCTTCTTTAGGAGTTATTTTTAATGCATATTCAAAGTTTTCTGACTGCTCTTCAATTTCTTCTTGAGCTGGCTTCATTATTAAAGCTTTGCCAGGAGCAGGGCATATATCAGCACAGTTTCCGCAGCCAGTACAATCAAGTGGACTTATTTGAATACGATAGTGGAGCCCAGTAAATTCCTTTCCTGTAGGAGCTTTAGTTAAAAATTTCTCTGGAGCTTTTTCTTTTTCAGCTTCATTTAAAAGACAAGCTCTTATTACTGAGTGAGGGCATATAAAGGCACATTGATTACATTGAATACATTTATCAATTTGCCATTCAGGAATATTAACTGCAATGCCACGTTTCTCATAAGCAGTTACTCCAAGAGGAAATCTTCCATCTTCCATACCATTAAATGCACTAACAGGAAGTTCATCACCTTCATGCCTTGCCATAGGTCTTTCAATTCTTTTAATAAAGTCAGGAAGCTCTTTAACCTGTGTGTGTTCATCTTTAGGATTTTTCCAAGCTTCAGGCACAGTAACCTTATGAACAGCATTTGCACCAGCATCTATAGCAGCTTTATTAGCATTTACTATGTTTTCACCCTTTTTACCATAGGTATACTCTACTGAGTCTTTTAAGTATTGCAGAGCTTTGTCTACAGGTATTATATTGGCTAATTTAAAGAATGCTGATTGCATTACCATGTTTATTCTAGAGCCCAAGCCTACCTTTTGTGCTATTGAAACAGCATCTACTGTATAAAATTCAATATTATTTTCTGCTATATATCTCTTCATTGATGCAGGAAGTTTTTCTTCTAATTCTTGATCGCTCCAAGGGCAGTTTAGTACGAAGGTTCCACCTTTTTTAAGGCCTTTAAGCACATTTATATTATATATAAAGGACTTGTTGTGACAAGCAATGTAATCTGCTTCATAAATTAAGTAAGGTGATTTTATTAGTTTATCACCAAATCTTAAATGGGATACAGTGCTTCCACCGGATTTTTTACTGTCATAAGAGAAATAAGCCTGACAATACATGTTTGTGTTATCACCTATTATCTTAACAGCACTTTTATTTGCTCCAACTGTACCATCAGAACCTAAACCATAAAATTTGCATCTTTTTGTTCCTGCTGGCGAAGTGTCTATTATATCTTCTTCTGGAAGCGATGTATTTGTAACATCATCGACAATTCCAATAGTAAATCTATTCTTTGGAGCATCGTTTTTAAGATTTTTGAAGACAGCAAGTATTTGTGAGGGTCTTGTGTCCTTAGAGCCTAAGCCGTATCTTCCACCAACTATAATAGGTTTATTTGGATTATTGTAAAATACATTAACGACATCAAGGTAAAGAGGTTCTCCAACGGAACCTGGTTCCTTTGTTCTATCTAATACTGCAATTTTTTTAACAGAGGTAGGGAGATATTTAAAGAAGTATTCAGGAGAAAATGGTCTATATAAATGTACTTTAAGAACTCCAACTTTTTCTCCTTTTTGTCTTAAATAGTCTACAGTTTCCTCTATAGTGTCACAAACGGAACCCATAGCAATGATTACTTCCTCTGCAGCAGGATCTCCATAGTAATCAAATGGGTGATATACTCTTCCAGTAATTTTTTCTATTTCTCTCATATAGCTTTCTACAATATTTGGAATATCATCGTAGAATTTATTTGAGCCTTCTCTTTGCTGAAAGTATATGTCTGGATTTTGAGCTGTTCCACGAACAGAAGGATGTTCAGGGTTAAGAGCTCTATCTCTAAATCTTTTTATTGCCTCATAATCAACTAATTTTGCAATATCTTCATAATCAATAACTTCAATTTTTTGATATTCATGAGAGGTTCTAAAACCATCAAAAAAGTGTAGGAATGGCAAGTTAGCTTTAATAGCAGATAAATGAGCTACATTTGCTAAATCCATAACCTCTTGAACACTTGAAGATGCTAAAAGTGCAAAGCCTGTTTGTCTTGTTGCCATAACATCCTGATGGTCGCCAAAAATTGATAGTGCGTGAGTTGCAATGGCACGTGCAGTTACATGGAGTACCCCAGGAAGCATTTCTCCTGCCATTTTATACATATTAGGTATCATAAGAAGTAAACCTTGAGATGCAGTGTATGTAGTTGTAAGTGCACCTGCGACGAGTGAACCGTGAACAGTTCCAGCGGCACCAGCTTCAGACTGCATTTCAACAATTTTAACGGGCTGACCAAATAGATTTTTTTTGCCATGAGATGACCAGTTATCTACAAGTTCGGCCATTGGGGTTGATGGTGTTATAGGATAAATAGCTGCAACATCTGTATAAGCATAAGAAGCATATGCAGCAGCTTCGTTTCCATCCATAGTTTTTAATTTTTTTGCCATAATTATTTCCTCCTTAAAGGTTTAACTTAAACCTAATTTTTTTCTTTTTGCCATAATATGAGCTTCAATATTATTAGATACTTCTTTAGGATCATCACCCAAAGCTATTTTTCCACCTGTAACATCCTCAGCTTTACTAGTTAAAAGATCAACTAATTGTGGAGCTCCAGTCATAAATGGAGTAGGAGAAAGATGAGTATAGGTTCCATAAGCAAGGGCGAAAATTCCATCTATAGTAGCTTTTTGTTCCATCCATTCTGGTGCAGTAACAGCTATAGGGAGATCTGGTACATCTACATTTAAATGTTCAGCAAGAGCTGTAACAAGCATTGAAATTCTTCCTGTGTCAGTGCAGGTTCCAAAGCTGAGTACTGGTGGAATTTTAAGAGCATTACATATTTCCTTTAATCCATCACCGGCAATTGTGTTTGCAGCTTCAAGTGTGCAGAGTCCAGCAACTTCAAGAGCATGGTTTCCGCAGCCTCCAGCTACAACTAAAATATCCTTTTTTATAAGTTCTTTTGTTAAGTTTACTGTTACCCAGTCTTGAGGACCATTTCTTAAAGTTGAGCAGTTAGCAAGAGCTACAACTCCTTTGATTTTTCCTTTTGCTATTACATCAACTAATGGATCAAGCTTATTTCCAAGTGCTCCAAGTACTGCTTCTGTTGAAAAACCTGCTACAGCTTTTTGGATTTTTTGTGGAACTACAGCTTCTATATTTCTCTCTTTTCTCTTTTTAAAATTTTCTATTCCAAGTTCAATTAGTTTATCTGCTATGGAATCAGCCTCAGATGGATCATATGGAAATTTATATTTAATTCCAGGTAAATCGATTATAGTGCTGATTGAAGCTAAGGTTACCTGATATTTTTCAGCATACATATCAATAGCAGGAGGAGAGCAGTTTTCTTCCATTGCAAATACATCTACTGTTCCTGTTGCAAGTAATGGTTCTATAGCAAGCCAATTTCCCATGTGACCTACAAAAACATCATCTATTGGAAATCTCTGGGCTAGTTCTTGACCTGTTTCTATTGAGCCTACGATTCTAAGACCCTTGGCTCCAGCTTTTTTCGCTTTTTCTTGAATTTCATTTTTATGTGCTTTTAATAATGTGGCAACGCCAATCCATGGTTGGTGACCATTAAATACTATATTTACGTAATTTGGGTCCATAATTCCTAAATCTGTATTAATCTCATGAGGAGTTGGAGTTCCAAAGAGTATATCCTGAACCATTTCAAGACCAATTTGTGTATTGTATATAGTAGCAATTCCAAGTCTAAGAGCCTTCATGGCTAGGGATACATGGCTTCCATCAACATTTGTAAGGCAGCTTGCAACGCAATTTTGTTCTTCATGTACAGTACCAGCAGGATATATATTTAACTTTTTCCAAGCTTCTTTTCTTTTTGTTGGGGCAAAAGCTTCTACCATTATATTGTCCTTCTCTACCCCAATTTTCTGTTGGTCTTCAAGAAGGGTGGCAAGTTCTATTGCCATATCATTAAGTTCCTGATTAGTACTTATACCAACTTTTTCACACATCCATTTAAGTTTGTTTACATCTGTAATTTTAAAAGGTGTTTTACCCTCAGCAGTTGCTTTTAATGTTCTGAAGGCTTCATAAGCATGGTGGCTATATGTACCTGCACCCATTATGTTTTTTAAAAGAAAATTTCTCATGGCCATGGCATCTGGGCCTATTCCACAAACTCCTTTATCCTGACCAGATTTTTCACTTATTCTGCAAGGTCCATTAGAGCAAAGCTGACAGCTTAAACCTTGAAGACAAAATTTACACCTTATTTTTTCTTGAAGAGCATATCTATCAAAGACATTAGACATTCCATCTTTTCTTATTCTTTTTACCATTTCTTCTACGGAATCATGATAGCTTACTCTTCCTTCTGATTTTTCCATTATGGTTTCACTCATAAAAAATATCACTCCTTGTTCTTTAGGGTATTATTAGTAAGTTTTCCTATTATTCATTTAATTATGTATAATGAATTTATACAAATAAAAAAAGCAAGTTCTAGGACTTGTTTTTTTATTTGTAGACCTTGATTTTTATATTTATTTAAAGTAAAAACTTTTGATTTTTGTGGGATTAGGTTATATTTTAAATTTAGATACAAGTTTTGTCATAAACTTTTCTATTTGTCGTGTGCTGGTAGAAAAATCTATAGACAAAATATAAATACTTCCAGCATTGATCTTGTGTTTTTTTAACCATTGTTGTGATTTAATTACAATCATTTATTACGTGCTTATCTACAAATTCTAATAGTTTAGGTGGACTCTTAGAAAGTTTAGTTTGTCACTTCTTATAGTTGTTTTAAGTACTTGTATGAAAAAAAGGTTTATTTAAAATTGGAATAATATTATTATTAATTATAATGATTATTTTTGCATTATTAAAAAAATATAAAAAGGAAAGTGAATTATATGGATAATAAATTTTTACTTATAGAAAAAATGCTTGTAGATGGTAATAATCGTTTTGTTACAAATAAATTAAAGGATAATAGTAATGTAATAAAGCTGAGGGAAGAGTTATATGAAAATGGTCAATCTCCAAAAGCAGTAGTGATTACATGTTCTGATTCACGAGTTGTGCCAGAATTTATATTTGATGTTAAGCTTGGTGAATTATTTGTCATAAGAAATGCGGGAAATATCGTAGATGAAAATGTTATAGGAAACGTGGAATTTGCAGTAAGTCATCTAAACGTAAACTATATTTTGATTATGGCTCATGAAAAATGCGGAGCTGTAGCCGAGGTTGTAGAAAAGTTTAAAGCTAATGAAAAAATTCATGGATTTATAAAACCAATAGGTGAAATTATAAAAGATAAGGTTTTGACAGGGGAGAATTTAGCTTCAAGGCTTGAAGAGGAAAATGCAAAAGAGTGTGTAAAAAAGCTTTTATGCAGTGAAATGTTAAGTAAACTTTATAACGAAAAAAAGATAAAAATAGTTGCAACTAAATATCTTTTGAAGACTGGTGAAGTTAAGAAATTGCCAAGTAACAATGCTTCGTCCCGTTAAAAAAATCCTATAAATCTAAGTGGTGATTCTAAGCGAGTGCTTGCTTTTGGGTATAGAAGGATAAAGGGCAAAGCCCATGCCCCATGCATGTTTACTCGCTTAAAAAATGCTCAGACAGATTGAATATCTAAGTATTTTATGATTTTTGAGCCAAGATTTATTAGGATTTTTTTAAATCGTTCCTTCAGCATTGTTACTTCGCACTCACGGTGGTACAAGGAAAAAATTCCTCCGTTCCTACGGAATTTTAGGTGTAAATTTTTGCGACTATTTAAATTTTTATAATACATTAGTTAAATAAAGTTGATTACAATGTTGACAAATTTTACAATTAGGACTAACATAGTAAGTGTACATACGGTATGTACACTTACTATGTTAAAGAGGTGATTTATAACGTGGAGATACAAGATGTTTTAGGGTACTTACTTGGTGTAAGTTCAAGATTTATTAAAAGAAAAATGGATAAGGAACTATTAAAATACAATCTTACAACCTCTCAATGGGCAGTGATAAAGCTTTTGTCACAGGAAGATTGCTTAACTCAGGTAGAAATTGCACAAAAATTAAAAGGTGACAAAGCAACTGCGGGAAGTATCATTTTAAACTTATACGAAAAGAAATTTGTTGATAAAATGCTGGGACAAAATGATAGAAGGGCTTATGTAATTAGTTTAACTAAAAAAGGAAGAGACGCAGTAGAGGAAATTAATTTGATAGCAGATAAGGTTACTAGAGAAGCTTTGGAAGGTATTAGTGAGGGTGATCAAAAAATATTAAAATCTTCACTTGAAAAAGTTATAAGTAATTTATCAGAGGCGAGATGAAGATGACGTGGAAGCAGGAAATATTTAGGACTTTCTTGTTGGCTTTTGGTACAATGGAAATTATTTTGAATTTTAAATTTTTACTTAAGGAAAATGGAATAAAGCTTGCAAGAAAATGGCATCAAGAAATACCTCATAATTTACCTGATAAAAATATGAGAGCTAAAGTTATATGTATGCTTTTATCCGGAATCATGTTTTTCACCGTCTCTTCAATTTCATTTATAATGCATAAGTATTTTGATTGGATGATTCTTGGTTCATTAATTATTTTTTCAGCATATGCAATTGTAGAAGCATTATATTATAGGTATTTGAATACTTTTGGTTTTGCTTCTGTTACAATTGCACTTATTATAATTTATGTTCTAGTTTAAAAATTTAATATTTCTCCGTCTTTTGGAATAATTACAGATGCTTTAATATGATTTTTATCTATATAGTACTTTAAATCTTTTCTGGAGAAGCTGCAGTGGTTCCAAGAATCCATGTGGACAGCAATAATTTTTATATCAGGAAAACAATTTGATATTTCACTTATATCTTTTCCTGTCATAGTTATTGGTTTACCAAAGGAAAAATGTGCACCGCCGCAGTTGCAAACCATTATTTCGGGCTTAAACTTTTCAATTGCGTCCTTTAGTTTTCTGCACCATACTGTATCACTAGCAATATAAATAGAAGGTTCTTTTTTACAGGAAAGAACAAATCCAGATACAGGTGCCATTTTAATTGCAAGTTCTCCATGACCATGCTCACCGCTGGTTTTATTTATAGTTATTTCACTCCAGTTATAAAAATCGCAAATCTCATGTATATTTGAAAAACCTAAAGCTTCAAGCTTTAATTTATCTTCCGGCTGACAAAACATAAGAATGTTTTTTGGAAGTATATTTGCAGCATTGCTATCAAAGTGATCTTCGTGAGTGTGGGTTATAATAACAGCATCACAGTTAATAATATTATCAATTTTTATGGGCAAATCAACCAGCGGATTGAAATTTTGATTTTCAACATCTAGAATTGGTGGCATAGTATTCTTAGGACTTAATACAGGATCAATGAGTATTTTTTTATTGTTTAAATAAATAATTACTGTTCCATGGCGTATTAATTGAATTTTCATATATAATCACTCCTCGATTTTCGTATATATTTAGTATATAATAATCATTAATTGTCTCGTTAAAGAATATTAGTGAAAAAAGTTTAATCATGAAAGGATTTAAATGAATATGATTGATAAAACTGATACAGAAATTTTAAACTTACTTATAGAAAATTCACGTGCGCAGTGGCAAGAAATCGGTGATAGGGTTCACTTAACAGGACAGGCAGTTAAAAATAGAATAAATAAAATGGAAAAACTCAATATTATAGAGGGTTATACTTTGAAGGTAAATTTACATAAGCTTGGTAAAAGTTTAATTGCTTTTATAACTGTTTTTATGAAATCATCTAATCATAGTGAATTTAAAAAATATATTCTAAATAATTCTCTTATAATTGAAGCAACCAGAATAAGTGGAGATGGTTGCTATATGCTTAAAGCGGCTGTTTTAGATGACAAAGAGCTTACTAAGCTTTTGGATGAGATTTTGGAGTATGGTAATTATAAAGTGAATTTGGCTATAGAAAATGTGAAATAATTGTAGATGAGTTTGGTAGTACTGATTTTAAACTTTCAAGTTGTACATTTATTTTAAAGGGGGGTAGCAAAGTGATTCTTAAGAGTGGTGATAAAATAGGTATAGTTGCATGCTCTAATGCTCAATTATTATCATATAAGCCTAAAATAGAGAATTTATTAAATGAAATTTCTAACATAGGATTAATTCCTATATGCAGTGAGTTTATTTTTGAAAGATATTCTGTGTTTAGTGGCACACCTTGTGAACGTGCAAATGCATTACTTAAATTTTATGCTGATAATGAAATTAAAGCTATATTTGATATATCTGGCGGTGATGTTGCAAATGAAATACTTGAGTATTTAGATTTTGATTTGATTAAGAAAAATCCTAAGCCATTTTTTGGCTACAGTGATTTAACTACTGTAATAAATGCACTATATACAAAAGTTGGTGCAGTATCATATCTATATCAGCTTCGAAATTTAATATATGATTGTAAGGAAGTTCAAATACATAGGTTTGTAAACTCACTTTTATATGGAAAGAAAGATTTATTTCATATTGATTATTCCTTTATACAGGGAAGCAGCATGGAAGGCATTGTTGTTGGCGGTAATGTAAGGTGTTTGCTCAAATTGGCTTGAACTACTTACTTGCCAAACTTTCAGAATAAAATATTACTTTTAGAGGCTTTCGGTGGAGATGCAGCTCTTATGACAACATTTTTTAATCAATTAAAGCAAATGGGAGTGTTCTCACAAATTAATGGAATACTCCTTGGCACTTTTACAAAAATGGAGGAACTTAATATTGAGCCAACAGTTCAAAGTATACTTAAAAGTGTTATAAACAACGAAAAACTTCCTATCGCTAAAACAAAGGATATAGGACATGGAACTGATTCAAAGTGCATAGCAATAGGAAAATTTATATCATTAAAATAATGTGAATTAACAATGTTTCGTCACATTAAAAAAATTTCTCTGTATATACGGAATTTTAGATATAAATTTCCGTAATTAATTAAATTTTTATAATATTTATTATTATTAAATTCTATTGATTAATCATATTTACAGTATATTTTTCGTAGGGAAAAGGAGAAAAATATTCCTTAAACTACTGTGTAATGTTAAGTAAGTGTATTGCAGGATGATTTAAATAAAATTGTATAAATCTTAGGCAAAAAACTTTAAAAGACTTAGATGTTTCAATTGTCTGAGCGTCTTTCAGCGAGTTATTGAAACTTCTTAGGCTTTTAAAGTTTTTTATCTTAGATTTATTAATTTTATTTAATATCCTGTGATGCACTTGCTTAGCATTATTGTTATTTCGCTAGAAGTTCTCCAAGCTTTTCTGCCTTTTTCATTTCTTCCGTACTTGGAGATTCATTAACAGCAAGACTGCCAATAATGTTAAAGCCATAATCATCCATTAAGTTTTTAAACTTATTCATAAATTCACCATTATCCCATCCATAAGAACCAAACAATACAACAGGTTTATTATTATTAAGGGTTAATTTGAATTCTTCTAAAAATGGAGCAAGTTCTTGTTGATCGATATTATTACCGTTTTTTGATGGACTTCCAAAAGCAAGTGCATCGGCAGATAGAACATCTTCTTTAGTAGCTTCAGAGACAAGTTTTATTGAAACATCTGCTCCGGCTTTTTTTGCACCATTAAATATTTCATTTGCTAAAACTTCGACATTACCACTTTGACTTTGATAAATTATGCAAACTTTTTTCATATTAAAACCTCCAATTAATAATTATAATTATGGAAAAATTCTTATTAACAATTAAATTATATCATATTTTTTATATTTTGTATTATATTCTAAATAAAATACTTGCAAATTAGTTGACTAAGTCAATTAATTTTAGTATTATATTTATAATAATTTATGAAAGTGAGGAGTAGCATGTGGAAGGTAATGTTGCATATGAAGTTAGGAAATTTAGCAGATTTTATACAAATATTTTAGGATTACTAGATCAATGTATATTAGATAGTTCTTATTCTTTAACTGAAGCACGTGTTCTTATTGAAATTTATAAAACTAATAGATGTACTGCTAACTGGTTAATTGAGAATCTTAATATTGATAGAGGATATATGAGTAGAATTTTAAAAAAATTTGAAAACAATGATTTAATATTAAAAGAAAAATCTTTAGAGGATGGGCGCATTATATTTCTAAACTTGACTTTAAAGGGCGAAGAGGTGTTAAGTGAACTTGAAAAAAAATCAAATAATCAAGTAGAAAAGCTTATAAGGCACTTGAATCATAGTGAAAAAGAAAAGTTAGTGAAAGCAATGAATTGTATTGAAGCCTTATTACGCAAAGAAGAAAATAATGTTATCATAAGAAGTTATACTGAAGATGATATAGACTACATAATAAAAAGACATAGAGAATTGTATAATGATGAATATGGATTCTCAGGAGAATTTGCAAACTATGTTGAAAAATATGTATTTGAATTTAATAAAAGCCATGATGAAAGCAGAGAAAATATATGGATTGCAGAATGTAACGGCAAGCAAGTGGGAGTAATTGCTGTGGTTAGAGGAGATAATGATTATACAGCCCAGCTTAGATGGTTTTTGATAGAGCCGGAAATGAGAGGTAAGGGGCTTGGGCATAAACTGGTTAAAGTAGCTATTGAATTTTGCCACGAAAAAGACTATAAACAAATTTTTTTGTGGACAGTAAATATATTAAAGGCTGCAAGACATATTTATGACAGTCATGGTTTTAAGCTTACTGAAAAAGTTGAAAACACACAATGGACAGATAAAAAGATCATAGAAGAAAAATGGGAAGTGAATTTATAAGAAGGACTTTTTTACAAACCATTAAGCTATTAATTTCAATAGTTGAGCTAGTTTTATTATATAGTAAAAAAACTGGCTCCTGTTTAATGCAGGAGCCAGTTTATAGTTACTTAGTTTTTGGTTTGATTATTTTTTTCTTGGCTCTAAATTTTAATATTGAAAACAAGCCAATTCCTGCTGCGGCAAGTACAGCAATAATTGCATATAAAGGAGTATTGCCATTTGCTGCTTTGGCACTTGGAATGATTTTTTTTACAATATTGCTTATTTGTGCAGTTACGGGTTTTTTATCACTTGCAATTGAGAAGTTAATTCTTTTTGTTGTTTTATTTCCTGCAAAATCTTTAGTTGAAATAACTAATTCATGGTTTCCAACAGTAGATATTTTATCATTTAGATTATATGGTTTTTCATCTAAGGTTGCAGTGGTTTCAGATTCAACAGCATCCTTTGAAAAGGAAATTTTGGGGGTTACAGAGCCAGTGTAAGTTTTTCCGTCATCAAGACCTGACACATATATTTGAGGAGGAGCAGCCTTTATAAAGAAACTGATTGCCTCTTTTCTTATGTTACCAGCTTTATCTACAGCTTCTATTAGTAAAGTATGCCTCCCATCCATTCCAATAATGCCTCCATGATAATCTTCTCCATCAATCATAAGTAATGACATATATGAATTTGGGTCGGTTATATATATATATGGATTTATGTAATGATTAAATATACCACCATTTGTTAATCCTTTAAGCAAAATTGAAGGTGCAGTTTTGTCTATAACAAACCTTATAATTTTTTCCGAAGAGTTTGAGGCTTTATCTGTAGAAGTGATTACTAACTCATAATTTCCTTCAGCAGAAATAATACTATTATTATAACTTGAGCCATTTAAAGTCATTGTAAATAAGTATGGATTTATATCTGTACTCGTTATTAAAGGCGTTACTGAACTATTATAGTAGTAATCATCAGTTAAGTTAGAAACATTTATAATAGGAGCAATAGTGTCTATTGTGAACCTTAAATGTGATACAGGGCTAAAATTACCAGCTCTGTCTTTACCAACAGCAGTTATTTCATACACATTATTTGCTAAAAAATCTGGAATATCATTTGGAGAATATTCAATACCGTTTATAGTTAGCTTGTCTATAAAATCATCACTATTTTCTGTTGTGATAATTGGTCTAAACGACCTATTAAAATATTGGTTGTCTGAAAAATTAAAATTAAGTACTGGTGCGGTCCTGTCAATTACAAAGCTTATAGGTTCAAGAGTAGATTCATTGCCAGCTTTATCATAGGCAGTTGCTGTAATAGAATATGTACCTTCATCATAGATGGTAAAATAATATAGTCCACTATCATCTCGCATTATATCAACTGGTATTTCAACACCATCTTTTTTTACAACAAAGCTTGTCTTAGTAGGATCAAAATTTGCATCTTGAATGTTAATGTAAGGTGTTACAGAACTGCTATTTAAATAATCATTATTTTTCACACCAGATATACTTATACTTGGAGCAGTATTATCAATTACAAAAGACTTACTGAAGGTAGAAGTATTACCTGCATCATCTTTTACAGTTACTTTTAAAGTGTAATTACCATCTTGAGCAATTTTACTTCCAGCAAATGTTATGTTCCCATTAATATTTTCATTAGCATATCCTTTGTATGCTTCTCCATTTAAGGTTATTGAATAGCTAGCAATGTGGTAATTGTCAGACATAGTTATAATTGGACTAACTGTCCCGGTGTAATTACCACCATCTTGTATGTTTCTTCCATATACTTCGTTAAACGAAATAGTTGGTGAAATTGAATCTATCGAAAATTGAATTTTTGTACTTTTAGTACATGAACTTGAATATGGGTAGGTTTTATCAGGAGCATATACTATAAGAGTATTCTTCTCACCCTTTGGTGTATCATCGGCAATTGTGTCACCCTCTAAAGTTAATATATCATTATCTTTACTTATAAATTTTAGATTATATGGTTTACCGTTCAATGTGGCATGTACTAAGTTATTATCACCAATATAATTTTTATCTAGTAATGAATTTTTAATTTTTATTATTGGCTTTACTGGCTTAGATGAAGCAGAATTATTACTTATTCCTATTATAAGCGGTGTACCATCATCTGGAATATCAGAAGGTTTATCGCTTGAATTTTTGTTTATAGATGAATTTATACTTTGATTATTGCTTGTACCTACAGCCAGTACAGTAGACTGTGTAAAAACATTTGAAATAAACAATGAAGCCAAAATTACTGAAAAAATTTTTTTACGATTCAATGATTTACTCCCCCTTACATATAAAATGTACTAGATTACATAATATACCAAGCAGCCCAAAAATTCAACTAAAAAATTAAAAAAGTTTAATAATAGTTTTAAATGAATTAATTTTTGAATTTAATAAACTGGAATATTATGCTGAAAAGTGATATTATATTATTGATTTTTATATATGGGGTGTTTTACTTGAAATTGGAAAATGAAATTTTTGATAATAAATATAAGATTGTAGATGTCCTTGGCAAGGGCGGTATGAGTATAGTATACCTTGCTAAGGATATTAAACTTGAAAAGTTTTGGGCAATTAAGCAAGTGAAAAAAAGCCTTAACTCATCTATTGATTTACTTGCCGAAACTAATATACTAAAAAATCTTGACCATCCGGCCCTTCCAAGAATAGTTGACATTATTGAAAAAAATGAAAGTGTATATTTAGTTATGGATTTTATAGATGGGATTTCACTTGATAAGCTTATTATAGAATCAGGAATGGTTGATGAAAAAACTGTAATTGATTGGGCTAAGCAGATATGTGATGTTTTAAATTATTTGCATTGTCAAAAGCCAAATCCAATAATATACAGAGACATGAAGCCGGGAAATTTAATGCTTACAAGCAGAGGTCAGATAAAGCTTATAGATTTTGGAATTGCAAGAAAGTATAAGAAAAATGTTTCTAAAGATACAACTTATATAGGTACAAGAGGGTATGCTGCTCCAGAACAATATGGAGATTATCAAAGTGATGCTAGAACAGATATATATAGTCTGGGTGTTACCCTGTATCATTTAATTACTGGTAAAAGTCCAAATGATCCACCATTTGAGATAAAGCCAATAAGAAAATTAAATCCATCACTTTCCGAAGGGATGGAATTTATTATAGAGAAATGTACAAAACAAGATCCTAACTTGAGATATCAGTCAATAAAGGAAATGCTTAATGATTTAGAAAATATACACAAGCTTAATTCTAAGTATAAAGTGGAAGTAAGAAAGAGATATATCAAAATATTCGTTAGTATTATAATGTTTATTTTTTCTGTATTTTTGATTACTTCTGGAATTTTTGGGATTAAGGCTGAAAGTATTAAAGAATATAATAATATGATTGAAAATGGTGATAAACAAGGAAGCTTGAAAAATACAAATAAAGCTATTGATAGTTTTAAAGCTGCAATAAATAAAAATGAGGAAGATTCAAAAGCATATATAAAAGCTATTAACACGTATCTTGAAAATGGGCAGTATGATCAGTGTGTAGATTTTGTTGAAACATACGTAACATCTAAGAATTCAAGTTTGATTAAAGATGATAATCTTAAATTTGTGGTTGGAATGGCATATTTTGATTATGAAAATTATAGTAAAGCGTACAAGTATTTTGATGAAATAAAAGGAAAAAAAGTTGATAATATTGACGCTCTTAAATACTATAAAGTAGTTGCAAAAGCTTTATCTACATTGAATATAAGTAAGGATAATGAAGTTGTTGAATCTGTTAATAATCTTGAAAAATACATAGATGGAAGCTCGGATATACATTTTAAAATTGGTGCATATATAACTTTAGCTCAAATTTATAGAGATAATCCTCAAGTTTTTGATGGAAATACAGATAAAGAAATATCCATTCTGGAGAAGGCTAATACTCTATCTGTTGATAAAAATAATATAATATTATATCAACAGCTGGGAGAGGCGTATTACAGTAAAGCATGTGAATTAAAGCTGGAGCAGGAAAAATATAAATTGTATTTAAATAAAGCACTTGAAAATTATAAAATAGCCATAAATGCAGGGAGCCAAATATCAGATTCTTATTGTAAGCTGGGAATGATATATAAGTATTTGGATAATGCGGGCGAAAGTAAAAACTCATTTCAAAAGGAAATTCAGATGTTTCCGGATGATTATAAAGGATACATGGAACTTGCACTTTTAGAATATGATGGACAACAAAAACTTTCAAGTAATCAAAGAAATTATAGTGATTTTATTAAGTATTATAAGCTTACAATATCTAAAAAATACAATGAGAATGATAATGAATTTATGAATTTAAGTCAAAAGTACAATGATCTTAAAAATCAAGGTATCATAAGGTGAAGGAGGCTTTTTTCAATGAGTTCTATGCAGATTCAAATAGCTAAAATAGTTGTTGGCGCTTTGGGGATTATAGTAAGCATATTGATTTTGTATTACGCTATTAAAAGCAAAGATGTAAAGGGTGACTATGAAAAAGCAGATGATTCTAAGGCAGTTTACGATATTAAGGAAAATGACAAACAGGAAACAGTTACTTTGGACAACTTAACAGATAGCACAGTACTACTTGATGACAAAAACAAAGATGAAACTGTTTGTTTATAGGATGGAGGATGTAATTATGGATAATTGCTCTAATATAAATATTTCAGAAAAAAGTATAGAAAAGAAATTTGCTGTATTAACTTTTGATGACTGGGAAAATATTGATGAAGAAAAAGTTGATATTATAAATAGTTCGAAAGCCAATTTGCTTCGTGTAGAAGTGGAAAATAGAAAAGAAAAAATTGATGTTTTATATGATATTACAAATAAAATTACTCTTGAAGAATATTTAAAGGATAAAATTTTGAAGGTAAATGAGTTTTCCAATGTTTTGCTTGAAGTGTTGAGAGAATTAAAAAAAATAGAGACTACGAAGCTTAAAGGATTTAGCTTTTTGGATTCAAAATCAGTGTATGTTGATATTTATTCTGGAGATCCTTATTTTATTTGTCTTCCTATTAAGACGCCTAGGAAGCTTCAATTGTCAGATGAGTTTTCTAAATTTACTAAGATGTTGATTATAGATGCTGCTAGAATTGATGATAGGGAAAATTTTATATCTAAAGTATTAAATTTTCTTAGGGAAAAAGCGTTTGGTATAGATGAATTTGAAGAGCTTCTTCGTAAATATTCTCAAGATAAAGCTGCTAATATGAGTAAGGTTGAAGTGGAGAAAGAACAACCGATTAATATTAAAAGTTTTAAAAAAGAGCCTGTAGTTCACAAAGTATTGAAACAGGATCAGGATGATATGATAAATCCTAGAACTGAAATTATTAAATGTGATGCTGAAAAAAGGGATGATAAAGAAAATAGTTATGTTAAAGACATAATTAAAACACGAAAAATCAAAATAAGGCGATTAAATGTTAAATATGGTCTTATAATTTCAGCAATTCAGTTGGCTGCTGCAGCTGGTGTGTTTTCGGTTATATTTTTTTTCCGTGATCAGGGATATTTAATTGAATCTATAATTATTTCAGTAATTTTAGGAATAGATTTAATTTTAGCTTTATTTTTAATATTAAATTTGTCAAGTAAAAAAAGAGCATATGAAGCTAAAGTAGCAAGTAAAAACACAGAAAATATTCGCAGTATAACGGCAAAGAATACAAATAATATAAAAATGTCCAAGAGGGAAATTGTGTCTCAAATGTCTTACTCTACACAAATTATTGAAGAAGAATATCCTTATTTGGTTGAAAATAAAAATGGCATTGTTGAAAAAATTTATATAAATAAAGATATTTTTAAAATTGGAAGATTGGCTGAGCTTGTTGATTATGTAAGTGATAATAAAGCAGTGGGAAAAATGCATGCGGAGATAAGAAAAATAAATTCGGAATATTATATTAAGGATTTAAATTCTAAGAATGGAACCTATATTAATAATAAGAGATTAGAAAGCAATGAATTATATAAGATTAAAGAAAATGATTCTATAAAATTTGCCGATAGTTCTTATGCTTTTAGGCTTAATTGAAGAGGTGAGTTATGCATAAATTTAATTTGATAGCTGGTGCTTTTAGTGATAAAGGAAATTTTAAAGATACAAATGAAGATAATATACTGGTAAAAATAGGAGAAGATAAAAGCGGAGATTTTGGAATGTTTGTTGTATGTGATGGGCTAGGAGGATTAGATTTTGGAGAGATTGCAAGTAATACAGCTGTTGTAAAGCTGAAGAAGTGGTGGGAAGAAGAATTAGCTCAAATAATAAAAACAAAGATACAAGATGAAATTCCAACAATGTTATCTTCTGTACTAAAGAAAATAAATGAAACAATAATTGAATATGGAATTCAGAAAAATAAGAAGTTAGGCACTACGGTATCTCTAATATTTATATATGGTGTTAGATATTACATATTACATGTTGGTGATAGCAGAATTTATAGTGTGAAAAATAAAATAGAAATGCTTACAGAAGATCATTCGTACGTTGCGTATAAAGTTAAAAATAATATGATGACACAAGAAGAAGCAAAAATAAGCCCTGATAGGCATGTGCTTATGCAGTGCGTAGGTGTAAAAAAAGAAATTGATATTTTTAAGCAAAGTGGTATTTTAAGTGACAAGGAAATTTTTGTGGTATGCAGCGATGGGTTTTACAATAAATTAAAGGAGGAGGATATAAAATCAAATATTATAAATGACGATTTTGATGATGAAACTTTGCAAAAATCAGCTAAAAAGCTTGTTCAACTTGTCAGAAGTAGAGGTGAAACTGATAATATTTCTGTGATTTTAGTTGGAGTAAAGAAGAATAAAATATTATAGTAAGCTTTTTTAACAAGTGTAAAGAATAGCATTTTTAAAAATGTAGTCTAATATTAGAACACTTATATTATATATTAGTTTAATAGCAAGTTTAATTGTATATTAAATTTTATAAAAAAAGTGGAAAAGTAATATATTATATGGTATTATATTGATTATTATGAATAATAATGGTTGGGTGTATATTTATTTTGGATGGTGAATTATGAGTAAGGTTAATTTTATAAAAAACATAGAATTTAGTGATAGTAACTATATTGAGCTTGTTATAAATTCTGATAGCTTTATAGATGATTATCAATTTTCTATTGTTAATGGTAGTGGAAATAACTTGATTAATTGTATTAAGGATAAGTATAAAGCAAACTGCATTTTATATTATGTTGAAAGTTATATTCCTCTTAAAAATTTTATTTTAAAGAATGTTTTTTCAATTGATGAATTTAAAAAAGTAGTAGAGCAAATTGTTGATTTGATTTTATGGATAAAAAAGCACAAGCTTGTAACTTCAAATCTAGTTATAGATATTAAATATTTGTTTATAGATGCATATAGTCATGATATTAAATTTATATATGCGCCTGTTAGTTCTAATGATTATAGTAATTCAACTATAGAAAATCTTAAAATACTTTTAAGGCAATTAGTAAATAGCAGTCAAATAAGAGGTGGAGAAGAGTTAGTAGGCTTTATTTTATCTAAGACAAATAATGATGATTTTGATATTAATAACTTTAAAAATAAAATATCAAGTTTTAATAAAAACAATGATAGAAATTCTAAAAAGCCTAGCAAATTTAAGGGCTTTGTTATTTCATTTTGTAGTATCCTTTTTTTATGCATATGTGTACCATTAATAGGTAATTATTTTAAAATTAAATTAATAATACAGTATATTGGGTATAATGCCTTAATTGGATTTTCAATATTATTTTTTACAGCAGAGTTAATTTCTTTTATAATAGTGTGCCTGACAGGAAATAAAAAGAAGAGCAGTGAAGATGAAGTTTATACTAATTTAAAAAGTGATATGAGTTATGAAAATCAGCAGGTAAAGGAAGATATTGATATAGTAAGGAGAGCTGAAGATGCTCATAAAAGAGTTAATAAAAGGGAATACAGTCCAGTAATTAAAGAAGAATTTGATTTGGATTCGAGAAAATTAAAAAAAGAAAATGATCATAGTATTTTGGATGAAGAAAATGGTACTAGCGTTCTATTTAATGATAGTTCAAATAATGCATATATCATAAAGCCAGATTCTGAAGTTGCAGACAAAATTTATATAGATAAGGCAGAATTTAATATAGGACGGGACAAGGTAAATTCAGATTTTGTAATTGAAAAGCCTACAGTTTCAGGTAAGCATGCAGCTATATTATCGGATAATGGAGAATATTACATTATTGACAATAATTCTAGTAATGGAACGTATTTGAATAATGTTAAGCTTCAACCTAATAAGAGGTACAAGCTCAACAGCAAAGATAACATTATTTTCGCAGATCAGAGTTATTGCTTTTTCTGTAATTGATTAGACAGTATGTATTACAAAATTAAATTTATGACGAAGGGATAGTATTAAATGCAGTTAACATTAATAAAAAAGGAGTCTATAAATTCTTGTATTTTGCCAGAAAAGAAAAATGGACAGTACTGGATAACTGAAAAAGATGCTGACGGTTGTGAGAAAAATGTTATAAGTGTTGAAGGTTATCAAGAAAAGTGGTTTTTGATTTCAAATAAAAAAGTTGTTATAAGAGATGAAAATAATAATAAGCTTTCTAAGGTGGCAATAGAACCGCTGCAATTTTATAATGTATATTTTGTAGAATTTAATGAAAGTGCACTTGTATATTCTGAACCAGTTACAGATGATAGGCGGTACTTTAAAAAATTTATTTTTTCTTCCAATAATAAAATTACTATTGGTAGAAATAGCGATTGCGATATAGCTTTTGAAAATAGTTTTGTATCATCTAAGCATGCAGAAATTGATGTTTATGAAAAAAATATTACTATAAAAGATTTACGCAGCTCAAATGGAACCTTTGTGAATGGATTTAAGGTTAAAGAAAAAGAGCTTGTACCGGGTGATGTAGTTTACATATTAGGGCTGAAAATTATAATTGGGAAAGGGTTCTTAGCTGTAAATAATCCTGATAATAAGGTTAAATACAATGAAAAAGTTTTGAAAAAATTTATTAAACAAGAAGTTCAAGCATTAAATGATGAAGAAGATGAAGTAAACAGTGATAATTTATTTTATCGTTCACCAAGATTTAAAAGAGATATTGAAAGGGTAAAAATAAGAATAGATTCTCCGCCAGCAATTGGAAATCAGGATGATATGCCGCTTATGCTTATATTAGGACCATCCTTAGCAATGGGAATGACATCACTTTTTACAGGTGTTATTACACTGCAAAATGTTATGAGTACTCATGGAAATATAATGACAGCAATGCCAACGCTTATGATGTCTCTTAGTATGCTTTTAGGAACAGTACTTTTTCCAATAATGTCAAAGAAATATGAAACAAAGAGGAGAAAGAAAAAAGAAAAGCTAAGACAAGAAAAGTATAGAAAGTATTTAAAGAAAGTGGATCAGAGGATTGTAGAAGAGTGCATTCATCAAAGCAAGATACTTCATGAGAATAATGTAACTCTAGATGAATGTGTTAGTAGAATTAAGCTTAAGCAGAGAAATCTTTGGGAGAGAACCTACGAACATAAAGATTTTTTAACTGTAAGGCTTGGGCTTGGCAGTATACCTTTAGAGGCTGATATAAGTTATTCTGAAAAAAGTTTTTCTATGGATGACGATGTGCTGAAGGATGAACTGTATAAGTTAGTTGATAAGCCTAAAATGCTAGAGCAGGTTCCTGTAACTATTTCTCTTTTAGAAAAATGGATTTCTGGATTAATTGGTGAAAGATCGAAAGTAATAGAACTCATTAAAGGTATTATAGTCCAGCTTACAGCACTGCATAGTTATGATGAACTAAAGCTTGTATTTATATATGATAAAAATGAAGAAAACATATGGAATTTTGTAAAATGGCTTCCACATGTTTGGAATAAGGATAAAACCATAAGGTACATAGCTGAAAATTCAAATGAAGTAAGGGAACTTTCCTCGTATTGTACAGCAGAATTTAAAAAGAGAAAAGGTATGGGTAAAGATAAAAGTCTTGAGGAAATGGGACCGTACTACATTGTATTTTCAATGAGCAGGGAACTTGCTAAAAAAGCTGAAATTGTGGATATGATACTTGAGAGTAAGTTAAATTACGGTTTTAGTCTGGTGGCTCTTTATGATGAACTTAAGAATTTGCCAAAAGAATGCAGAACTATTATAGAGTTAGGTGATAGTGAATGTAAGATATATGATAAAAGTGATATTACAGGAAAGCATACTGATTTTCAACCAGATATTTTTCTTAGACAAAGTATAGACGATATAGCAATGCATTTGGCAAATATAAAGCTTGATTCATTAGATGCTTCCTATAGTTTGCCTAAGGTTTTGACATTCTTGGAAATGTATAATGTTTCTAAAATTGAACACTTAAACCCGCTTGAACGCTGGAGAAAGAATGATCCAACTGCATCGCTAGAAATTCCATTAGGGGTTGATACTAGTGGTGAAGCTTTTAAAATTGATTTTCATGAAAGATATCATGGACCTCATGGATTAATTGCGGGAATGACGGGATCTGGTAAAAGTGAGCTTATCATGACACTAATTCTTTCATTAGCTGTAAATTACCATCCTTATGAAGTTGCATTTATACTTATTGATTACAAAGGTGGAGGTATGGCAAATGTTTTTACAAAATTACCTCACTTAGCTGGAACAATAACAAATTTGGATGGTGCAGCAGTAAACCGTTCACTTGTATCAATTCAAAGTGAGCTTAAACGTAGACAAGCTATTTTTAGTGAAACAGGTAAAAAATTAAATGTTAGCAATATTGATATCTATAAATACCAGAAGCTTTATAGGGAAAAACTTGTTACAGAGCCACTACAGCATTTGTTTATAATATCAGATGAGTTTGCAGAATTAAAAACACAGCAGCCAGAATTTATGAATCAGCTTGTAAGTGCTGCGAGAATAGGAAGAAGTCTTGGTGTTCACCTTATACTTGCAACACAAAAGCCATCTGGAGTGGTGGATGACCAAATATGGAGTAACACAAGATTTAGAATATGCCTTAAGGTTCAGGAAAAAGAAGATAGTATGGATGTTATAAAAAGACCAGATGCAGCGGAACTTTCTTTAACAGGAAGATTTTATATGCAAGTTGGTTTTAATGAATTATTTGAGCTTGGACAGTCGGCTTGGGGTGGTGCACCATATTATCCATCAGAGCAGGTAGAAAAAAAGACATATGATAAAGTTTCAATTATAGATAATTTAGGACATACAATTAAGGAAGGCAAGATTAATAGTAAAAAAGCAATGATAAAAAATCCACCAAAACAAATTGATGAAGTGGTTAAATATCTAGATAATCTTGCAAAGGAAGAAAAAATTAAGGTTAGACCACTTTGGTTAGATCCAATACCAAGTGTTGTTTATGTATCAAATTTAATAAAGAAATATGGGATTCCTAAGAACGAAAAATATATTTTTAATCCTGTTATAGGAGAAATTGATGATCCATCAAATCAAAGGCAGTTGCCTATGACACTTCCTATTACAGAAGAAGGGAATATAGTTGTTTATGGAGCTGCTGGTAATGGTAAAACAACTTTCTTAACAACAATGATGTATTCCCTTATGGAGGATCATTCTCCAAGTGAACTTAATATATATATTCTTGATTTTGCCTCTGAAACTCTTAATGCGTTTTCAAAGGCTCCACATGTAGGAGATGTAATTTTATCGCATGAAAGCGAAAAAGTTAGTAATTTATTTAAAATGTTAAATAAAGAAATAGAGAATAGAAAAAAGATACTTTCAGAATATGGTGGGGACTACATTTCATATGTCACAAAAGGGAGTGGCAGTAAGGAAACTATAATTGTTATAATACATAACTTCTCAGCTTTTACAGAAGTTTATGATGAACTTGAGGATAATGTAGCCTATCTAACTCGTGAAGGAACTAAATATGGCATTTATTTTGTTATTACTTCAGCTAATACCAGTGCTGTTAGATATAGAATCTTGCAAAACTTTAAACAGCTGTATGTATTACAATTAAATGATGTAGCTGATTACCCAGGGGTGCTTGGAAGCATACATGGAGTTTATCCATCTAATTATAGAGGAAGAGGAATTTTTAAGAAAGACGATGTGTATGAATTTCAAACTGCAATTGTAGGCAACCGTCCTGATAGTATATTTGAATTTATACGAAGATACTGTGAGGAATATGCAGATACTTGGAAGGGAGCAGCAGCTAAAAGAGTTCCAATATTACCTGAAAAAGCTGATGTAAATTATTTTCAAGGCGAAATAGTGCACAATGATTTTGATAGAGTTCCTATTGGAGTTGAAAAAGCTAGCCTTAAAACAGCTTATTACAATTTTGAAGGTGTAAATATAAATTATGTATTATCCGCTGACAATAACAGTGTAAGCTTTTTAGAGGGGTTATCAGAAATATTTGTACTAAAAGAGGTAGATGAATTAGTTGTACTAGATCCAATAGATATGTTTACTAAAACTGAAGATAAAAAATATAAATATGCAAAATCTGATACAGAATTAGAAGATATGGTTGTTTATTTATTTAATACATTGGTATATAGAAATAACACATATAAGGATTCAAAGGAAAAAGGAGAAGATGTTCCTAAGTTTGAAAGATTGATTTGTATTATAAATTCTATGTCAAATTTAAGAAGTGTTCTTTCAGATGATGCAAAGGATAAGCTAAATATTCTTCTTGAAAAATGTGAAATAGAATATAATGTATTCTTTATTATTGCCGATGCTGTAGGAAATTTAAGTTCGTATTCCTTCGAAAACTGGTATAAAAAGGTTCCATTTAATAGGGGCTTTTGGATTGGTGATGGAATAGGAAATCAGTATCAATTTAAAATTTCAAACATGTCCAAAGAATTATATAAAAATATTGAAAATGACTTTGGATATGTAATTGTAAATGGGAAAGCACGACTCATAAAGTTATTATCATCAACGAACAGTGAAGGAGATGATATATATGGATAAAATTTTGGTTGATGTATATGTGCCAGCTATAAATAAAAATTATGATGTGTATATACCGGCTAAAAGTAAATTTTATGAGGTTGTTAAGTTGGTAGTCCATATGATTGAAGAATTATCTGAAAACTACTTTATAGGACAAGATGATTCAGTAATATGTGATAGGGTATCAGGAGCAATTTACAATATCAATATGTCATCAGCTGAGCTTGGATTAAAAAATGGTTCCAAGCTGATGTTAATATAATATAAATTTTAAAAAATGAGAGGAGAAATAAAAAATGGGAAGATCAATAATGGTAGATCCAACAAAATTACAATCAACATCAAGCAACATGGATTCACAAATTGCAGAATACGAGAGGCAGTACAATCAACTTTACAGTGAAGTTGAAAGTATGGGAGCAGCTTGGCAGGGATCAGATAACCAAGCATATGTATCACAGATAGACGGCTTTAAAGAAGATTTTAAAGCAATGGTACAGGTAATGAAAGATTACTCAGACTTTTTAAAGTCAGCATCAAGGGTTTATACAAAGGCTCAAGATGATACTATAAGTGGAGCAAAAAGACTTACAAATTAGTAGGAACTTAAATAAAACCATTATAAAAAATGAAGAAAGAAGGAATAAAAAATGGCAGCAGATGGAATTAAGATTTCTTTTGCAGAAGTATCAAAAACAGCATCAACAATAAGGACATTAAATCAAGGATTAACACAAAAACTTGAGGAAATAAAAAAAGAAATAAACGATTTATCAGGAACATGGCAGAGTGATTCAGGAAATACAATTAGAGAAAAATTTAATGCATTATCACCAAAATTTGAAGATTACAGAAAAGTAGTAGATTCATATTCAAAGTTTTTAGACAGCGTAGTAGAAAACTACACTCAGACAGAATCAGCAATAAATAATAACGCAAGTGCTTTTAGATAAGACAAGCTGAAAAGATAAAATTGATAATACCAAATTCATCCTGTAAAATTGGAATTTAACTCAGAGTACAGAGTACATAGTACAGTGAAGGTTAATTTACCTTTCGTTTTACTCTGTAATCTGTACTCTATTATTGAAATTAAATATGAAAATAATTAAAATTTACATAGATAATAAAAATTTATAAAGGGGGGATTTTAGTGATTAATGTTTCAGCAGCGAGTTCAGAAGCTAATAAATTAACTAATAATTCTAATACGCTTAGTAGCATAAAAGGTAATTTAGACAATATAAGAAATGGAATTGACGCTGATTGGAAGTCATTTGAAATTATGAGCTTAAATTTAGATGTTGATAAGATAACAGAGGCTATGTCTAAATTAATGAATGAACTTCAAACTTTAAGCAGTGATATAGTAACTACCGCAGAGGAGATAAGAAGAGAAGAAGAGGAAGAAGAACGAAGAAGAGAGGCAGCAGCAAAGGCAGCAGCAGCAAAAGCAAAGTCAAATTAAACGAATTGAAATTTGGAGGTGATTATTTTGTCACGACTTGAAGTAAAAATTAGTGAAGTTAAGAGTTTAAGTGCTAAACTTGGGCCAGATCTCACAAAAGTGTCAAGTATAGCTGATAGCATAAATTCGGTGCGAGGTAACTTAGATAGCAGAATAACTGCAAGAAGAAACATAGGTTCAAGGTTAAGCAGTGCATATAATGAGGCAAAGTCTATACAAGCAAAATTAAAAGAGTTACAGAAATTTATAGATGATTCTATGGATAGGTATGAAAAGGCAGAAAACAAGGTAAATGATGAAGCAGAAGCGTTAATGGTTTTATGGAGTATAGAATATGGAGGAGAATTTGCATTAGAGTGGGGCGGCGGAATGTATGATGTGCCGGGAAATTCAGCATTAAATGGAAAAATATATGAAGCCGGAAATGAAAATTTTGAAGATATAGTGCCCATCATAGAAGATGCAAAACGAGACCAAAAAGTTTCATATGTGTCAGTAGGACTTACAGGATTATCTAATATGGATTCTGAAAAGTTTTTAATTACAAATGATGGTATGCAATTTAAAATGTTTAAACAAAACGGCCAAATATGTATTAAAGTTGTTAATGGAGGAATAGAAAATCAAGCGGATTTTTTATACTATAGGGGTTTACTAAAGGATGGACTAGGCGGCAGGTGGAAATGGAGTAAGGATCTGACAAAGAGCTTAGTAAATGATGGTGTTCCACTCTATAGTAAAGCAGATAAGAGTTTTTTCAAAAGCAATACTAATAAGTTTTTAAATACCAAAATGGGATCGCTGGATGATTATATTGGCAGGGTTGGAAAGAATCCACTTAAAGTAGCTGGTAATACTTGGACAAACACCTTTAAAGAAAATATGAATGTTAAAGAAGCATTTGCAGGGCTTAAAAATATTGATAAGGATGCCACGTTACTAACAAAAGCGGGTAAATTTGCAGGGCCAATTGGAACTTTATTAACTGTAGGTGAGGATGGTTATGAAGAATTTTTTAGTCCGAGTGCAAAGGGAAGTATGGGGGAAAAAGTACAAAATACTGTAATAGATGTGGGAGTTGATTTAGGTACTGGCTCAGCAGCTATGGCAACAGGAGCAGCTGTTGGTTCCTTTTTCTTGCCACCATTGGGTACTGTAGTTGGTGTAGGTGTAGGCGCAGTAGCAAATATAGGTATAAATTACAAATTTGGAGGGCCACCACCTGAAAGTATTGTAGATCGTACTAAGGATAAAGTAAAGGATACTGTAAAATCAGCAGAAAAGTTTGGTGGATGGGTAAAAGATAAAATAGGAAAAATTTTTTGGTAAGGCTGGTGAACTAGTTTATGTTAAAAAAATATTCAGAAAGTGATTTTTATGAATTAAAAGATGTATCGGAAGATAGGCTAAGTCCAGCTGGAATTGCGGTATTTTTTATAACTTCGTTTGCAGTTAGTGCCATATTTACAGCAGTTTGCTTTTTTGGATTGTACAAGAATAAAAATATTACCAATCCAATTTGGCACCCAATTATTATTGTTATGCTAATATTATTGCTGATTCAAGCAATAATTACATTTTTATATTGGGGAACAAAAAAATCATTTAAGCATCAAAAATTTCAAGCAGTATGGTTAAATATTGTTTCAATAAAAATGTCAATAGATACGTATCCGTTTTATTTTTTAGCTTGCGAGGACAAGCATGCACCTAGTTATATGTTTGATATTGGATGGCTTTTTTTACTAGGTGGATTTGTATATTTGATTTTATCTACAATTAGGGGAGTATTTAGAGTAAGAAAGGGAATGTTCAGAAAAGGAGGAAGATATTTATATGATTTTTCTAATTCAAAGTTGCATTTTAGTGTTCCATTAATATATGGAATTGTACTTATAGCAGGAAACTTATCGAGAAATTTATCTGCTTCTAGTGATGAAAATAGCCAAATATTTGGATTAATAGTTATTTTAGTATTTACTGTTTTAGTTCAGTATGGTATAGCAATGGCGTGGCCGGAGTTCTTCCTCTTAGCTTATTGTAAATTTAGATTCAAATCATTTATTGAAGAAATACCAAAAGCATGGTTAGAGGAATTAAAGGAAGACCATATAAATGAAAACTTGCGTTATTGGTGTAATAAACCTATAGCAGTATTAAAGTCTATTACTGGGTGGAGGGTAAAAGAAAAAGCACCATTTACTGCACTTATTGTAATTTATCTTGAGGCCTCAATGATGATTTTCGCTGTTTTAATGCTTGGAGTTATTCGGAAAATAATTATAGGTAAAATTTTTATGTATAAATTAATAGAATTAGTTATTGATGCAGCGGAAGTTTCTTTTTCGATAGGGCTTGTTATAATCGTGCCAATGTTAATTTTATTTAAGCTTATGAATGTAATATTTAAAGGGAGGAAAATTAAAAAATGAAGATAAGGCGATGTCCATTAGTTTTTAACAATGTAATAAGTGCAAATCTAAAATGCAAAGTAGATGATTGGTATGAGCTTGCTGCTGAATTTAGAAATAGGATAATTAGGAGCGGACTATATGTAACAGGACCTGTTATATATAAGTATGAAAATTTTAATAACATAGATGATGATGTTAATTTCACATTTTATTTGCCAGTTAATGAGCCAATTAACATGGCTAAAAATGATGTATTTAATTTTTATAAGCTTTGGAAAATTGAAGATGGACTAGCTATAAGGCATGCAGATTTAGATGAAGATATTGAAGAAGATAATAAGATACTTAAAGCATGTGCAATAGCAAATAAATGCAAATTACAGGAACCGTTTTATAATATTTATTTAGATGTATATGGCGGCGGAATCATAGATATTTATGCCCCGATAGTGGAGGGATGATAGTGTGATTAACCCAAATGACTCAATTAGATTTACAAATGTAGTTTCAAAAAAGTATCAATTTTATTATACAGATATGGATAAAGCAATAAAAGAATTCCTCAATGATATAGATAGAAAAGGAGCAATAATAAAAGGTCCATTATTTTATTCTCTTAACAATGTTCCAATGGATAAAAATATGAATGTTGAATTATTTATGCCTATTAAACAAGATAAATTTAAAATTGATAAGGATATGTACTTTCATAGTTATTTTAGCATAGAAGATATGGTTTCTATTTATGTGCATGCTAATTTTGAAAAAAATACAGAAATAGCATATGCAGCTCTACTAAATTATATGGATGAAAATAAATTAAATCAAGTAACTCCAATATTTCATATTCTATCAGGGGATGAAACAATGCAGTATGTAGCTGTAAAGGTTGGTGTGATTTCCGATGAGGAAAATGAGAATGATGAAAAAGAGTCACCAACTGATATAGAAAACTTAAAATATAAAGGAACAGATAAAGTTACAGTGATAAACGACAATTCAAGTGCATTTAGATAATAAAATTTTAATGCAAAGGTGGAGTACAAACGCTATCTTTGCATTAATTAAATATGAAAATAATTAAAATTTACATAGATAAGGATGAAAAAATAAGAAGCTTTTTTAAATAGGAGAAAATATGTTGAAAAATTGTAAAGAGGAAGATTTTTATAGTTTAAAGTTATCATATTTTTTCCTTTTTTTGTGCAGATGGAAACTTACATAAGTTATATGCCTAATATTGGAACTGTAAATTTAATAGGTGGAGTTGTATTTAGTAAGTGAAATTAATTCATTAGAAGAATAGAAAAAATTTTTTGGTAAAGCTGGTGAATTTGTTTATGTTAAAAAAATATTCAGAAAGTGATTTTTATGAATTGAGAATGGTATCCGTAGATAGGCTAAGTCCAGATGGAATTGCAGCATTTTTTATAACCTCGTTTGCAGTTAGTGCCATATTTACATTAGTTTGCGTTTGTGGATTGTACAAGAATAAAAATATTACCAATCCAATTTGGCACCCAATTATTAATGCTATGCTAATGTTATTGCTGATTCAAGCAATAATTGCATTTTTATATGGGGGAACGAAAAAATCATTTAAACATCAAAAATTTCAAGCAGTATGGTTAAATATTGTTTCAATAAAAATGTCAATAGATATGTATCCTTGTTATTTTTTAGCTTGTGAGGATAAGCATGCACCTAGTTATATGTTTGATATTGGATTGCTTTTTTTACTAGGTGGATTTGTATATTTAATTTTATCTACAATTAGGGGAATATTTAGAGTAAGAAAGGGAATGTTCAGAAAGGGGGGAAGATATTTATATGATTTTTCTAATTCAAAGTTGCATTTTAGTGCTCCATTAATATATGGAATTATACTTATAGTGGGAAATTTATCCAGAAATTTATCTGCTTCAAGTGATGAAAATAGCCAAATATTTGGATTGGTAATTCTTTTGATATGTAGTGCTTTTATTCAGTATGCTATAGCAATGGCATGGCCAGAGTTTTTTCTCTTAGCTTATTGTAAATTTAGATTCAAATCATTTATTGAAGAAATCCCAAAAGCATGGTTAGAGGAATTAAAGGAAGACCATATAAATAAAAACTTACGTTTAAATAAAGATTTACGTTATTGGAGCAAGAAGCCTATAGCAGTATTAAAGTCTATTACTGGATGGGAGCTAAAAGAAAAAGCACCCTTTACTGCACTTATTGTAATTTATCTTGAGGCCTCAATGATAATTTTTGCTGTTTTAATGCTTGGAGTTATTCGGAAAATAATTATAGGTAAAATTTTTATTTATAAATTAATGGAATTAATTATTGATGCTGTGGAAGTTTCTTTTTCAATAGGGCTTGTTATAATCGTGTCAATGTTAATTTTATTTAAGCTTATAAATGTAATATTTAAAGTGAAGAAAATTAAAAAATTAAGATAAGGCGATGTCTATTGGTTTTTAACAATGTAATCGTATAATTGATGTAAAACATAGAATAGCTTTAACTTTGGGTATTAAATGGATTAAACTTAAATGAAATTTTTAGTTTGCTGAAGAGTAAGTTTTAATTATTTTAAATTTATTTCTTCGTTGACACGCTAATTTATAAAATATATAATGATTTTTGAAGTCAATGAACTTGAGGTCGATAAAATGAAAGTAACACAGAGACAAATTCAAAAGGAGCAAACAAGGAAAAGGATACTTAAAGCAGCATATGATGAGTTTGGAAAAAGAGGAATAATGGCAACTAGAACATCAGATGTAGCTAAGGCAGCTGGGGTTTCACATGGCACCATTTTTGCTCATTTTAAAACTCAGGAAGAACTTATAACAGCAGTAATTCAAAACTTTGATGAAAGAATTACTAAACGTACACATGAACTTGCTGAAAATTGCTCTGGAGTTAGAGAGGTACTTAGTTCCCAGCTTCAGGGTATTAAAGAGTTTGAAGCTTTTTATACAAGGCTGATTGTAGAAATTAGGCTGCTCCCAGAAGCTTCGAGGACTATGTTTGTGGCCCTTCAATCAAGTATGTCTTTTCATCTAAATAAGGTTTTGCAACAAGAAATTGATAAAGAAGAAATTGTTGATCTTCCAATTTATTTTATATTTAATACTTGGAATGGACTTATAAATTATTATTTAGTAAATAGTGATTTGTTTGCACCTGGAGAATCTGTAATTGATAGGTATGGAGATGAATTGCTTGATAATTTTATGAAGCTTATTAACTGTAAAAAAGTAAAATATAAATAATTAAGAGGTGTAAGTAAATGATAGAATGGAATGAAGAATACGTCATAGGAATAGAAAAAATAGATGAACAACACAAGAAATTATTTGAAATTGCAAATGAAGCTTATAGACTTTTAAAAGACCCATTTTTAATAGACAAGTATGATAGAATTCTCAGGATAGTTAAAGAGTTAAAGGATTATACTAAATATCATTTTGATTATGAAGAAGAGTATATGCAAAATATAGGATATAGAAAATATTTGTCTCAAAAAGTAGCACATGATGATTTTATTGATAAAATCAATAAAGTTAACTTAAAGGAAATGGATAATAATCAAGATGAGGCTATATTAAATCTATTAGAGTTTGTAGTTAAATGGATTGGGGAGCATATAAAAATGGAAGACATTCAAATAGCTGAAGCACAGTAATATGCTGTAGAAAATAAAAATTATCTTTAGTGATAAAACAATAGAAAATTTATATAACCTTATATTAAGTGAAGGAATAGTATTTAAAAGAACAATCTTACTTTGTGTTCTAAAATATTATTCCTTTATTTTTTATAATTTAGTGTTGACATTCTTAGTTGCAAATAATAAAATGAGTATATAGTCATTGAGCAACAAGTCAATAAAAACAATTATATTATATGGAGGATTATAATTATGAAAATTTGTATTGCATGTGGAATGCCTATGAATAAAAAAGAGGATTATGCCATGGGAGATGAATCTAAGAATTACTGTAAATATTGCATGAGGGAAGATGGAACTATGCAGTCTTATGAGGAAAAACTTAAAGGCATGACTGAATTTATTGTAAGAACTCAAGGAATCGATAGAAATGTGGCAAATAAAACTGCAAGGAAAATGATGGATAAGCTTCCAGCTTGGGAGGATTTAAAATGAAGAATTATGATAATTTTTTTCTTGGAGTTAATAATTTAGAGGATGCTAAAGAATATTATCAAAATGTTTTAGGGTTAAAGCTAAAGTTTGATTTCTCAAATAAGGGAATGGCAGCTTTTAATATTGGAAATGAGGAACCAGCTATTATTTTAAAAGATAAAAAGGTTTTTGAAGATATAAAACCCACTATTTGGTTTGAAGTTGAAAGTGTTGAAAAAGAATATAAAAGGTTATTAGAGAATGGAGTACAATTTTTATCTAAACCATTTAAAATAATGACAGGTATGGCAGTAGAATTTGAAGATCCTTTTGGAAATAGACTTGGTATAACAGATTATGTAAAGTAGTAGTAACATAAATTAAACTGTAAAATATAATAGTTATTGATATTATATTTTAATTTAGGAGTAGCTATGTATTATCCTTATAATATGAGCAACTTTCACAGAATAAAAAGAACCTATGATACATTACTTACCGACAGTGGTACTAATATTATGAAGATAGGAGAAAACGCATGGGTGATTTTAGATGATAATCCATCTACGGGTTATTCTTGGAGAGTTGTTACAGATAGTTCAGGAATATATAAAGTTATAAAAAGTTTTTATTTGCCAACCAATACAGGAAGTGTTGGGTCACCAGGCAAATCTATATGGATTATAAGAGCTGTAGATACAGGAAGAGGCTCAATAACATTTAAGTATAGTAGAGCATATTCTACAGATTCTAATGATAAAGAAATACGATATGAAATTAATGTAATATAAGAAAATGCCGAGTGACAATATTTCGTTATATTAAAAAATTCTATAAGTCTAAGGCAAAAAAATCTTAAAATCATAAAATGTTTTAAGACTTTTTTACTGAGATTTATTAGAATTTTTTTTATTATTTCTTCATAATTGTATTTGATTTTCATTGATTGACTATGATTATAATGCATTATTGAAGGATATTGGAGAAAAGTTTAATTCATACTCCAAGTTAAGTAACAACATTAAATAAATAGTAATTGGCATTTGACAATAACAAAATTTAACTATATAATAATGGCAAATGCCAATTATATTTGAGGAGGAAATTTAAATGCCAAGACCAATTAAGTATAGAAAGGTTGAAAACTTGCCTAAATATACATATTTCATGCCAGCTGGAATAAAGAAATGTGAGCTTCAAGAAATATTAATAAAAATTGAAGAAGTTGAAGCTATGAGACTTAAAGATATAGAGGAGTTAAATCAGGAAGAATGTGCAGAAAGAATGCATGTTTCAAGACAGACTTTTCAAAATATAATAGACAGCGCAAGAAAAAAAGTTGCTTTGGCATTAACAGAGGGAAAGGCAATAAATATAAGTGGTGGAAATTATACAAGGAATTTATGTAAGTTTAAATGCATAGCTTGTGGCAATATATATGAAATAAAGTATGAGGAAGATAAAAATATATGTCCATCATGTGGTTCAAAAGATGTTATGTGCAGTAAAAAAAGTGATTTCTGTCATAGGGTATGCCATAAGAGGTGCAAAAATAATAAAGAAATTGGAGGAAATTTAAATGAAAATAGCAATACCTAATAATGGTAGTTCATTAAATCAGCATTTTGGTAAGAGTAAGAGCTTTATGATTGGAACAGTAGAAAATGATAAAATTGAAAAGCTTGAGGAAGTGTCAACAGAAGAGCTTGCACATCAACATGAAGGTTTGGCAGATTTACTTTTTAAACATAATGTAGATGTAGTTGTAACTGGAGGTATAGGTGCTGGCGCATTAGAGGCTTTGAGGAGTAAAGGCTTTAAGGTTATAAGAGGTGCGAAGGGTGAATGTAAAGATGTTATTGAAAGCTATATAAGTGGAAATTTAGAAGATAAGGATGTAATGTGCAATCATCATTGTGATCACTAAATATTTTGCATATGAAGAATTTTATTCTGGTATATAAATTTATATATCAGAATTTTTTTATAAAATAATGGTATAATAATGGTATAAATTACTATAGAGTTTTATAAAGGGGAGGAGTTTAGTTGAAAACTGAAACTTATAAGTTGGGAATTGTTGAAGATAAAGAATTGAGGTTTGCAGTTATAGTTTCAAAATTTAATGGTAAGTTTGTATATGGAAGGCATAAAAAAAGAGAAACATGGGAAATACCGGGTGGTCATAGAGAAGTAAATGAAAATATTGCTTTAACAGCAGAAAGGGAACTTAAAGAGGAAACTGGAGCAGTTAAATTTAATATAGAGCCTGTGTGTGATTATTCTGTAAAAAGAGAAGGACAAGTTCAGGATTATGGTAGAGTATATTATGCCAATATTGAAGAATTAGGGGAATTACCTAACTTTGAAATTGAAGAAATTAAATTATTTGACTATATACCAGAAAAGCTTACATATCCAGAGATTCAGCCGATTTTACTTAAATATGTTATGAAATATAAAATAGAAAAATTAATTTCAAATTTTAAGCTAAGAAGGATATATGCTCAGTATTTTGAAAATCTTGATGAAGTGAAGAAAGAAATTGAAAGATTAATTCCAGAAAATGCTTCTATTGGAATAGGTCATTCGGCAACACTTCAAAAGATGGGTATAACTAAAACCTTTATTGATAAGGGTAATATTGTATACGATAAAGAATTAGCTAAGGATAAAAAAGAATGTAAGGAAATAAAGAAGAAAGCACTCATTGCGGATTGGTATATTACAGGCTCTAATGCTGTATCTGTTGATGGACGAATAATTAATGTTGATCACAGTGGAAATAGGGTGGCTGCAATAACTTTTGGACCAGACAAAGTTATTATAGTTGTTGGGATTAATAAAATTGTTGATACCTGGCAGGAAGGAATAAAAAGGGTTAAAAATATAGCATGTCCATTAAATGCAGAAAGAGCTGGTTTTAACCCTCCTTGCGTTACATTAAAAAAGTGCGTTGATTGCTCATCAATTGAAAGGGTATGTAATAGTCTCTCAATAATAGAAGGACAATCATTAGAAAGTAGAATCAAAGTATTTATTGTAAATGAAAGTTTAGGATTTTGAATATAATTAGCTGATAATTAAAGTAGCTAGTATTTAAAAAAATAAAATATATTGATTGGAGAATAATGGTGAATCAATGGTTTACAATTGAGAAAATAGATAATGAAACTTATGCTGTAAGTGAGTATGGACATTGGGAACAGGTACATTCTTATTTACTTATAGGAAGAAATTATGCACTTTTAATTGATACAGGGCTTGGAATTGGGAATATAAAAAAAGAAGTTGAAAAATTAACAAATTTACCCATAATAGTAGTTACTACTCATGTACATTGGGATCATATAGGTGGACATGCATTATTTGATACTATTTATGTTTACAAGGATGAAGTTGATTGGCTAAAGTATGGTATTGATATCCCACTTCATGTTGTTAAGAAGAATATTATGAGAGACCCCTTTACTAAAAAGCCGCCTATAGAATTTAATATAGATAATTATAAAATTTACAGTGGAAAACCGAATAGGATACTAGAAGACAATGATATTATCGATATAGGTAAAAGAAAGGTAAAAATAATTCATACGCCAGGACATTCTCCGGGGCATATTTGTTTTTTTGAGGAGGATAGAGGATACTTATATACAGGAGATTTAATTTACAAAGGAACTTTATATGCTTTTTATCCAAGCACAGACCCTGTACTTTTTAAAAAATCCATAGATAAAATCAGTGAGCTTAAGGGGATAGTAAAGCTGTTGCCAGCACATAATGATATAAATATACAAGTTGATTTAAGATATAAAATACAAAAAGCATTTAAACATATTGAAAATAAAGATATGCTTAAACATGGTACTGGAGTATTTGATTTTGGCGAGTTTAAGATATATTTATAGGAGAATAACAAATGAAGTACAAATTAGTATGCGTTGACATGGATGGAACTCTTTTAAATAGTAAAAAAATTGTAAGTGATGCTAATAATAAGGCCATTAGAAAGGCACACAAATTAGGAGTTAGTATAGTAATAACTACGGGCAGGATATATGAAAATGCTGCTTTTTATTCAAAGCTTATTGGTATAAAATCTCCTGTTATTGCCTCAAATGGAGCTATTATAAAAGAAAAGAATACTGATAAGGTAATATATAAAAAACCACTTGCAATTGAAAATATAAAACAAATTATTAGTATATGTAATAAGCATAAAGTTAAGGTTAATTTTAATACCCAGGACAGTTTTATTTGTGGAAGCAGATTTGTATATTTACTAATAAGTAGATTTTTTTTAAAGTCCATGAGTTTAGCTGATGATGGCAAATTAAATATAGAGTATGTAAAGGACAGTCATAAGCTCATAGAGAAAGCTGAGCAATGCTATAATGATATTATTAAGTGTGAAATTATACATACAAATCAAAGAAAAATTAGTGCACTAAAAAAAGAATTACGAGAACTTAGTAATATTGAAGTGGTAGGATCATCTAAGTACAATATTGAAATTACAGCTAAGTTTGTTTCAAAAGGAAAGGCAGTTGAAGCTTTAGCTAACCTTTATAGAATACAAAGACAAGAAATAATTACAATTGGCGACAGCGAGAATGATTTGTCAATGATAGAATATGGTGGACTTGGAGTTGCAATGGGAAATGCCTCAGAAGAGATAAAAAGTAAAGCTGATTATATTACAGATACTAACGATAATGATGGTGTGGCAAAAGTTATAAATAAGTTTATATTAAATAATGTATTGTAAAAATGGAGGAATTTAATGCTAGTATGGTTAGTCATATACTGAAATTAAATTATTTTGTAAAGTGCTTTTTATAATCTTTTCCCCATTCACACATATAGCCAAGTATAGGTTTTAAGCTTTCCCCAACTTCTGTTAATCCATATTCAACTCTTGGTGGAATTTCAGCATAAACTTTTCTATAAATTATTCCGTATCTTTCTAATTCTCTAAGCTGCATTGTTAAAGTCTTTTGTGTTATATTTGGCAGCAAGCGTTGAAGTTCATTAAATCTAACAACGTTTTGAGATAAGTGCCATAAAATTGATAACTTCCATTTTCCACTCAATATATTAATAGTTATATCCATTGGACAGCTATCAGTTAAATTTTTTGACTTTGCCATTTTTACCCTCCAATATTTTTTATGTCGAAATGATTATTCTACCGTAATAATATCATTTTTGATACTACATTTCAAATTTGTGCGTACTTATATTTAAAATTTAAGGATGATATACTTTTACATGAAATAAATTGTAGGAGTGATATTAAATGATAATTGATAGTCATGCACATGTTGTGTTGCCAGTTGAAAAGCATATAGAATTGATGGATGAGGCAGGAATTGATAAAACAATACTATTTTCTACTTCTATGCATCCGGAATTGGCACAAAATTTGGAAGAGTATGAAAATGAATTAAATAAGTTATATGATATTATTTCTGGTAAAAAGAATAATATGGATGCTAAAATAAACTCAATTAAAGAGCAATGTGAGATTATTAAAAAATATTCATCAAGATTTTATGGTTTTGGAAATGTACCAGCAGGTTTCGATTATGAAAAAACAGCCTCATGGGTAAAAGAATATGTAGTGAAGAATAATTTTAAGGGTATTGGTGAAGTTACTATAGGTAATGGTAGAACTCAAGATTTAAGTGGTATTTTTAAAGCAGCACATGACTTTTCAAATTTACCAATATGGATTCATGCATTTTGGCCCTTGGATTTAAATGATTTAAAAGGAATATTTAATTTAGCAAAGCAATATAGTGACGTACCAGTAGTAATAGGACATTTAGGCGGACTAAATTGGCTTGATACTATTAAAATGGCAAAGGGAGTCAAAAATGTCTACATAGATTTATCAGCATTTTATGCTGCAATTCAATTAAGCATGGTAATAAAGGAATTGCCAGATAGATGCTTATTTAGTACTGATCTTCCATTCGGAGATTTAGCTATAGAAAAATTTGCTATAGAACGTGTTTGCACTGATAAAGCAGTTATAAAACAAGTTATGGGAGGAAATGCAGCAAGGCTTTTACAATTGAATGTGTAGATAACTTAAAATATAGAGATACTTTAATATAAGTTAAAGGAGGATAATGGAATTACATCTCAAGTTCCGCGTATGATCATTATCTTTATTGAGCAAGTTATTACGTATTTTCTATAATCAGTTTCCCTACAAAACAATATATTGTGAACGAGATTTTGCAATGAACATAATAATAAATTGTTTAAATAATGAATTATAAAGATTCACACTAAAATTCCGTAGGTACGGAGGAATTTTTTCCTTGCACTACTGTGGAGGTGAAGTAACAATGCTGAAGGAACGATTTAAAAAAATTCTAATAAATCTTGGCTCAAAAATTGTGAAATGCTTAGATATTTCAATCTGTTTGAGCAACGCGAGTTATTGAAATATCTTAGTATTTTATGATTTTTGAACCCTAGATTTACAGTATTTTTTAACGCGACGAAGTATTGTTACTTCACCCTTTTGACATTTTATAATTACCTTTGCAGTTAAAATCTTCCTTCCAGGCTTTATCTGCAGCTGGTTTGAAGTTTTCTGCAAGCTCATCGAGCTCTTTCATAAATTTAGGATCACTAATCATATTTTTAGCACTTTCATCAGTAGGTTTTGCACCGGTTTTTTTAACAACTTTACGTATAACATTAGGATTGTCTATCATCATGCAGGGCATCAATAAATTTTTATTATAAGGTTGTATCCTTCGTAATTCTTTGAAATATGGAGTCTTGAAGGCGTCTACAAGATGATGATTTTTTACGTTAAAGGATGAAAAATGAGAGAATATACATGGTTCTACATCTTCCTTTGCATTTATGTGGCAATAGTATTTTCCGGCAATGCAGCCGCCAACATAAGGAGCATCATTAAAAAAATCCACACAAAAATAGGGCATTGTAGTTCTAATTGCTCTTGTTCTTTTTCCAAGCTCAATTCTCTGAGTAGGTGTAAGCATATTTTTAACGTCAACACCAATTCCCACAGGCATGTAAATAAAATACCAGCTTATTTTAGAGCCTTTATCAATTAACATTTGTATAAATTTTTTTGATGATACGGTTTCAAAGTTATGAGTAGAGGTTGCAGAGGATACACCAAAAATCACACCTCTTTCACGAAGTAGGTCCATGCCATGCATTACTTTATTAAAGGTACCTTTTCCCCTCCTTGCATCAGTTTCTTTTTCAAAACCTTCTAGAGAAAACATTGGTGCAACATTTCCTAATCTTTGTATTTTGTCAGCTAAATCTTCTGTAAAAAGAGTTCCGTTGGTAAAAGGTACAAACATACAGTCATTATATTTTTTGTATATGTCCAGCATATAGTTGTTTATAAAAGGCTCTCCACCTAGAATTATAAAAAAGTACGTCCCTAAATTTCTTGCTTCGCCTATAAGTCGATCAACTTCCTTAAAAGGAATATCATCTTTTTTGCTGTAATTTCCCGCATAACATCCAGTACACCTTAAGTTACATCTCATTGATGGGCTTAAAAGAATTACGAAAGGTATTTTTGTATCTTCGTCATTCAAATATTTATCTCGTTTAGACATTCCATACCATACGGAATTTGCTAAAAAATTTACAAAAAACTTCTTAAGACATTTTTTATTTATAGTTTTAAGTATATTTTGCATATACTCGTGTACACTTTTATTTGTATTATAGTAGTTTAGGACAGTGTCAATTTGTGATAAGGAATAGTGGTCTTTGACTGCAGTTTTTATAATCCCAAATACTTTATTTACATTTTTTTCTGGATTTTTATCGATATATGATATTACAGTTTTTATAAGTGATTCTTTCACTTTTTTTTCAAAGGATTGTGTTAAATTCATAATTGGCCTCCTCCACGTAAAAACATATATAATAATCTATATATATTAAAAAAAAATATTTTTATGTCTTGAAAATAAAACGTTTTAGCTGTTATTTAATTTTTATTGGCGATAAATTTTTAATTATCTGATATAATTGTTTATAAAGATAATTGGTATTTTAGAACATAAATAGTTTGAGTTTCACAGTAGGTTCACTATATATTAAGCTATATCTTAAAAGAAAAGTTTACAGAATTACTTATATGATGAAGAGGGTGTGTGGGATGAGAAGAAAAGATAGAGAAATTACAGATTTAAATAAAATTGCGGCAATTATGAAAAAGTGTGATGTGTGCAGCTTAGCATTTTTTGATGATGAATATCCGTACATAGTACCATTAAATTTTGGTATGAATTTAGTAGAAGATAAAATAACGTTGTATTTCCATGGAGCTAATGCTGGAAAGAAATTAGAATTAATAAAAAAGAACAATAAGGTAGGATTTGAAATGAATTGTTCTCATAAATTACTTTTAGGTGAAAAAGCGTGTAATTCAACTATGGAATATGAAAGTGTATGCGGAAATGGAATAATTGAAATCCTAAAAGAAGCAGAAAAAAGGGAAGCATTAACATACATAATGAAACAATATAATGATAAGGAAGAATATGAATTTGATAGGAAATCAGTAGATGCTGTTGTAATATTTAGGCTTATAGTTTCTGAAGTACATGGGAAAATTTTAAAAAAACAGTAATGGGAAAAGGGGGTAGTGCTTAGTGGAATTGTAATTGCTATTATGTACTTTTTCACTAAGTATATAAATGGGTGATATAAATAAAAATAAGAAATCAAATGCAGAAAAGTTTATTGTGATTTATAATGAGTTAGATAGATATATGAGAAAATGTCTTGATGAGGATGATAGAATAGGTCATACTGATTTGGTAAAAAGGATGACTAAAAGAAATAAGACATTTGCAAAAAACAAAGATGATTTAATGCTTTTTGCAAGGCTTAGAAATTCAATTATTCATAATCCGTACAATAGAGAAATAGATCCTATTGCAGAACCACATGATAAAATTTTAGATAAATATAAAGAAATAAGAGATAAAGTACTTAATCCTCCTATTGCATTAGACTCTATAGCTGTTAAGGGGAAGAATATATATTCAGTAACTGTAGATGAGTTTGCGTTCGATGTTATGAATATTATGAGAGATAATAACTATACTCATGTGCCTGTAATTGATGGTGATTTTATAATTGGGGTGTTTAGCGAAAGCACAGTTTTTTCATATATGGTAGCTAATGAAGGTAGTCCTATTAATAGAGATACTAAGATAAAAGAGTTTGAAGAATTTATTCCTCTTGATAGGCATGTTAGTGAATTTTTTTCTTTTGTGCATAAGGACACATTGGTAGTGGAAATTGAAGAAATATTTCAAAGGAAGTTCAATGGTAAAAAGAGACTTTCAGTGATTTTTATTACTGAAACGGGGAGAGTTAAGGAGAAGATTCTAGGGCTTATAACTCCATGGGATGTTGCAGCAAAGTAGTAGAGATTGATTTTTGTATGTTTCTATAGAGAATTTAAATGAATTTTAACTTAAGTTAATCAAAAGAACTCTAGGTAACTTGATATGAGGGTTACCTAGGGTTTTGTTTAATTAAAAATACATTAATAATATGGTATAATTAAAAAATGTACAAATTTACGAATTAATAAAGAAAGGAATTAATTTATAGTATGAGCTTATTTATTGACATATTAATGAGAACTGTAGTAGAAACAGTTTATTTAACAGGTATTATTATTTTAATAGGTTTTTTCCTTGGTGTACTTAGAAATAGTTCAATTAAAAATTTTCAGAGAAGTTTTGGAATAAGAGCTGTGATGGTAACAGCCTTTATAGGAGTTCCAGTACATGAATTGAGTCATGCAATTGCAGCACTTTTATTTAGGCATCATATAAATGATATAAAATTACTTCAAAAACCTGATGGAAATGGTGTTCTTGGATATGTTAATCATTCGTATAATACTAGAAGTGTTTATCAAGAGATAGGAAACTTCTTTATAGGAATTGCACCTATTTTTGGCGGAATTGCATCTATAATTGTTTTAATGAGATTTTTAATGAAGGATGCTTATGATAAATTTGTTCAAATAATAATATCAAATTTTCATATAACGGTGTTAAATGAGGAAATGTTAAAAAAAATTATGAGTTCATATTTGGGACTAGTAAAGTCAATATTCTCATTTAGTAACTTTAAAAATCCGTGTTTTTACGTGTTTATTTTTTTGGCTATATGCATATCCTCACATATATCCTTAAGTAGTGCAGATATAAAGGGGGCTTCAAGGGGACTTGCTATTATATTCATAATACTGTTTTTGCTCAATGTCTTTGGATTAATCAATAATATATCAAAGTTTAATATAGAGAAATATAATATTTTTATAACAAGTTTTCTTTTTATAGCTGTTATATTATCGCTTATAACATTTATTATAAGTTTGTTTTTTGTAATTATAAAAAGATAAGCAATATGCGGAAAGAAGGAATAAAATGTTAGAGAAAACATCAAGATTAGGAAAACATTTTGAAAATTTATTCAGTAATATTGATAATAAGCTACTTATTGAAAAAGAGCAAAGACTTAGAGCAAAGCTTGGAAATGAAATGCATGATTGTATTTTCACAGAAGAAATAAATCACAAAATGAATGTTATTGATTTTTCAGACTTAGGCTTATTAGATAGTTCCAACGATGAAGTTGCATTTCTTTTTTCTACAATATTTCCAGTATTTATTGAGAATAATGGCGTTATTTTTAGATTATATAGGCATAAAATAGAGGTTGATTTATCTGATGAAATGTCAGACAGATACATTTTTATATTTTCAGAAGGTAGATTTACTTCTGGATTATTTCAATGCTTTAGATTATATGATGATGAGTATATTTATGGAATAAAAAAAATAATAGCAGCAATTCCAATGCTTAGAAAGGCTATTTTAGATGCTTTGGATAACTTGGAAAAGAGCAGTCAAAACTTTAAAAGTGACATGAATAATTTTAAAAGTAAAGTTGATTTAGCAGAAAAAAATTATAACGAAGTGCTTAAGGAATTAAGATGTAAATAATTATTTTAGAAGTTTTAAATATGAGGCAGAGCAACAAATAATAGTTGCTTTGCCTTATTTTTATAACAATTATTTAATTTTATAATGTAGCTGATATTTTAAAGTAGTAAATTACATTATATTCTATTAAAAATATATACAATATTGTAAAAATAAGTATAATATGATAAAATTAGTTTAAATATGCATAAAATTTATTTATATAGGTGGGGGTATATGATGGGATTTATAAGAAATTCAGCAAAAGCTATAATTATAAAAGAGGATAAAATTTTGCTTATTAAAAATTTAGATGATAATGGCTATTTTTACTTGCTTCCTGGTGGAGAGCAGGAGAAATTTGAAACTATGAAGGAAACAGCTATAAGAGAATGCAGAGAAGAAATTTCAGCGGAAATAGAGGTTGGTGATATAAGATTTATAAGGGAATATATAGGCAAGAATCATGAGTTTTATGATGCTGATTTTGAATTGCACCAAATCGAATATATATTTATTTGCTACTTGAAGGAAAATAGTAAGGTTAAAAATGGATCTATACCGGATAACAGACAAGTAGGAATTGAGTGGATAAAATTAAATAAGCTTAAGGAATATAGAATTTACCCAGGGATACTTAAGGAATTAATTAAAAATGATGGAAGTATTACTGGAGAAATATATTTAGGAGATGTAAACTGATTAAATATTAAAATAAATATAGGTTTTTGTTATATTAAACTTTAAATTATAATTTATTTGTTGTAAAATATAATTGTAAAATTTGCTTTTAGGAAGTGGTCTATTGCAAGGAGAAAAATGTGCAGTATGCGATAAAGAAGGAGAAAGGCATCACATAGTGTATAAAAGTCAGGGCGGATTAGATTTCCCTCTTAATTATGTATATTTGTGCGCTGAGCATCATAGAGGCGTTAATGGCCCTCATAAAAATAGAAAAGTGGATTTAAAATATAAGATTGAAATGCAAAAGAAAATCGAGGAGATTTTAGTTTATGATTTTTATAAGTTAAAAGATTTTATGGAGCTCTTGCATATTAATAAAAGACAGGCAAAACTTATAACTAAAGACTTTAAATTATATAAAGAAGGTTATAGAAAGATAGATTTAATAAAAAGGATCATGGGTGGCAAATTATATTATGATTATATGCTAGATGATAATTATGATGAGTCATGGAAAGAGCTCGACAATCTAATTTAAATATATTGGTTTTATTAACGAAAAGGAAATATAAAGAGACTGTGATACAGTCTCTTTATATTTCCTTTTCTATTTCCATTTCCATTTCTGTTTCTGTTTTTGTTTCTATTTCTTTTAAACTTTTTGCTAGACTTTCAGTGATTTTATCAAAGTTTTCTTTAAATAAAATTCCATTGACAATTTGAGATTTTATAAGCTTTCCATCTTTATATACATTTACTGAATCACTTTTACCCTTAAATAAAAAATCACCTATGGTTTTTTCCATAAATATATCCTCCTCGCATTACATGTTAAGGGCTGTAATAGATAAATTTTAGGATAATTATCTAAAACAACATTAACTTTTATTATACAAAATTAAGAATAAAATTTCAAGTGAAAGGTAAATATAATTTCTAAGGAGATGATTATTTTGTCACATAGTACAGGAAAAAAGGCAACTAAAGAATTTTCAAAGAAAACAACAAAACCAGAGCCAATACAAAGAGATAATGTAAAAGCACAAGCAACGTTTTCCAATTCACATGATCATAAAAAATGTAATAATACTATTAGCCAAAACCTAAGTAAATAATAAATAGGTTTAAAAAATGTTATAAGTGACAATACTTCTTTATATAGGAAAGCTAGATGAAATATTAAGTCATATTTTGTTTTTCCTTTAGGAGTGGTGATTTTGAAAAAAAATATTTTGTTTTGTGATGATGAAGAATTGTGGGCAATAAAGATGAGCTTATGGTCATATAGAAATTTTCTTTCCAATGAAAAGAAAAATGGCAACAAAAATGTTAAAGAGAGAGAAACAATGATTAAAAATATAATTCATAATATTGAAAGCATCGCGAAGTAAAAACAGGTTACAAAGATTCATGCCTAAATTCCGTAGGTACGGAGGAATTTTTTCCTTGCACCTACGGTGGGAGCGAAGTAAAAATGCTGAAGGAACGATTTAAAAAAATCCTAATAAATCTTCACCTAAAAATTGTAAAATACTTAGAGATTTCAATTTGTCTGAGCGTATGCGAGTTATTGAAATCTCTTAGTATTTTATGATTTTTGAGTCTTAGATTTATAGGATTTTTTTATTGAAAGTACTTTTATATTATTCTAGAAAGATAATGGGCTTACGCCCAAACCCCGCGTATGTGTATGCGACGAAGCATTGTTACTTCGCACTTTTTAGACTACTTGAACTTTTAACATATTTGTTGAGCCTGACTTTGCTATAGGTATTCCAGCAGCTATTACAATAATATCACCGCTTTTTACTAAGTTTTCTTCAACAGCTCTTTTTATGCAAGTATCTATTAATTCATCTGTAGAAGTAACTTTTGGAGATAATATAGTTGTGACACCAAAAGTTAATGCTAAACTTCTAGCAACTTTTTCATGCGGTGTAACAGCTATAATTGGACAACTAGGCTTATATTTTGAAATCATCTTAGCGGTGAGGCCACTTTGAGTTGCAGTTATTATTGCAGCTGCATTTAATTCTGATGCAGTTGTACAGGTAGCAAGACTTATTGCATTTGAAAGATTTGTTAATGAACTTTCTCTAAGTTTGTTTAAAACTTCTTTGTAATTTATGTGTTTTTCAGCGTTTTGGGCAATCTTTGACATAGTAGTTGCAGCTTCAACAGGATAAGAACCACTTGCACTTTCACCACTAAGCATTACAGCATCTGTACCATCATAAATAGCATTAGCAACATCAGAAGCTTCAGCCCTTGTTGGTCTAGGATTTCTAATCATGGAATCAAGCATTTGAGTAGCTGTTATAACTAGTTTGCCAGCATTATTGCACTTATCTATTATCATCTTTTGGACTATAGGAACATTTTCTATAGGAATTTCTACACCCATATCTCCTCTAGCTACCATAACTCCATCTGCTTCTTTAAGTATGGCGTCTATATTGTCTACGCCTTCTTGGGTTTCTATTTTAGTTATTACTTTTATATCTTTACCGCCGTTCTCTTTTAAAATCTTCTTTACTTCAACGACATCTTCCGCCTTTCTTATAAAGGATGCAGCAACCATATCAGCCTCCATTTCACAGGCAAATTTTAAATCATCTATGTCCTTTGTGGTAACAGCTGGGAGCCCTATGGAAACATTTGGAACATTAACACCTTTATGATTTGAAATTGTTCCATTTACCTGTGCAGTACATAAAATAGCTTCTCCTTTAACTTCATTTACTGTAAAGCCGAGTAAGCCATCGTCTACAAGTATAGTGTCACCCTTTTTTACTTCCTTATAAAGATCTTCATAAGAAATAGAACATTTTGTGGAATCTCCTAAGATTTCTTTATCACATATTATTGTAAATGGATTCCCTTTTACAATTTCAGCAGAGTCACCTTCAAAATTATGAGTTCTTATTTTAGGACCTTTTATATCTACTACAATAGCTACATGTTTGTTTAATTCTTTTCTTAAATCTTTTATAAGGTCAATTACTTTTTTATGGCTTTCATGTGTTCCATGAGAAAAATTTAATCTTGCAGCATTCATTCCAATATTCATTAAATCTGTTAAGGTTTGTCTATTATCGCTTGCAGGACCAATTGTGAAAATCATTTTTGTTTTTTGCATGTTAATCACCTCGTATATTATTTATAAAATTTTAAAGGTATATCCTCCTTTTAGCAAATACTCTATTATTTGCGGTAGAGCTTTTAAGGTAGCCTTACAATTATAATCATCGTGCATCAGGATAACAATATGATCTTTGTTTCTGCAAGAAATCTTAACTCTATCCACTATATTAGAGTAACCAGAAGAAGAAGTTTCTAAACTATCGAAGGAATCGACATTCCAATCTACATAGTTATAGCCTGATTTTGCAATAGTTTGTCTAAATGTAGAACTAACCATATTGGAGCCACCTGGAAATCTTATAAGATGCTGCTGAAAATTATTGCCTCCAAGTATAGTACTTATAACATCGTTACTTTCTTTTAAATCTTGAAGATAATTTTGAGGATTTATGTACAAATTTTTATAATTTGTGTCAAAACTTCTTAAAGCAATCTGATTTCCACTGCGTTTGGCTCTGATTAATACATCTGAATTACTAATGGAGTTTTTACCATTTACAAAAAACGTAGCTTTTGTATTATAACTCTTTAATATATTAAGTACTTCTGGAGTTACATTTGAAGATGGACCTCCATCAAAGGTTAAATAAGCAATTTTTTGTCCGTCTTTAGTAAATGGATATTTTATTTTCCCAATGCTTGAGTTAATAGTTTTTCCTATGACTATAGGCTTAATAACAGTTTTTTGTGTCAAATGAAATTTTATCACATAAATCAAAGATACAAATACAATTGTTATTAAAAGTACCAAACTAGATCTAAATAAAAGTTTTTTATTTTGTGTTATCAATTGTTATACCTCCCTCAGCTTAGTAAAGTCATTATTTATAAAAAGGTATTTTCAAAATTATCTTTGATTTAATTATAAAATTTTTAACTATAAAAATAAAGGGATTTTTATCCCTAATTTCTTGTTTTATCTACAGCAGATTCTTTATGCTCTCTTGAATTGCTGTTATTCTTATTATATTTTGTTACCATGTAAATACCATATAAAAATACTATCACTGCAGCTATATATGGAAAATACTGAACAAAAGCAGATGATATCCTTGATTTAATAATAGTATCATTTAAAAGCATAGAAAAAGCTGTATGGGCAAGAATTGCGCCACCTATATAAATAACTATTTTGTATTTCTGCATGAGCTTTGCTACGTATTGACTTCCTAAAAATATTATTGGTATATTTAAAAGGAGACCAAAAATAATTAAAAATATATTTCCTGCCGCAGCTCCTGCTATGGCAAGTACATTATCTAAACTCATTGTAATGTCAGCAATGATAATACTTGTTACTGCTGTCCATAGCTTTTGTGAACTATGTATAACCTTGTTATCAGTATCATTTTCAGGCTTTATAAAATCCCATGTAATTTTTATGAGTAATAAGCCGCCAATAAGTTTTATAGGAAGCCATTGAATCATAAGTATATAGGTTACTAGGCATGCAAAGATTATTCTTAAAAGTACAGCAGCTGTTACTCCTATTACAGAAGCTTTTTTTGCAAGTTTGCTTGGAAGATCTCTTGTTGCAAGTGCTATAACTCCTATGTTATCACCACTTAGTACTATGTCCAGCAGTGTTATTTGAAGAGCTCCAGCTACTAAGGCTATAAAGTTAGACATATTTTTCCTCCTTGGATTATATAAATAAAAGTTAACTTTTTATGTGGTTAAAAAAACCTCATAAAATAATTACATTTATTATTATATTATTAAATTAATAATATTTCAAATGAATTTAAATTTGGTTTTATTATTGAATAGATAAAAAATATTTAAATTTATTGATGCTTTTTTATTGATTGGGTGATATTATTAAATATATGTCGTTTTAGGACGAAATTTATTTGAAAAATGGAGATGAAAATTATGTTGCTAATCAAAAATGGTAAGGTATTAACAATGAGTGGTAAAAATTATGAAAGGGGCTGCGTGCTTGTACATAATGGCAAAATAAAAAAAATTGGCGATAAAATTGAAGAAACACCTGATATGGAAGTAATAGATGCAGAAGGATGTATTGTAATGCCTGGAATAATAGATGCTCATTGTCATATTGGGCTCGTTGAAGAAAATATGGGTTTTGAGGGCGATGATATAAATGAAGCTTCAAACCCTGTTGTTCCAGAGCTTAGAGCCATAGATGGAATAAATCCAATGGATGTTGCTTTTGATGATGCAGTTAAAGCTGGAATTACAGGTGTTATGACTGGTCCTGGAAGTGGGAATGTCATGGGGGGCCAATTTGTGTTTATGAAAACCAAAGGAAAATGTGTAGATGATATGGTTATGCTTGAACCGTCAGCAGTAAAGGTAGCTTTTGGAGAAAATCCAAAGAGATTTTATGGGAAAAAAGGGAAAATGCCAGTAACTAGAATGGCAACTGCTGCACTTTTAAGGGGAATCTTAACCAAAGCAAAATTTTATATGGCAAAAAAGAATAAAGCACTTAGGGATGGTGAATTATTTGAGGAAGACTTTAAACTTGAATCTTTAATTCCTGTGCTTGAGAGAAAAATACCTCTTAAAGCGCATGCACACAGAGCTGATGATATATTAACTGCTATAAGAATAGCAGAGGAATTTAATGTAAAAATGACACTTGATCATTGTACGGAAGGACATCTTATAAGTGAATATGTTAAAAAATCTCAATTCCCTGCAATTGTTGGTCCAAGCCTTACATCAAGGTCTAAAATAGAACTTCAAAACAAGACTTTTAAAACTCCAGGTATACTTGCTAAAGCAGGAGTTAAAGTCGCTATTATGACAGATCATCCTGTAATACCTGTAGGTTATCTTCCTATATGTGCTGGACTTGCAGCTAAGGATGGGTTGGGTGTAGAAGAAGCTTACAAGGCTATAACGATAAACTCAGCAGAAATTTGTGGTGTTTCTGATAGAGTTGGTAGTTTAGAAGAAGGGAAAGATGCAGATATAGCAATTTTTACAGGAAATCCAATGGAAGTGTTCACAGAAGCTAAGTACACAATAATAAATGGAGAAATAGTTTTTTCTAAGTGCGATAAATAAATTTAACACCCCAAGTTTTAAAAGCTTTTAGAACTTGGGGCTAGGTTTTATGGTTCTATTTGAAAAGTTTAAGAGTTGTTACATAATAATTTAGAAGTGATACATGTCCTTTCTAAGCTTCACATTTAAAACCAGAGATAAGGCTATAAAATTTGCCAGAAGTGAGCTTCCACCGTAACTCATAAAAGGTAGAGTGATTCCACTAACTAGAGTGATTTTTATAGTCATCCCTACATTTTGAAATATAGAAAATATAAATGATGAAAATATGCCTACGCAAATTAGCTTTCCACTAAGGTCTTTAGAATCTTTAGCTATTTTTATTATTTTGTATAAAAGGATAAAATATAAAGTAAATAGAAAAATAGCACCAGCTAGTCCCCATTCCTCACCAACGGAAGCAAATATAAAGTCAGTATGAATTTCTGGTATATAACCTCCATTTGAGAAGTTACCTTTAAAAAATCCATTTCCAAATATTCCACCAGATCCGATTGCAGTTATAGACTGCATAACTTGATATAGTGAATCTGACTGTGAAGCAGCTGCATTTAACGCCGAGTCCGGAGTTAAGAAGGAAGTTATTCTAGCTTTTTGATAGGCTTTTAATATACCGCTAAACCATATTATAGCACTAATAGGAATTGAACTTAGCACAAGTCCTATTAGAACTTTAATACTAATATTAGCAATAAAAAGAATACCTAAGCCTATACATAAACAAACTATTGCCATTCCTAAGTTTGGCTGCTTATAGATTAGAAGAAATGGGACTATTATGTATCCAGACAATATTAAAAAATTCTTTAAGTTATTTACTTTGCCTTCCATAACATCTATTTTTCTTACTAATATTAAAGTGAGTGAGATTTTAGCAAATTCTGCCGGCTCTATTCCAAAAATCCAAGAGTTTGCACCATTTACAGCAGGTGCCTTTAGTGTAGCAATTAAGACAATTACTATAAACCAATATAATATTTCAGAATATCTTAATATGGTTTTATAATCTATGAAGACAAGAAATATGCATACTGCAATACTCAATAATAAATTTAAAGCTTGATGCTTTACAAAGAAATAACCATGCGAATAATATGTACTTGTGAAGATATTAATTATTCCAAAAGCCACAATTAATACTGCATTAATTAAAAGAATAATATCTAGTTTTTTTAATAGATTTAACTTTTTAGGGAATTTTAACAACAATGACTTCAACTTTGCTACCTCCGTAAAATTATAGTGAATTAATATAGATATCAAAAGTATACCATGTTTTTCAGGTAAATTTGTTTAATTTTTATTAATATTTGTATTGAAAAGTATAAAGATTATTGATATAGTAAATACTATAATGTGATTTCTATGAAATGGAAAGTAGCTTATAAAACTTTTAAAGCGAACTAATGTTGGTGTAAGATTAGTATAGTTTTATAATGTGAATAGAGCCATGGAGAAGCTTCAAAGGATAAGATTATTATTCGATGGTAGCCGCTGACCAGCGTTAAGGTTTGAGTGGATTAGTCTATAATAGTAGTATTTATTGGATTAATCAATCAGAGTGGTACCGCGTATAAACGTCTCTGCATTTTGCAGTTGATGTTTTTTATTTTTTGTAAGGATATTTTTAAGGAGGAATTTTAGTGGATTACAAAAAATTAATAGCAGAGAAAGTAAAAGAAATTGTAAGTATGGACTTGGAAATCTTAGAAAGGCTTATAGAGATACCTCCCAAACCTGAAATGGGTGACTTTGCGCTTCCATGTTTTCAATTTGCTAAAATTATGAGAAAAGCACCTAACATGATAGCTGAAGAACTTTCTAAAAATATTAAAATTGAAGGTGTTGAAAAAGTTGAAAATTTGGGACCATATTTAAATTTCTTTGTAGATAAAGGGACATACTCAAAGAGTGCTATAGAAAATATTTTAAGTGAGAATGAAAAATACGGTTCATCGGCTCTTGGAGAGGGAAAAAATGTAACGGTGGAATTTTCTTCGCCAAATATAGCAAAGCCTTTTCATGTAGGTCATTTATTTAGTACAGCTATAGGAAATTCTCTGTATAGAATTTTTGATTTTGAAGGGTATAATTGCATAAGAATTAATCATCTTGGCGATTGGGGAACGCAGTTTGGTAAATTAATATGTGCTTATAAGAAGTGGGTTAATGAGGAGGATTTGGAAAAGGAACCAATAAAGGAACTCCTCAGGATATATGTAAAATTCCATGAAGAAGCGGAAAAGGATCCATCACTAGAAGATGAAGGAAGAGAATATTTCAAAAAGCTTGAAGATGGAGAGAAAGAGGAAGTAGAGCTTTGGACTAAGTTTAGAAATTTAAGCCTAAAAGAATTTAAAAAGGTATATGATGAACTTGGAGTAGAATTTGATTCATATAAAGGTGAGAGTTTTTACAGCGATAAAATGGATGCCATAATTGAAGAAATGAATAAAAAAGGTCTCTTGGTTGAGAGTAATGGAGCTAAAGTTGTTATGCTTGATGAGTATAATATGCCTCCATGCATAATACAAAAGGCTGATGGCGCAAGCATATATGCAACTAGAGATATTGCAGCAGCTGAATATAGAAAGAAAACTTATGATTTTTATAAGAGTATTTATGTAGTTGGAGCTGAGCAGAAACTTCATTTTAAACAATTTTTTAAGACACTTGAACTTGCTGGTCATGAATGGGCAAAAAGCTGTGTTCATGTTGCTTTTGGGACTGTTAAATTTGCAGATAGAAAGTTATCAACAAGAAAAGGTGAGGTAATTTTTCTTGAAGATTTATTGAACAAAGCTGTTTTAAAAGCAAAAGAAGTAATAGATGAAAAAAATCCTAATCTTGAAAATAAAGATGAAGTGGCTAAAAAGGTTGGAATAGGCTCTATAATATTTACTTATTTAAAAAATAGCAGAGAAAAGGATATTGTATTTAATTGGAGTGAAATGCTTAGCTTTGATGGTGAAACTGGACCATATGTACAGTATACTTATGCAAGGGCAAAGAGCATATTAAGAAAGTTTGAAGAAGCATCTTCAGAAATAGATTACAGTAAATTAAATTCAGAAGAAGAATTTGAGCTTGTGAAGAAACTTCAAGGTTTCAATGAAGCAATACTAAATGCAATAGATAAATTGGAACCTTTTATAGTAACTAGATATGTTATTGATGTTGCTAAAGCTTTTAATAAATTTTATAATTCATGTAACATAATTAATACAGAAGATATTGGACTCAAAAATGCTAGAATGATGCTTGTGAAAGCTTCTTCTATAGTAATAAAAAATGCACTGAACTTGCTTGGTATTAATACAGTTGAAAAAATGTAAAGGTGGGGAATTGAATGGGTTTTTCTTTGAAGGTTATTGTTAGTTTATTTGCAATGGTACTTCTTGTAATGTTTTTTTATAATTTTGTTATTAGAATTTATGTACTTCCTAAGGTTAAAATTAATAAGTGGATAGTCTTGGCACTTGGTGTAATAATGTTTTTTGTAACAAATATTGTTGGGGCAAATCTTAAAATAGATTATACTAAATTTGGAGTAAAGCAGCTGCCTTATTATATATCCATGTTACTGTTTATTTTATTCTTCTTCATGTTTTTTGATCTAATGGGATGGGGAGCGGCATCTAGAATGGATAAAAAGAAAAGCAAGAATGATATAGTTATAAGACCAAAGGCTAAGCCTAATAGAGTAAAAAATAGAGATAAGGATAAAAAATAAATAGTATCTTAAAGCATTAAATAAATACAATTACAATATATTACCGATACACCTGTACTAAATGTATAGGTGTTTTTTTAGTCTTAAGTTAAATTTAGGGAATTGGAAACTTGAATAATGTAGTAAAATAAATATAATGGTATATGATGGAATAATGAAATGGAGATGAATTAGTGTGAAAAAAACAATAGGAATATTAGCAGGAATGGGACCAAGATCTACGGCTCCATTTATAGATCTTGTTTTAGATGAATGTCAGAAGCAATATGGAGCGAAAAACGATATTGATTTCCCTAAAATGATGATATATTCGCTTCCAACACCTTTTTATGTTGATAGGCCAATAAATCATAAGGCAATGAAGGAAACCATAATTGAAGGGCTTCAAAAGCTTGAAAAAACAGGTGTGGATTTTATAGCTATGCCTTGCAATTTTGCTCATATTTATTTTGAAGAATTAGAAAAATCAATTAGCATACCTCTTTTAAACATTGTAGATGAAACTATTAAAAAGCTTCCTTCAAGCAGTGTAAAAATTACTTTATTTTCAACGAGTTCTACATATGAATTTGGAATTTATCAAAAAGGAATAAAAAAATATGGACACCAATTTGTTTTTGAAAATGAATGGCAAGTAATCTTAAATAATTTAATTAAAGATATAAAGACTAGTAAAGATAATGACAAAAATGTTGAAGTTTTAAAGGAATTAATAGAGAAAGTAAAAAAGGAAGATGTTCAAGATATAATAATTGGATGTACAGACTTAAATCCTATTTTGAAAAAAATTTCTACAGAACTCAATATTATAGATTCTTCAAAATGTCTTGCAGAGGCTACTATCGAAAAAATATTGTGAAGTAACATCATCTTGGTATATTAAATAAAATTAATGGTACAAAAAATCCTAATAAATCTTGGTTAAAAAATCATAAAATGCTTAGATATTTCAATCTGTTTGAGCATTTTTTCAGCGGGTAAACATGCACGAGGTTTGGACTAATATATAGATGACTAATACAAGTTAAAGAAGGATAATGGGATTACATCCCAAACCCCGTATATGATCGTTATCCTTCTATACTTTCAAGCAAACACGTGCTTAGAATTACCACTAAGATTTATAGGACTTTTTTAATGTAACTAATTTTTAGGTTTTGCATTTATTATTAAGAGGACCAGTTTGTGGCTTTCAAATCATATGGGCTTATGCCCAAACTTCAATATGCGTACTTCGCAATTTTTTATTAAATATTACTGGACTCTTTTAAATTCAAATTTGTTTCCATTTCTTCAGAGTTATCTTGAGTAGCTTCTGTAAAACTCAGATCAACCTCATCTAAAGGAATAACTTTTGTATGATGCTTTATTTTGTATCCTATATACAATGCAAAAAATAGTGGAATACCTATATAGGATGCAATTAATCCTTGCCAGTCAATACCATTAGGAGTTATGCATGAATACCCTTGACCAAGTATTATAACTACACACATTATTAATGCAAGTATAGGCCCAAATGGATACAGTATAGCTTTGTATTTTAAGGAATTTAAGTCTTTATTTTGATAAATAAAAGCTTTCCTAAATCTATAATGACATATAGCAATTCCTACCCAAGCTATAAAACCAGCGAGACCAGAGGCTGCTACTAGCCAAACATAAACAGTACTCTCAGCATAAAATCCAGTTAGAAAGCAGAGAGAAGCTATTATTGTAGTTAAAATTAAAGCGTTTATAGGGACACCTCTATTGTTTGTTTTAGAAAATAATTTAGGAGCCATACCTTCTTTAGCCATTGAATAAAGCATTCTGCTTGAAGCGTACATACCGGAATTACCGGCAGATAATACAGAGGTTAATATTATTGCATTCATTATTGAAGCTGCACCGGCTATACCTGCTCTTTCAAAAACCATTGTGAAGGGGCTTGTTTTAACTCCAGCAGTAGTAAATGGTATTATGGCACCTATAACTATTATTGTGCCTAAATAAAATATTAAAATTCTCCAAAATATTGAGTGTATTGCTTTTGGAATAGTTTTTTCAGGGTTTTCACTTTCTCCAGCAGCAACACCTATGAGTTCTGTTCCCTGAAATGAGAAACCAGCAATTAGGAATATAGCAAATAATGACTTAAAGCCGCCATTAAATGGACCACCAGCTATGAAATAGTTATGAAATCCAATACTTTTTCCACCCATTATACCCAAAATCATTAAAACTCCAATTACTAAAAATACAATAACAGTAACAACTTTAATTCCAGCAAACCAGAATTCCGATTCACCATATGCCTTTGAAGATAAAACATTTAAACCTACTATTATTACTAAAAATAACATACTCCAAAAAATACCTGGTACATGTGGAAACCAATATTTCATTATCAAAGAACCTGCAACCATCTCAGCAGCAATTGTTATTGCCCAGTTGTACCAATAGTTCCAGCCAAGTGAAAAGCCAAGTGCTGGATCAATAAATTTATCAGCATAAGTACTAAATGAACCTGATATTGGCATATATGTTGCCATCTCACCTAAGCTTGTAATTAAAAAATATACCATTATGCCTATTAAGCCATAAGCGGCAAGTGCACCTCCAGGACCAGCTTGATGTATAGTATCACCCATTGCAAGAAATATACCTGTACCAATAGAACCACCTAAAGCTATCATATTTAAATGTCTAGCCTTTAAACTTCTCTTTAATCCACTGTTTTGTTCACTCATAATTATCCTCCAAGTTGTTTTAGATTTCTATAAGTAACTAAAGATAAACCACCTTGAAGCGATTTATCTATAACTAAGATAATATAAAGAGTTGAAAAATAAAAAATGCCATGAAAGCATATTCATGGCATTTATACGAAAGTTATATATTCTTAACAAATACAAGAAATAACGTATATTATCATTGAAAATAGCTCTCCACAAAATCATTTGTGACAGTCTTATACATATTTTGCATAAGCCCAGCAAATAGTATTAAAGCAATTAGCTATTTACTTCGGCGAAAAATCCTTTCATATTATTTCATCTAGCTTACATCCATAATATTACTATTAAGTTTCGCGCCTCTACCTCAGTTATGTACTTTTTAGTTTATCACCAATTATCCACTGAAATTTAAAATAAGTCAAGTCAAGCGTATTTGTACATGCTTAAAGTTTTAATTGGTTTTATTAATAAAATGATATAATTACTATAAGTATTTATTGATTTCTATCTAAACAAGGTGATAATATTAAAAAAATGATTTTAATGAAGGGGACGCATAGAAATGAATATTAAAATTAGACGAGTATTAATTGATGACTTAGATGAAGTGACAAAAATCGAGAAAATATGTTTTCCAGAAGCAGAAGCAGCTTCGAGAGAATCCTTTGAAAGTCGCATAAAAACATTTCCTGATAGTTTCTTTGTTGCAGAAGATGATGAAAAAATTATTGGATTTATTAATGGATGTGTTACGAATGAAAATACTATTTATGATGAATTGTATGAAAATTCTTCACTTCATGTTAAAGATGGAGCTTATCAGACGATTTTTGGACTTGATGTTATACCAGATTATCAAAGGCAGGGGATTGCAGCACAGCTTATGAATCACATGATAAAATATGCAAAAGAATCTGGAAAAAAGGGGGTTATTCTCACTTGTAAGGAAAAGCTTATTCACTATTATTCAAAGTTTGGATATATAAATAAGGGCATATCCAAATCCGTTCATGGTGGTGCTACGTGGTATGATATGATTCTGAAACTGTAGGGGTAATAGAGAATTTATAGAGAATGCGAAGTAACTTAATCAGTGCACAGTTCACAGTGAAGGATGATTTATCTTCCTCTCGTCAGATAAATCTAAAACTTATAAATGATATTATTTTGATATAAGAATTTATATATGATGAACTGTACAAGTTTACAGGTGAAATTCCGTAGGTACGAAGGAATTTTTTCCTTGCACCACTGTGGAAGTGAAGTAGCAATGCTGAAGGAACGATTTAAAAAAATCCTAATAAATCTTTGCGAAAAAATCACAAAATACTTAGATATTTCAATTGTCTGAGCATTTTTTTAGCGAGTTATTGAAATATCTAAGGATTTTGTGATTTTTTCACATTAGATTTATAGGAGTTTTTTAATGTGACGAAGCATTGTTAATTCGCATTATTTAACCAAATTCATGTCCTGGTATTGCATTATTAACAAAAGTTTTGCCTTCTAATTCTTTAAATCCAGATACCTCTATGTCCGTTACAGCAGGGTATGCGTGATGGTAATCTGGAAATGTAAAGTGAATAGTATAATTCTTTCCAGTGAAAGTAGCTTTTGTTCCGTCATCTGTAAAAACAGCTGTGTTAGTAAGGAAAACGACTTTTTTTATTTTTTTTTCTGAATCCAACATTTTGTATACAGTGAAGTCAAAAGAAGTATCTTTAACATTGGAAATGGCAATTTCATAATATTGTTTTAATAAATGCTCTGGTGATCCATAGACTGCATTATCAAAATAGGTGCCTTCGTATAGCTTGACTTTACCACTTATATTAGTTGTATTTGTTTTAGCTGAGGTACTTGTTGAGTTTGTATTTGTTTTTATTTGGGTATTTTGCTTTGTATCCTTGACCTGAGCATTGTTATCAGAAACTGGTGTTTTATTATCAGAACTTGATGTTTTCGTGGGAATTTTCTTAGTGCTGTTTAGAGCCATTTTTTCAGCAACTGAACCACAGCTAGTAAGGCCTGTTATGGCAACTGCAGCTATTAAAGTTAGTGATATAATAGTTTTTATACGCGAACTTTTTTTAAAATTACTAATCATAATAATTCTCCTTTTATAACTGGATTTATTTTTAGAAATTCCTGCTGTCACCGGAATAAAGTTGGATTCTGAAAAGAGTCTTAATAGTTTTAATATTGTACTGCCATAATCCTCATACTGTTCTTTTTTTATATACTTTAAAGCAGCTGCATCACATGATATTTCACAGTCTTCGTGCATTTTGTAAAAAGCATACCATATTATTGGATTGAAGAAATAAACAACTTGGAGTAATACAATAATCCAGTTTAGAAGTATGTCTTTTCTTTTATAATGAGATAATTCATGCAGAAAAATATATTTTATTTCATCATCACTTAAGTTTTCCATGTATGCTTCGGAAATCAAAATATTAACTTTTAAGAATCCATATAAAGCAGGGGTTCTTAACTTATTTGTAGTCAATATAGTTATATTACGTTTTATATGCATAATCTTTTTGCAACTTTTTAATGCAGAAGTTATTCTTATATTCTTTGATTTTTTATAATGTTTAAGTTTTATAGCAAAAACTGTATTTATATATATAGTGTATATAAGCATAATAACTATACCGATTAACCATATGTAGCATATGAAATTTATTATAAAGTTGTAATTTCTAGTTTGAATTACATTTAAAGAAATTGAATTAGAGTTTTGTTTTTGTATATTAAAATTGTTTGAAGGTACGGTGATGTTGTTTAAAGAAATATTTGATTTATTGGGTGTGTTCTTAGGGTGATTTATATTTTGCACGATACTTTGAGGTAAATTTATTTTTTGTGCTGTAGAAGAAAATAAAGTATATATACTTGTGGGGCTTTCAATATAAAAGGGCATTAGCAGCCGTATAATTAGTAAAATCCATATATAATAATGGTATTTAGGGGTTAGTGCTTTATTAAATATCTTTTTTATTAAGATAATAATTAAAGCAAGGATGCTTGCATTGAAGCTTAAATATGCAATTTGTTTAAAAAGCCAAACAATAGTATCCATAATAAATTACCTACTTTTTTTAGAATGTAATAATTTTTCAAGTTCATCTATTTCTTCTTCCGATAACTTATCATCTTTGATGAAGTTAGCCATCATTAAATTAAGAGATCCATTAAAACATTTTTGAAGAAAGGTTTTTGTCTCAGCTTGAACGCAATCCTTTTCAGATACTATAGGGGAGTAATTATAATAAGTTTTTTTCTTTTCTGCTTTTAACGCACCTTTTGCAACTAAACGTCTAATTAAAGTGTGTATTGTTTTTGGGTTCCAATCTGTATCTGAACTTAGAGCTTCAACTATTTCACTAGCGAGTATGGGATTTTTATCCCAAACAACCTTCATAACCTTCCACTCAGAATCTGAAATATTTTTCATAGTTAATTCAATCCTTTCCTGTATTACAATTGTACTACAATATTATCTTACAATTGTAATACCATTTTGTCAACAAAAAAAGTTGCGAAGGAACAATGCCTCGTCACGTTAAAAAAATCCTAATAAATCTAAGGTTCAAAAATTGTAAAATACTAAGATATTTCAATAACTCGCTGGGAAAAAGCTCAGACAGATTGAAATATCTAAGTATTTTACAATTTTTGAACCAAGATTTATTAGGATTTTTTTAAATCGTTCCTTCTGCATTGTTCCTTCGCTTACACGGTGGTACAAGGAAAAAATTCCTCCGTACCTACGGAATTTTAGGCATGAATCTTTGCAACCCATTTTACTATGAAAAATTTTTCAACTTAATTTTCGGTAGCTAGTGAGTATGCTAGCAAGAGGAAGAAAATCATCCTTAACTTGCCACTTGTCACTGCTTCTAGTTAGTTCCCAGTATTAAAAAAATATTTATCTAGGGTATAAGCAATGCCATCTTCTTCATTAGATAAAGTTACTTCATCAGCTGCTTCTTTTAAAGCATCTACAGCATTATCCATGGCTACACCTATGCCAGCATATTTAACCATTGAGGCATCATTGTGTCCATCTCCAAAGGCAATCATTTCTTCTTTTTTATATCCCATAGGAATTAGCACACTATCTAATGCTTTAGCTTTATCAATTCCTTTGGCAGTATATTCAAAAAAGAAATCGGCCGTAAACATGCAACTTAAAGTATCCTTAAAAGGTTCCATCATTTCTTTGTAATGTGCTTCTAAATATTCAGGAGATCCAGCAGTTAAAATTTTATTTAATGGATAGTCAGCAAAGGCAGCTAAATCATCCTTTTCACATAATTTAAATTTATTATTACGTCCTTCATATTTAATTATATTAAAAGGTTCACCTTTGTAATCTATCATATTGTTATAAACATCGTTAACATACATGTAATTGTCTTTAACAACCATAGGTATGACATCAAATTTCTTCATATGCTCAAGAACTGCTTGTCCTTGCTCTATGTTCATAGTTTCATTAAATAGAACCTTATTAGTTTCGCAATCTGTAACTTTAGAACCATTAAAGGAAACTAGAAGACCATGATTTTCATTCATTTTTAATTCCTTAGCAAAATCCATTAATCCAGAAGTAGGTCTTCCTGATGCTAAAACTAGGATAGCACCAGCTTTCTGTGCCTCGATTAAAGCTGCTTTAGTTTTTGGTGTGATTACTTTTTCGTTGTTAGTTAATGTACCATCTATATCCATGATAATTACTTTTATATTGCTCATATGTTTTCCTCCTACGTTTTTAATCTTATTATACTAATATTTTCTTTATAAATAAATAGCTTAGATAAATAGTATTTGGAAGATAATTAATAAATCTAAGAGCGTAAGTTTTTTAAGATTTAGGCTCTTAGATTTATGTCTTTTATTTAATATTACGAAATACTATTACTTTAACTACATCCTGTAGTTGAACCACAGTCCAAGCATACATAGCATGTTCCGTTTCTAACCATTCTAGTTGAAGAACAGTTATGGCAAGTGAGGTTGTATATTCTTTCGCCTTCTGATTTTTTTATATTGAGTTTGGGCTTAGGAACTTCAATATTATCTGGTTTAACTTCACATCTTGAGTAATCATTAAGTTCTATATCTATTATTTTACTTACAAGGTCAGAAATTGATGTAGCATGTTTTATATAAGGGTGTTTTTGAACAAAACCATAAGGTTCATATTTTTGTCCTCGCAGCATTTTTGAAATATCCTTAGGTGGTACATGATACTGCAGCATTACTGATATTGATTTAGAAAGAGAATTTAAAAGTCCCATTATTATAGTGCCTTCTCTATCTGTAGTTATATATATTTCAGAAATTTCACCACTTTCATTTCTATTTACAGTAGTGTATATTTTAACATCTTCAATTTGTGCCGGGTGCGTAGTCCCATACCTTATACCTATTGGTTTTTTTCTTTGTGCATATTTTATAAATGGCTTTTCTAGTGCTTTTATTTTGGTTATAAGTTCTTTATAAGTCATGTCTTCTAATTTTACGTTTTCATTTTCTGATAAACTTGTGTTTAAAGGCTGACTTTCTTTAGAAGAATCTCTGTAAAGCGTTATTCCTTTTATGCCAAGCTTCCAGGATTCCAAAATTACATTTTTAAAATCATTAACAGAGGCAGTTTTAGGTAGATTTACAGTTTTAGATACTGAGCCTGATATTAATGGTACAATTGAAGCAACCATTAAAACATGACCCATTGGAGCAATATATCTTTCACCTGTGCCACATTTATTTGCGGTATCAAAAATTGGCAAATCTTTAGCCTTTATGTGAGGTGCTCCTTCTATTTTCCCATCAGCAATGGTTTCATATTCAAAGCCATTTTTATCGTGAACAGTTTTTTTTCTTAGTATATAATCTGATATATCATTTATTTCGTTGTCTGTATATCCAAGGTTTTTAAGAGTTTTTTTAATTAATGGGTTTATAATTGTCATGTATCCACCGCCGGATAATTTTTTATATATAACATGACTAAAAAATGGTTCTATAGAGGTTGAAGCGCAATCCATTGCAAAGGAAATTGTTCCTGTTGGTGCTATTACGGAAACTTGTGCGTTTCTATAGCCGAATTTTTCACCAGAAATTACAGTAGAATTCCAAATTTCTTTAAGTGAAGAACTTATATATTCAAGTTTCTCATTTTTAAGTATTTCATGATTAACTTTTATAGGCTCATAGTCAATATCTTCAAAAGGTGTTTCTAAAGCTCCAGCAGCTCTAGCATGATTTCTAATTACTTTTAGCATATATTTCTTATTTATATCGTATTTTTCAAAAGGATGAATTTTTTTTGCCATTAGCGAAGAAATATAATAAGAGTACCCTGTAAGAATTCCTATTAAGCTTGAAGCGATGGTTCTTCCTTCATTAGAATCATAAGCATAGCCCATTATCATAAGTAGTGCTGCTAAATTTGATACACCAAGTCCTGTTGTCCTAAACATATAGGTTCTTCTTGCAACATCTTCAGTTGGAAAGTGCCCCCAGTTAATAGAGGCTTCTAAAATAAGTTGTACTAATCCAATTACATGTTTATAGCCTTCAACATCAAAGGTTTTGTTTTCTTCATTATAGAATTTACATAAATTTATTGAAGCAAGATTACAGGAAGTATCGTCTAAAAATGCATATTCACCGCATGGATTAGTGGAATTAATTTTATTATATGAAGCATTATGAATTCCATCCTCACCGCAAGGGCATGTGTGCCAAGCATTTAATCTATCTGAAAAAAGAGGAGCTGGATCGGCACATCTCCAAGCTGATTTTGTAAAGGCTTCCCATATATCACTTACTTTTTCAAGCTTGTTTACGGAAGGATCTACACGTCCTTTAAGTTCAATTTTACTATCTGGTTTTTTATCTAAATTACATACTTTTTTCATAAATTCATTGGAAAACATCACAGAATTGTTACCGTTTTGTCCTGATACTGTTTCATAGGCTTCACCTTCAAAGCTAGCATCATATCCCATTTTCCCAAGGGCTTTAACTTTATCTTCCTCTTTGGCTTTCCAGGTTATATAATCTATAATTTCAGGATGGTCAACATTTAAACAGAGCATTTTTGCAGCACGTCTTGTTGTTCCGCCTGATTTTATTGCACCTGCATTCCTATCCAGACCTTTTAAAAAACTCATTAAGCCTGAAGAAAAACCTCCTCCTGAAAGTTTTTCTCCTTTGGCTCTTATTGGCGAGAAATTTGTACCAGTACCTGAACCACCTTTAAATAGTTTAGTTTCTGTAACATATTGTTGAGATATAGAATGATCGCCAAGAAGCTTATCTTGTATAGAAATTATAAAACAGGCAGAAGCTTGAGTTCTTGAAAAAGCGTCTTTGCTTAATACAACTTTTTTCTGCTTAGGATCATAATAAAAATTACCTTGAGGATTTCCATTTATGCCATATATGAGTGAAAGACCTGTATTGAACCACTGCGGTGAATTAGGTGCATACATTTGATTTAAAAAGGCATAAACAAGTTCATCATAGACAATTTGCTCATCATGTTCATTTTCTATAAGTTTTTCATCTTTTAGTGATTCGCACCAAAAGGATACTAATCTATGAGCAACCATTTTTAGACTATTTTCATATCCACATTCATTTGGAATTCCAGCTTTTCTAAAATATTTAGAAGCAATTATATCACATGCATTTTGAGAATAATTTTCGGGAAATTCTAGACCTTTCATATCAATTAGAATTTTACCTGTTTTTTGATCTTTCATAAGTACATTTACTTTTTTCCATTGAAATAAATCATATACAGTTTCACTTTTATTATTTTCAAGTTCCTTAGTATAAAATCTTTTGAAAAGAGTATCACTAATATTCATGTATAAACCTCCAATAAAAACTATATGTAGTATTATATGGACAAAAACATACTATATATTGTATAAAATTATAAATTAAAATTTTAATTCTTTCAACTGTTGTATTTTAGCTTTAAGTTAAAAAAGGTTAAGATTATATATGTTTTAGTACCATAAACTTTATTAAGTTAAATTTAATATATATTTTTAGTAATATAAAATGATATAATATATTTATTAGTGATAATGTTTATATAGAATATGTATTCGAAGTATGTATGAATGAGGCTTCTCTAAAATTTATTTTATACATCTTAAAGTGTTAGTTGAGCTCGTTTCAATATGTACAAGTATAAACGGAGGGGAATTTATGGAGATTTCAGGTATACGTAGAAATACAAGTGTTAAAAAAGAGAACAAAACAATTACAACTAAAAAGGATTTTTCGAGAAGTTTTAATTTTGCACAGCAAAAAAAATCTGAAGAGCAGCTTAAACAAATGCAAGAGGATATAAAGAAAAAAGGCAACAGACTTGCAATAACAAAGTGTTTTGTAGATGTAAATGCATACAAAAATCTTATAAAGGAATACCTTCAATCTGTTTTAAACTATATGTATTCGGTAAAAAAGGACATAAGTTTTTGGCAGACACAGTATTTTATTACAGTAGAAACTGTTGATAAAAAGTTAGAAGAACTAACTGAGCAAATAATGAGTGAAGAGAGAGAAAAGCTAAATGTAGCTAGTACCATAGATGATATCACGGGACTAATAGTAGATATGTATAAATAAATAGCGAAGTAGCAATGCTTCGTCGCATTAAAAAAATCCTATAAATCTAAGGTAAAAAAATCATAAAATCCTAAGATATTTCAATAACTCGCTGTGAAAACGCTCAGACAGATTGAAATATCTAAGTATTTTATGATTTTTTTACCAAGATTTATTAGAATTTTTTTAAACTGTTCTTTCAGCATTGTTACTTCGCTCCCACGGTAGTGCAAGGAAAAAATTCCTCCGTGCCTACGGAATTTTGGACGTGAATTTTTGTACTATATATTTATTACCATTAATTTTATTTAATATGCTGAGATGTACTTACTTCATTTGACGGTAGAACAAGGAAAACACATATATTGGAACTTGGGCATAAGGCTATGTGATTGATGAATAAAATGTTATGTACTTTATACAATACGCTTCTCCATGAAAAATTGTGGTAAACATATACAAAATTTAATAATGCTAAAAACAAAGAAATGAATTTTAATGGGATATTTTTACGGAACTTTAATTTTTGAATTGATTTTTTATATTTTTTGTATTTACAAAATAATAATAGGTTTAAAAGTAGTTATAAAGGATAAGAAAAAAGGGTATCTAATATTAATAATTATTTTAATACCACTAGCAACATGTTTTTTTTATGATGTTACAATTCCTAAAATTAAGGATATAAAGTATGCTTTAAATGAAGATTTACTAGTTCATAAGGGAACGGTTGAAAAGACTTATCTAACAGGAAAGGTAAATATATTTGTTTTAGATGGTAAAGAATATCAATACAATCCATGGAAATTTAAACCTATACAAAAAAATAAATATGAATTACATTACTTACCTAATAGTAGGTTTGTTGTGAAATATGAAGAAGAACAACATAAAAACAGTGACAAGTGACAGGTGGCAAGTTAAGGATGATTTTCTTCCGCTTGCTCGTACACTCACTCACTACCGAAAATCATACAACTTATTATACATTTTCCTGAGGGAAAATGAAGTTCAAATTAAGTTTGAAAGTTTTTCGCAGCGAAGTGGAGAAAAACTCACCTTAACTTGTCACTTGTCCTTTGTCACTGTTTTTTAGTTAGTCCAGCTATTGTAAGATGCATCAGATGGCATTCTCCAGTCTCCTCTTGGGGAAAGGCTTATGCTTCCAACTTTTGGACCATCAGGAATGGCAGAACGTTTAAATTGCTGTGTGAAAAATCTTTTTATAAATTGATTGAGCCATTTTTCTATAGTCTTCTCATCATAAGTGTTCTTAAAAGCTTGTTTTGCTATAAATAGTATTTTCTCTGGTGTGGAACCTTGTTTTATGAAATAGTATAAAAAGAAATCATGAAGCTCATAAGGTCCAACAATATCTTCTGTTTTTTGTGTTATATTTCCAGCCTTATCCTTTGGCAATAGTTCAGGACTCACAGGAGTATCAAGTATGTCAATAAGTATTTCAGAGGTTTTTTTATCTACTTCCTTTTGAGCTACATATTTTACAAGGTATCTAACAAGAGTTTTAGGTATAGAGCAGTTTACAGCATACATTGACATGTGGTCTCCATTGTATGTACACCATCCAAGTGCAAGTTCAGATAAATCACCAGTTCCAATTACAAGTCCTCCTTCTTTATTTGCTATATCCATTAGAATCTGAGTTCTTTCTCTAGCCTGAACATTTTCATAGGTTACATCATGAATTTCAGCTGCATGGCTTATATCCTTAAAATGAACAAGGCAAGCGGGGACTATATCTATTTCTCTAAGTTCAGTGCCTAAGTTTTTGCATAGATTTACAGCATTGTTATAGGTTCTGTCTGTAGTTCCAAAGCCTGGCATAGTAACAGTTATTATATTTTTTCTATCAATTTTTAGCATGTCAAAGGTTTTAACTATTACAAGAAGGGCAAGAGTTGAATCTAGGCCTCCAGATATGCCTATTACTGCTTTATTGAGTCTAGTGTGACTAAATCTTTTGCCAAGTCCTGCGGTCTGAATATTAAAAATCTCCTTGCATCTTAAGTCTCGCTCTTCTTCATTTGAAGGAACAAATGGATGGGAATCAATGAACCTATCAAAATTGCCCATATCGTTATTTGAGTATTTAAATTCTATTATTTGAGCTTCGTAAGGGCACAATCTTATACTATCTCTAAAGCTTATATTTTTTAGACGTTCACTGGTTAGTCTTTCCATATCTATGATAGAGGTAATAACTTCATTATCTCTTTGAAATCTTTTATTTTCTTTGAGGAGAGTTCCATTTTCTGTTATAATAAGATGACCGCTGAAAACTAAATCTGTGCTTGATTCAAAAACTCCAGAAGATGCATACAAATAAGCACACATGCATCTTGCACTTTGGTTTTCTACAAGATGTTTTCTATAATCGGACTTGCTTACTATTTCATTTGAAGCGGAAAGATTGACAATAACATTTGCACCAAGTAGGCTTAAATAACTGCTTGGAGGTATTGTAACCCACAGATCTTCACATACTTCTATTCCAAGCTTTAAGTCTCCACATTTAAATATTAGATTACTTCCAAAGGGGATATTTTTTTCAAAGTCAAGGTTTACAACTTTGCTCTTGATATTAAAGCCTTCTGTAAACCACCTTTTTTCGTAAAACTCTGAATAGTTTGGTATATAGTTTTTGGGAACAATTCCAAGTATTTTTCCTTTGAAAAGTACGTATGCGCAGTTGTATAGGCAGTAATCATATAACAGAGGAGCTCCTACAATTACAAGTATGTCAAGGTTTAATATGTATTTTTCTAATTCATTAATTGCATGTATAGATTTTTTTATTAAAATATCCTGTTCAAATAAATCTCCACAAGTGTATGAAGTTACAGAAAGTTCAGGAAAAACTACTATTTTTGAATGTTCGGCTTCAGCCTTATCTATACATTTTTTTATGTTTTCTATGTTAAAGTTTATATCTGCCACATTTGTTTTAGGGCAGGCGGCAGATGCTTTTATATATGTGTTTATCATTATAGTCACTCCTTAATCAATAATATAATATTATTATATCACGAATAATAATATATATAGGAACTTTAATAACTGCAAATAATGTGAAAATTAACGAAAAGTGAAGATTGAGTTCAAAAAATCACTTTAAAGGTTAAACAATACTGCTTTATAGGTTAAAAATAAAACTTTATTAATTCTGATTATTGGTGTAAATTATAAATATTGAGAGGGGGAATAATAATGGATACTATTCTAAAAATATGGATACTTATTTTTGTAATTATGATTTTTATTGATATAGTTACAAGTGGTTTTTTATTTGTATGGTTTTCAATAGGTGCTGCTGGAGCAATTGTAACTTATTTATTAGGTGGAAATGCAATCACTCAAGTAATTGTTTTTGCCATAATAAGCATTGTTTGCTTAGTCTTTGGATATCCTATGGCAAAAAAACTTATAAAAGGTACTGTAAAAAGGACTCCTCTTATGGAAGAAAAGTATATAGGAAAGGAGTTGATTGCCGAAAATAATATAGAGGATGTTTCAAAAATAATGGTTGGTGGAGTTTATTGGACAGCTCAAAATATTGGACATCCAATAAAAAAAGGAGAAAAATTTATAATCACTGGCATTAAAGGAAATAAGCTTTTAATAACTAAATAAAAAGGGAGATGTTAAAATGATAGGAAATATAGTATTAGTGGCCATTGTACTAATTGTATTATTAATTATTTTAAGTTGTTTAAAGGTAGTTACTACTGGATATGTTTTTATAGTTGAAAGGTTAGGACAATACCATAGGAGCCTTCAACCAGGATGGAATTTCATGATTCCTTTTGTTGATTTTGTAAGAGCTAAGGTTTCCACAAAGCAACAAATACTAGATATTGAACCTCAAAGTGTTATAACAAAGGATAATGTTAAAATATCTATAGATAATGTTATATTTTATAAGGTAATGAATGCGAGAGATGCTGTATATAACATAGAAAGCTATAAATCAGGTATTATATATTCTACTATAACAAACATGAGAAATATAGTTGGTAACATGACTCTTGATGAAGTTTTGTCAGGAAGAGATAAGATAAATCAAGAATTATTACAGGTGGTTGATGAGATTACGGATGCATATGGAATAAAAATATTATCTGTTGAAATAAAGAATATAATTCCACCAGCAGAAATACAGCAGGCAATGGAAAAACAAATGAGAGCAGAAAGAGATAAGAGAGCTACTATACTTCAGGCTGAAGGTCAAAAGCAGTCAGATATAGCAAGAGCTGAGGGAGAAAAGCAGGCAAAGATACTTCAAGCTGAAGCAGAAAAACAATCAAATATAAAACGTGCAGAAGGTCTTAGAGAATCACAACTTCTTGAAGCAGAAGGTAAGGCTAAAGCAATACAAAAAATAGCAGAAGCGGAAGCAGGAGCAATAGAAATTGTTAATAAGTCTATAATAGGATCTGGAACTAATGAAACAGTTATAGCATTAAAGCAAGTTGAAGCACTTAAAGAGATGGCTAAGAATCCAGCTAATAAACTTATACTTCCAAATGAAACATTATCATCTTTTGGTAGTATAGCAGCAATAGGAGAACTTTTAAAGAAGGATGCAAAGTAACAATAACAATGTCTTGTCACTTTAAAAAAATCCTATAAATCTAAGTGTTAATTTTAAGCGAGTACTTGCTTGAGGTATAGAAGTATAACAATCATATACGGGGTTTGGGATGTAATCCCTTTACCCTTCTTTAACTCGTATTAGTCATCTATATATTAGCCCAAACCTCGTGCATGTTTACTCGCTGAAAAAATGTTCAAACAATTGAAATACTAAGTATTTTACAATTTTTGAATTAGGATTTATTAGGACTTTTTTAAATCGTTCTTTCAGCATTGTTACTTCACTCACATGGCAATTCAAGGAAAAAATTCCTCTTTTCCTACGGAATTTTAGATGTAAAACTTGTACAGCATATCATATATAAATTCTTATATCAAAATAGCGTCATTTATTGTAAATTGGTTTATGCAGTAGTGTTATATACATATATCGACGATTATAATAATTTTATGGTAAAACATTACTTTAATGTGTTCAAATGGGTTGAATAAATAAAAAAAGTAGTTATAATTGGTAATATAGATTATAATATATTTTGTTTTTTTTAGAAAAATTTGATAAAATATTTTTAAGCAGTAAATGAAGGGGGAAATAGTTTGAAGATATTAATGTTGTCATGGGAATATCCGCCTAAAAATGTTGGAGGATTATCAACGCATGTGTATAATTTATCTAAGGCACTTAGTAATTTGGGGCATGAAATACATGTAATTACTTGTGAAGAAGGTACAGCACCTATTGAAGAAAATGATAATGGTGTTTATGTGCATAGGGTATCACCTTATAAAGTTGATACAGATGATTTTACAAAATGGGTTATGCATTTAAACTTTGCTATGATTGAAGAATGTATAAGATTGATAAGAAAAATAGGGAAAATAGATATTATTCATGCTCATGATTGGCTTACAGCATATTGTGCTAAAGTTCTAAAATGGTCTTATAAAATACCAACAGTATGTACTATGCATGCTACAGAGAAGGGAAGAAATAACGGTATAAGAACTGAAATGCAAAGGTACATATCTTCTGCAGAATGGTTATTAAATTATGAGGCATGGAAAGTAGTCGTATGCAGTACTTATATGAAAGAGGAAATAATAAATACATTTTCTATACCTGAAGATAAGGTATGGATAATACCAAATGGAGTAAATACTGAAGAATTTGATTTTGAATTTGACTGGCTTAATTATAGAAGACAGTTTGCAGCTGATGATGAAAAAATAGTGTTTTTTATAGGAAGACATGTATTTGAGAAGGGGATACAACTTCTTATAGATGCATCTTATGGGATAGTACAAGGATATAGTAAGGTTAAGTTTATAATTGCGGGAAAAGGACCTATGACAGAAGAATTAAAAAGTAGAGTAAGAAATATGGGGTTAGAAGGTAGATTTGTATTTACAGGATATATGAATAATGAAAGCAGAGATAAGCTTTATAAGGTTTCAAATGTTGTAGTATTACCATCTTTATATGAGCCATTTGGCATTGCAGCAATTGAGGCAATGGCTGCCGGATGTCCTGTGATAGTATCTGATACTGGTGGATTTAGTGAAATAGTAGAGCATAGATTTAATGGTATGAAAATGATAAATGGAAATGCAAATAGCTTAAAGGATAATGTACTTCAGCTTTTAAATGATGAAGAGCTTTGCAAGTATATGAGGGAAAATGCATACAAGACAGTAAGTGAAAATTATACTTGGAGCAGAGTTGCAGATTTAACTGTTAAAATGTACGATTTTGTGAAAGAAGAAGCTGATGGAACAGAATGGAGCTTAGGTGGTGAAATTACTACTAATAAGGAAGTAAGAAGCAAGCAACCTAGAAGAAGAACAAAAACTTCAACTAGCAAAAGCAATAAGAAGCAGGAAGTTAAGGCAGACGAAAAGGTTGAAGGAACAATTGAAATAACTAAAGAAATTGAGGCTGCTGTAGGAAGTGACGAGGAAAAAGTAGCCAAACCTAAAAGAACTTATAAAAAAAGAAGCTCATCAGCAGCAAAACCTAAAACTACAACTACAAGAAAAACAACCACGAGTAAAGATAAGACGAAGGATAAATAGTATTTGAGGTATATGGAGTCTAAGTTAGGCTCCTATTTTATTTGTTTCTTAATGTCCTTCTTATAGATTGATTTATGTGACTTTTTATTTTGTTTTTTTACTGAATATCCAAAGGTCCCCAGAGGTTTTGAAGTTAGTCCGTAATACTCACCGTGGTTATAGCATATTAAATTTGCTTTGTTAAAACATATTTTACCATTAGAATCCATGAGACTTTCATCTACTTTAACATTTAAAACTTCTAGTAGAAATAAGTCATGTGTACCAAGAGGAGTAATTGACTTTAACTTACATTCTAGGGCTATAGGTGAAATTTCTAACGAAGGTGTAGAAATGGATACTCCATCACTTAGCTTTAAGTTAAAATGTTGAACTTTGTCTTCTTTTTTGCCAGAAACAACCCCGCAATAATCTACAATTTTAACCATGCTTCTTGTAGGAAGATTTATAACACATTCTTTGCTTTCCTTAATATAACGATGAGAAAGCCTCTCTGGTCTTATTCCAATAGCTATTATAGGCTCTTTAGTGCAAACAGTACTTATCCAGCCTACTGTAAAAATATTTATTTTATTGGAAATGCTTTTGGAAGTAACAAGTACTACTGGTGTAGGATTTAGCATTACACTTCCTTTAAAATTTAATTTATTCATATTCAAGTCTCCTGTTCTAATAAAAATAATTAACTTATGAATCTAGAACTAACATCAATAATTTTAACATATGATTAACAATTTAAGAAATTCTTTTTTTAAAAATAATACTGTGGTATAGTTTTTATATAAGACTATGCCTAAATTGTACCAAATGAAACTTTGTTTTAGATAATTTTAAAAATGTAAAGAATTTAACTTATTTAAAATGGAGTATTATATAAAATTGTATATAGTCGATGAGGAGAAAGTAAAGTGAAGATTAGAATAAGTAAGAAGAAAATTAAATATTTAGTAGGATTTGTAGGTTTAATTATTTTATTCATGGTGTTTCATTTTTTATTTAATAGTTCTCAGGATAATTTAGAGATACACGGAAAAATAATAAAGGAGATAAATAATAATAATACTTCTAGCAAACTAAATGAAAAAGATTCTAAAAATAAAAAAACAACATTATCTAGAAATTATGTTATGGTAAAAATCTTGAATGGTGATCATAAAGGAGAGACTATAAAATTAGATAATTTAGTAAACGATAAAACTAGCCATCAGTCATTTACCAAAAAGGGTGATGAAGTGTTAATTAATATCTCAGAGGATAAAAATGGACATATTAAAAGTGGCTCATACATATATGATGTTGTTAGATATAAATTTATATATGTACTTGTGATTGTATTTGTATTGCTGATAGCACTTATTGGTGGCATGAAAGGTATAAAATCAATAATAGGTATTGCAATAACAGGCTTTGCTGTTTTAAAGATAATGCTTCCACTTATAATGGCAGGCTTTGATCCTATAGTAGTATCTGTTTTTATATGTATTGGAGTTAGTATTTTAAATTTGCTTATTATTAGTGGAAAAAACAAAAAAACCCTTGCAGCAATAGTAGGGACTTGTGGTGGAGTTATAATTGCAGGAGTCATTGCTGCTGTATGCATCTCAGCACTTAGACTTTCTGGACTTACTGATGAGGAAGAACAAAATATTATTTACATAGCTCAAAATGTGAATTTTAACTTTAGTGGATTGTTTTTTGCAGGAGTGCTTATGGGGGCACTTGGAGCTGTTATGGATATCAGCATGTCTATTGCATCATCTATAAATGAAATAAATCAGCAAAAGGAAATGAGCATGGTGGATTTAATTAAATCTGGTATGAATGTTGGAAAGGACATAATGGGTACTATGGCGAATACCTTAATACTTGCTTATGCAGGAGGTGCAATGTATATTATGATATGGATATCATCCTACGACCTTCCTTTTCATAGGATTTTGAATCAAGATGTAATAGCGTCAGAGGCTGTTAAATCCCTAGCAGGAAGTATAGGACTTATTTTTACAATACCACTTACAGCAATTTTTTCTTCATTTATATTTAAAAGAGAAAAAAAATATGATCAAAAGGTTGATAAAATTATTGAATAATTTAAAGGGGGAAATTTGTTTTGGAAAAAATACTCGTAGTTGAAGATGAAGATAGGATGAGAAAACTTATTTCGACATATCTTAAAAGAGAAACATATGAGGTTCTTGAAGCTGCAGATGGAATAGAAGCAATTGATATATTTAATAGTGAAGAAATATCCTTAGCTATTTTAGATATAATGATTCCTCTTGTAGATGGATGGAGAGTATGCAGAACAATAAGAGAAAAATCTAGTATACCAGTAATAATTTTAACTGCCAAAAGTGAAGAAGAGGATAAACTTTTAGGATATGAGCTTGGAGCAGATGATTATGTTACGAAGCCATTTAGCCCTAAGGTTTTGGTTGCAAAAGTTAAAGTTCTTTTAAAGAGAGTTAATGCAAAAGAATTAGGTAGTGAAAATGATTTTGATGGACTTACTATAAATGAAGCGTCTCACGAAGTTATGCTTCAGGGAAATCAAATTTATTTGTCACCTAAAGAATATGAACTTTTAATATACTTTTCTAAAAATGCAGGAATAGTTTTAAGCCGCGATAAAATTCTAGATAATGTATGGGGGAAAGATTATTATGGTGATTTAAGAACAGTAGATACCCATGTTAAGAGGCTAAGAGAAAAACTTCAAGACAAGGCTTATCTTGTAAATACTGTAAGGGGAAGCGGTTATAAATTTGAGGTGAAAAAGTGAGAGTAAATGTAAAAAATAGTATAACCACTAAATTGTTTTTAATTACGCTTAGCTTTTTTATATTATTTATAGTATTTATTCTGTTATTTGAGTCTATATTTTTTCAAAAAATATATGAAAACAAGAGAAAAGATAATTTAAATAAAGCTGCATATACCTTTAAGAATTATTATAATAGTGGAATAAATAAGATGAATTCAAATGATATTGCAAGTTATATGAGAGAATTTGAAGAAAAAAATGATTGTACTGTTGCAATTTTGAATAGTTATGGAAATCTTAAGTATCTTACTAGTAAGGATAGTGAAGAGGGCAATTCTATTGATATTAATAGAATTAAAGAAATAATGTATAAGTGGGTTTCTGATCCGGGATCATTTATTGATATGAAAAGGACAGGAAAAAGCAAAACTTATGTATTTGAGAGCAAAGTATATAACATGAAGAATATAGTTTGTGTGGTCCCAAATACATCAACAAATGAATATATTTTTGCTATATCATCATTTACACCAATAACTGAAGCTTCAGCTGTAATGAAAGAAATTTTTATATATATTTTTATTGGAGGTGTAGTTTTAGTTTTAATAATGGCATTTATATATTCTAATATGATAACTAAGCCTCTTGTAAAGATAAATAAAGCTGCATCAAAAATGGCTAATCTTGATTTTAATGAAAAATGCAGTGTAGATAGAGAAGATGAAATTGGAAGTATAGGTAGAAGTTTGAATTTCCTTTCTAATAATTTGGATAATGCATTAAATTCTCTTAAAAATGCAAATGAAAAGTTAAAGAAAGACATTGAAAAGGAAAAGGAATTGGAGAAAATGAGGAAAGAGTTTGTGGCAGGTGTTTCTCATGAACTTAAAACTCCTGTAGGTCTTATAGAAGGATATGCAGAGGGACTTAAAGATAATATAGTTACATCAGATGAGGACAGAGAATACTATTTAAATGTAATAATAGATGAGGCCTTAAATATGGGAAATTTAATTTCTGATATGCTTGACTTATCTCAACTTGAAAGTGGTAATTTTAAACTTAATAAAGTATCAATAGATATAGGCGAATTAGTATGGAAGTGTTATCAGAAGTATTGTACTATTTTTAATGAGAGAGGTATAGAATTAGATATAAATATTGTAAATGCAAATGTAGTGGCAGATAAATATAGAATTGAGCAAGTGCTTAATAATTACATAAACAATGCCTTAAAATATGTAAGAAATAAGATATCAATAAACATGGTTGAAAAAGAAAATGAAGTTATGGTTAAGGTAATTAATGATGGTGATAAAATATCCGAAGATGAAATAGATAAAATTTGGGATAAGTTTTATAAGGTAGATAAGTCTAGAAATAGAAAGTCTGGTGGAACAGGACTTGGACTTTCAATAGTAAAAAATATAGTTGAACTTCATGGAGGAAAATATGGTGCAGTTAATACAGAAGATGGGGTGGAATTCTATTTTACATTAAATAAAATATAAAGGCTTTGTTTTAATAGGTAACAGTTAAAACAAAGCCTTATTTTTTAAAGTGTAATTAGTATATAAAGATAAAACCCCTTGAAATTTCAAACGGTTTATCTATAAATTAGAAGGGGCTGTCGCACTAAAAAATTATTAAACCGTAATTTATAAATAATGTTAATTATAAATTACGGTTTAACATTTTTGTGCGACAGCCTCTTCTACTGCTAGTTTGAAAGCTTAAGTGATAGAGTTTTTGTAGTATCATCTCTATAAACCTCAAGGTTTACTACATCACCTGCATTGTGCTGAGATTTAATTGAATTTAATTCCTCTACACTTTTTACTTTTTTACCATCAAATTTAGTTATTACATCACCAGCCTGTATTCCTGCTTTTTGAGCTGGACTAAAATCTTGGACTTGTGTCACATAAACCCCTACAGGAAGGCCGTGAGCCTTCAATTGACTTTCAGAATAAGTTTCAGTTGTTATACCAAGCATTAGTATTGGTTTTGATAAGCTTGAAATCTTAGGTTTAACTAAATCTATAGGAATTGCAAAACCTATTCCTTCGACACTAGTTCCACTGCTAGTGCTACTGCCAATTTTAGCACTGTTTATACCAATTACTTGTCCTTGAGCATTTACAAGAGGACCACCACTATTTCCAGGATTAATTGCCGCATCTGTTTGAATGTAAGTTTGCTTTTTAGATGATGTTTCATCTACACTTATTTGCCTATTTAAAGCACTTATAACTCCGTTGGTTACTGAACCTAGCAAATCTTGACCAAGAGGGTTTCCTATTGCATATACAGGATCTCCAACATTCATGCTGCTTGAGCTTCCAAGTTCTGCAACCCCAGGTACCTTAACATTGCTGTCTGTTATTTTTATTACTGCCAAATCCATCGATTCGTCGTAATTAACAACTTTTGCAGCCACTTGTTTTTTGTTATTAAATATTACTGTTATTGTGTCGGCACCTTGTATGACATGATTATTTGTTAATATATACCCTTCATTATTGAAAATAATTCCGGAACCCATACCATCTTCTTCACTACTTCCACTATTACGATTATTTCCGTAAAAACCAAACATGCTATCGTAATCTGAAGTGGATACTTTTGTTTTAGTTGATACACCAACTACTGCAGGTGCAACCTTTTTAACTATTTGAGCTCCTGTTAGGCTGCCACCTTGGCTTGCGACTGTAGAAGTATTGGTTGCTTTAAGAGTTGATGAAGAAGCATCTGTATAAGAATTTCCTGCATTTTGTGCTAGAGTTTTATATAATGGAGTATTTCTAAATGCACTTGATTTAGGAAGTATATAAAGTGCTCCAGCAGTTGAAATTGTTCCACCTATTATAGAGCATGCAAGCCCTACTATAATATATGAAGTGAATTTATTTCTTCTCTTGGGTTTTTGTGGTGGAATAAAATCATTATTTATTTTAAATTCAGTTGGCATTTTTAAATTATCAGTATTATCATTATTAAAATTATCCATAAATATTACCTCCGATTAATTGTTATTTAACATGCTTTAATGATAATATTTTTGTGTGACACTTTTGTGACAAATTTGTTTAAGTAGTTTTAACAAAAAAGTTACTGGATAGATTTAATTTTACATTGAAATTATAAATGATTAATAGTAAACTATTATCAGTAAAGGAGGAATATTATTGGATTTTATAAGGGAGATAATTCGTAGAGAAGCTTTTAAAAAGTTTATATTTTTTTCTATTTTGATTTTAATATTGTATTTTGCTAGAAAAATGTTAAATTTAGTTCTATTGACCTTTTTGTTTACATATTTAATAAATAGTGCGGAGGTTTTTATTGTTTCAAGGCTATCGAAATATGTGAAAATTAAAGAAGGAATTGTCACAATAATTCTATATATGTTAATAATAGCATTTATTGTTATAGCTTTTTATAAATATGTTCCAGTTGTTATAAATGAAGCTAAAAATCTTGAAGCACAAGCCGAGAGTTTTTATAGATCTAATGCTTTAGACAAATATGCTTTTATAGGTAAGTATGTATCTCCTATAATTGATAAGATAGATATTCAAAAGTACACTGAACCTGGCGCTAAATTTATCATTGAATTTGCAACAAGTTTAGGTAAAGTTAGTGTAAATGCATTTCTAGCATTAATTTTAAGTCTTTTCTTCATAGTTGAAAAAAGAGAAATTATAAAATTTGGAAGAAAGTTTGAAAAGAGTAAGCTATCAAGTATGTATAAATACTTCATATATTATGGAAATAATTTTTTAAATTCTTTTGGTAAAGTTATTAAAGCTCAAATAATAATAGCATTTGTAAATACGATTTTATCGGTGATTGGCCTTGCTGTAATGGGATTTCCAAGTCTTATGACTTTGGGACTTATGATATTTATATTGAGCTTAGTACCAGTAGCGGGTGTAATAATTTCATTAGTGCCTTTATCACTTATTGCGTTTAAAATAAATGGGCCAATAGAGGTTTTATATGTTTTAATAATGGTACTGATCATTCATTCCGTTGAAACTTATTTCCTTAATCCTAAACTTATGTCATCCAAAACTCATATACCTATATTTTTTACTTTTGTAATACTTTTAGTTTCAGAAGAGTTTATGGGTACATGGGGGTTGCTTTTAGGCATACCTCTGTTTATGTTTATACTTGATGTTTTTAGTGTAAATATTGCTGAAGGGGTTTCTAACAATATAAGAACTGCACTGCCGTTTAAAAAGAAACAGTAATTTTATTTATAATATTCAGAAAAAAGAGATGGTGAATTTGAAAATGCCCACACTAATTAAAAATTTTTTTAATAATAAAATTTCAAAGCAAATAAATGAATTCTTTAAAAGTAATATCGATGTTATTGTGTTTTTTGTAATATTATGTATAAAGCTAGTGAGCTATGGTAAAAGTATATCACCTGAGTATTTTGATTCAAGTGTTATTGTACCCATAATTGCATCTTTACTATTACTATTTAGTTTTTCGTTTTTGTTGAAAAATAAAAAAAGGATAAGATATTTATTTATTATCGATACCATAGTTAGTATTCTCATAATAGCAGATTTAGCTTATTATAGGTATTATAAGGACATAATAACTGTTTCAGCTGTTAGAGATGCTAAGCTACTAATTGGTGTAAAGGATGCTGTGGCGGATGTTATAAAGATTAATGACTTTTTATATTTAGCCGATATTGTAATTTTTATTCCTTTATTTAAAATGTACTATAAGAAAATTAATGTTAAAGTTCAGTCAATGATAGCTAGAACGGTTGTTTTTTTAATGATATTTACTATTGGGACAGTAGTGGATGCTAAGACCTTTAAAAAGGTTTCAGCAGAACAACCAACACTTTTAACTGCCATGAGTAATAGAATCTATCTTACTAAAATGATAGGAAATTTAAATTTTCACATAGTTGATGCTTTTAATTTTACGAGCACAAAGATAAAAAATTCAAAAAAGCTTCCAGAAAGTGAAGAAAAGCAGATAAAAAGTTATCTTGAAAGTAACAATAGTGTAAGTAATAAGTTTAGTGGTATAGGAAAAGGAAAGAATCTTATAATGATTCAAGTAGAAGCGCTTCAAGGCTTTGCTATTAATAAACAAATTGGTGGCAAAGAGATAACACCTAATTTAAATAAATGGGTAAATAAAAGCATGTATTTTGATAATTATTTTTATCAAGTTGCTGGCGGAAATACTTCAGATGCTGAATTTATGTCTCTTAATTCACTTTATCCAGCACAATCTGGCGCAGCATATTATACCTATGGTGGTAATACCCTGAATGCGTTACCTAAAGAATTAGGAGAGAAGGGGTACTACACAGCGGCGCTTCACGGATATAATGAAGGCTTTTGGAATAGAAATGTAATGTATAAAACTGAGGATTTTAATGATTTCTTTGGACAGTCTAAGTATACTGATGATGAAAATGTAGGGTTGGGATTAAGTGATAAATCTTTCTTAAATCAATCTTTTGATAAGCTCCAGCAATTTAAACAGCCATATTTTTCTTTCCTTATTACTTTAAGTAGTCATTATCCATTTAATGATGTTAAGGGATATGAAAATGGTATGGATACTTTAGATGTTGGAAATTATAAAAATACATTGTTTGGAAACTATTTAGAAGGTATACATTATACAGACAAACAGCTTGGAGATTTTTTAGATAAGCTTGAAAGTTCTGGCATAGCTGATAATTCTATTATTGTACTATACGGTGACCATTTTGCTATTCCTAAGCAAAATATAAATGATTTATATAAATTTGAAGGTTCAAATAGCACAGATGATTTAGCTTGGTATCAGTATCAAAAAGTACCTTTGCTGATACATTTTCCTAAAGATGAAAATAAGGGTATAAATCATGTTTATGCTGGCCAAATGGATATATATCCGACTATAGCTAATATGTTTAATATAAAAAATAGTTATATGTTTGGTAAAGATATATTTAATACATCAGATAGAAAGGTTACGTTCAGAAATGGATCTTTTACTGACGGAAAGGTATTTTATGTTTCTTGGACTAATACTTATTATGATATAAAAACGGGAAGTAAAATTAATGAAACTCCTGAACTTAAGAGTGCCAAGGAGAAGAGTTCTAAGGAATTAGAATATTCTGATGAGTTATTAAATCATAATTTATTAAAATCATGGACAAAGAAATAAGGAAGTTATCATATGATAACTTCCTTATTTTTGAGCAATTTAATTGCGTTTAAAAATTATTTTAATATTTTAAGTACTTCAACTTCATAATTACCGTCAGGTGATTCAACAGTTGCCTTTTTATTTACTTCCAATTTGTATAGAGATTTTCCTAGTGGAGAGTCAATGCTTATTTTCATATTTTTTACATCTGCTTCCACTGAACTTACAAGAGTTACTTCTTCTACTTCATCTATATCATAAAATTTAACCATTGCAGTTTTATTTAAATCAAATACATTTTCATTTACAGAAGTTTCAACAACAGTAGAAGTTTTTAAAAGCTCTTCTATCTCTTGAATTCTAGTTTCATTCATAGACTGATCGTCTTTTGCTGCACTATAATCAGCATTTTCGCTTAAATCACCTTGAGCTCTTGCAACCTTAAGTGCTTCTTTTATTTCTACTCTTTTAATTGTCTTTAAGTATTCAAGCTCTTCTTCAAGCTTCTTTTTTCCGGATTCTGTTAAAATAACTTTGTTCAATTATAAACACCTACTATCTTAAAATTATGTATTCGTTTTGATAGAAAATAATATATCATACACTATTATAATAATATTACTAAAATTAATTTATTTCAAGAGAATATAAATAAACTTTTGTCAATGCTAAGTTATAATCTGAAAATTAGTTGTCCTCTACATCATATAGATATTTTGCAATTTCTTCAATAATATCTAATTTTATATCATTTGGTAAACAATTAAACTTGTGTCTTAAGCTATCTGCTTTTTCACATTGTAATGCTGATATATCAATGGATTCCAATTTTAATGCTTTTATATTTGAATTATCAGAGTACAAGGAAGAAATAGCAAAATCTAATATTTGCTTAAATACGTCATATTCATATATACTTACCTTAAAGTAATTTAAATTTTTATTTCCATATTCCTCAAACCTGTTAACCAAATTTCTTAAAATCGCTAGAGTTAATTTATTGGACTCACTAATCTCACCAAGCAGCCAACTTGAATATTGAAAAAGCGTGTCTATGTCCGATACAGATATGGATATTGTACAGGTCATGTTTTCTATAATTTTAGTTGATTTATCTTTGTAAATATATATAAAATTATTGTGATAAAATTCTTCTATTATGCGTTTCAAAAGTTGTTTATTAGTTGCAAGAAGATCAAATTTGCAGCCATATACAAATCCTCTCTCAAGGCTTACTTGTCCCCAAACTATAGTCGCATTGCATGTCAAATTTAGATTTCCTATAGGAAATTTAAATGTGACTTTGTCTCCAATTTGCAGTCGTTTTAGTAAATTTAATTTTACACCACTTTCACTTATATCTAGTATTTCAACCTCATCAATTTTGTTTGTACCATTTACCATAAAAAAAGTTGTCAAACATCTAAATCTGATTCTCTTAAAGTTTCTTTGCTCTGTAAAATTTTTCATCTCATCCACCCTCATGTAAATATAAAAGTTATTATCATTAGGTATCTTAAAATCTTAAGATACCTAATAAAAGAAAATAAACCATATATATTATTATAAAGTATATTTACAAATAAATAAACAAAAATTAAACAGCAGTGCTTTTATTCCACTTACCACATCTATCGCCAAAACATCCTACTATTTCGTCATTGTTCTTAATTTGAACTACTTCACATTTATTTTCGCATCCACTGCATTCAAAGCTGGTTGATACAAAGTTTATATTTGCTAAATTAAAGCCTTTGAAATTTGTTTGAACTTTATATCTTTCTATATGATCCTTAGCTATTATAGCTGCTCCGACAGCCCCCATGACTTTATGATTAGGCGGAACTATTATTTTATATCCTAAGGATTTTTCGAAAGAGAGTTTTATTCCTATATTTGAGGCAACACCGCCTTGAAAGAAAATTTTAGGTAATATTTCTTTGCCTTTTCCTACATTGTTTAAATAATTTCTTACTAGGGCATCACATAGCCCGCATATAATATCATCTTCACTGTAACCAAGTTGTTGTTTGTGAATCATATCAGATTCTGCAAAAACAGCACATCTACCAGCTATTCTTATAGGAGAAGTTGATCTTAAAGCGTGTTCACCGAATTTATCTATTGGGATTTCTAATCTTTCAGCTTGTCGATCCAAAAATGAGCCTGTTCCAGCAGCACAAACTGTGTTCATAGCAAAATCACTTACAATTCCATTGCGCAAAATTATTATTTTTGAATCTTGACCTCCTATTTCAATTATTGTTTTTACATCTTTATCTAAATTTAAGGCTGCTATGGCATGAGCTGTGATTTCATTTTTAACAGTGTCGCCTCCTATGAGATATGAGGCTATTTGTCTTCCACTTCCAGTAGTTCCAACACCCAATATTTGTTTATCTGTATATTTGTCTTTTAAAATTCTGAAACCATTTTGTATTGCTTCAATTGGTTTTCCTTTTGTTCGAAGGTAGATACTTTCTACTACTTCTGCATTTTTATTTAAAAGAACTATATCTGTACTTACTGATCCAACATCAACACCCATGTAGTACATTATTTTCTCTCCTTTCAAGTAAATCTATAAATGCTTCAATTCTTGTAATGTATCCTGCTTCACCTGTCATTTCGTCAACTATAAGACTTAATATAGGAAAATTTTCGTCTTTTGAAATTTTAGGCAATATTGATTTTGCTACAATTTCTGGCATACATCCTAAAGGAAAAATTTGTATAGCACCATCGAAATCAGAATGACTTGACATAACTGCTTCTCCAATACATTCCCTTGCATGACCTCCTATATAATAAGGTAAATATTTTCTTGAATTAAATCTCAAGTCAATAGAATTTAATTTTAGTATAGAAAGCATGGCATCCTTAAACCACCAACTTGGGCTTAAATGTCTTGAAGTTGATACGCCATAATCCATGAGCTTATCTTCGATATAAAAATTTGAAAAAGGCTCTATAATAGTATATATTTCGCCTATTATAGCAATTTTTAAAGGATGTTTTTCTTTGTCTAGTTTTACGTTGTCAATTTTATTTTTACAAAGCTTAAGGAATTCTAAAAGCTTATCAGGTTCATTATATGAAAAGGCTTCTTTTTTGCAGTTTCTTAATATCTTTTTACAATCGCCAAGGTTTGCTTCATATCCAGCCTTTTTATGGGCTTCTTTTTCAATATAGTCTAAGAGGTTTATTATTCTATAAGCTTTATAAAGTGTTTTTAATTTTTGGTTTATACTTAGAGAACTTTCATTAGATATTTTTGATATTCTTCTGAAAAATTCTTCTTTACCAATAGCGCTTGGTTTATCTAGTACAATAAAATTAACATTATAACCTAGCTTTTTTAGTAAGTTCATTTGAAGTTCGCAATATTCTCCAAATCTACAAGGACCACAGCTTCCGGTTATTAGGACAGTATCAGCACCATTTCTTATGCTCTCTATATATCCTCCCATCATTATTTTGAATGGAAGGCACATTTCTTCAGGAGAATATAATGATCCTAATTCTAAACATTTTTTGTTACTTTGTGGAGGGAGGACATAGTCTATCCCTAGACCATCAAACACAGCTTTTGCTGCGTAGCATGTATTACCAAGATGAGGAAACGTTATTTTCATCTACACCGCATCTCCTTTCAAGCATATCTGCAAAAGCCTCTAATCTAGTATCAAATCCAGCTTCTCCTGTTTGCTCATCTATTTTTAGTATTAGCATTGGAAAAGACTTTAGTTTGTTTTTTATAAGTTCTATTAGTACAGAATCTATTCCGCATGAAAAAGACGAAATGTATATAATGCCATGAACAAGATTATTTTTTGCTGAAAAAACTGAGAAACCATAAGATTCTCTAGCAAAAGTCCAGAATGGTTTTTTAAATAAACTTGATGTTTCATTATTAATTAAATTTTCGTCTATAGCCTCTTCGGTAATTACACCTATACCTAGTTTATGTAATTTTTTAATTAAGTTTAGATTTGAATAGGTGTCATATATGTTATAAGGATGGCCTACTAGTGCAATATTAATGTTATAGTCTTTATCTTGAATTCCCAAAATTGAACTTTTTTGTGCAAGGAGAGCTTTTGAATATGCATTCTTTATTTTGTAGATGTTTTTTGTAAAAATAGCACCAGAGTTTTTTATAAATGTTATAAAACTTTTTTTATTATATGAGTATATTGGAAAAGAAATAATTTTAGGCATATTTGAGATATCATTTACAATCATCTCAGGAAGTCCGCAAAATTTTGGACATATAAACTCAGATTCTTTTAATTGCATAATTCTGGGAATAAGTATTATATCGCATTTATCTTTTAAATATGCAACATGTCCGTGAAAAATTTTAATTGGTAAACATGCTTCGTCGATTGAATATTTTATTCCTAAATTTAAAATATCCTTGTTTGTGTCTGGAGATGTTATAATTTGGGCACCTAATTCACTAAAAAAGGTTTTAAAAAAAGGATAGTACCTATAAGATAATAAACCTTTAGGAATTCCAACTTTCATGGTATATCATTCCTTCCTGATGTAATTTGATACATTTAGATATTTTAACCATAAACGTTATTTTTTATTCACGACTGCAACTAAAAATGGATAGGGTTAATATCCTATCCATTCAAGAAGTTTAATAGATTTTCATAATTATTTTTTGCGTCTTTATATCCTTCATTATATAAATCAATAAGTTTCTTTTTGTTTTTTTCGGTTCTTCCAACCATAGGAGGTTTCTGTGGTTGAATTATAAATGCTTTGCCATCCTTATTTAGTTTGTTTATATATTCAATAGTATTATTGTAAAGTTTATATCTTTGTATAAGTGAATTATATAATCCTTTATAATTGCGATATTTTTTGGAAGCAATCCATTTTAATTTAAATGGTTTTTTTATGTAGCCATGGCTTCTGGTTAAAATAATTACATTTTTTGTGTTACCGTCGCTTATAGATTTTTTTATTGGTATTGGATCAGAAAGTCCACCATCCATCAGTGTGAAGTTATTCACTTTTACGGATTTAGCTATAAAAGGAAGACTGCTGGAAGCTTTTATTATATCAAGAATGTTTTCATGTGTATAATTGCTCTTATTAAAATAAACTTCTTTTCCTGTAATACAATCAGTAGCTCCAATTACAAATTCTCCATCATAGTTGAAAAAAGTTTGAAAATCAAAGGGTAATAGTTTGGATGGAATTTCGTTAAATATAAAATCCATTCCAAAAATAGATTTATGTTTAATTAAGTTTCTATAACTTAAGTATCTTGGATCGGAAATAAAATCTATTGTTGCAGATTTTGTTCTTCCTCGCTGTTTTGAAACATAGGAAGCTCCATTGCATGCTCCCATTGATACACCTATTATGTAGGGAAAGTAGAGGTTTTTGTCCATAAAAAAATCAAGAACTCCAGATGTGTATACTCCGCGCATTCCTCCACCTTCTAATATGAGACCTATATTATTCAAAACATCATCTCCTTTCAATAATATGCCTTGTTTTTTATTATTATTAGAAACTAAGGATAAAAAGTTACTAATATCACAATTATAACAATATATTTTAATTTTAAAATAGTACATATGCTAAACTTTTACAAAAAATTAAAATATACTTTTAATCTATAAGTTTAATTCCCAGCTTTTTATAGAAATTAGTGGTAATTGTATCGCTTATATAAAGTTTATTATCTTTCTGAAATTTATGAACATAGTATCTCATACCCTCTCCATAAATGCCATCTGGATTACCATTATAATAGCCTTTATTTTTTAAAATTAATTGTAAATCATATACATCTGAACCGCGCATGCCTGGTTTTAAAAAGCGTGGATTTGAGCTAAAGTTACTGTAAGGATTACCAGCTACTATTACTTTTGTTCCTATTGGTATTATTTTATATAATTCAAAAACATCATTATTTCTCATTCTTATGCATCCATGGGAAGATGACCAACCAATTGAATTTGGAGAAGTAGTTCCATGTATTCCATATTTGCCCCAAGGCACATTAAATCCCATCCATCTTCCTCCAAAGCCTTCGCCCCAGGTATCTTTGTTTATGATTGTCCAATTTCCTATAGGAGAGGGGGTAGTTGATTTTCCTGATGCAATGGTGTAGCTTTTTATCATTTTGTCATCTTGGAATATAGCTAAAGTGTTAGTACTTACATCTACAAGTATTGTTGTCTTCTTTTTTGGGTCATAGTTAGATATAATACTTGTTTTTGATTTATATAAAGTAAATATAAAAATTAGTTCTAACAATAATATTGATAATAATACGGCTAGTATTTTATTGAATTTAGTCATTAAATTTCCTCCAATAAATTTCTTATACTTATATTGTACATATATACTAAAATATATTTATTTAGATGCCATTTAATGTATGTTTTATTGTAGATGTGTAAATTTATTCGTGACAGCATTAGTATTTTACGGTATAATATACTATATTAGCTAGTTGATTATTGGGGGGGCGGAGTTATGATAGACGAAGATAAATCATCTATAGTTTTGCTTGTGCAAAATTCACATAGGGTATTTTGTTATTTCAGTGTTTCAGCTGTTGAAATAAAAGGATTTCAAGATAGATATGGGGAAAATTCATGGAAAAATTCCAAACCAGTATTAAAGGTTTATGAAGTGATAAATGGTATTGTTTCTGAAATTAAAACAATTTATATTGATGCTTTTGCTAATAATTGGTTTATAAATTTAGAAAAAGATGATATAGATGTGTTTGTGAAGCTTGGAAGAGTTCTTGTAGATGATACTTTTGTAGCTTTAGCAGTATCAAATACAGTTACAACACCTAGGGATAAACAGTCCGGTGATTCGGCAGTTTACTATGTGGATATATCAGAAGATTTTATTGCTCCAAGCAACAACTTGCCAACATGTGGTGTAAATAAAAATGAAAATTGTATGCATAAGGAACCAAAGCCATATCCATTTGTTGATGGAAAAAAAAAATTAGACCATATCCCAAGCTCATGATTTGTTACTCTAGATATAATAATGATTATTTTGAAAAAACTTCAAAAGAAATTATAAATAATTATTTTAAATTTCCTGCTTGTACGTCTAAGGTTAAATAAGTTGATTGGAGTGAATAAATTTGAAAAAAGGATATGTTGCGTTTGTACTTCATGGTCATATGCCATTTATAAGGCATCCTGAGATTAATGATGCACTTGAAGAAAGATGGCTGTTTGAGGCTATGAGTGAGTGTTATATTCCACTTATTCAAGTTTTCGATGGGATTTTAAGTGATAAAATAAAATTTAAAATGACAATGTCTATAACACCGCCTTTAATGTCTATGCTTCAAGATGAATACTTAAATGAAAGATATCTTGAATATCTTAACAAATCTATAGAACTTTCCAATAAAGAATTAATAAGGACTAAAAATAATTATCAAGAAAATAAGGTTGCACATTTTTATAATGATAGATTTAAAGGACTTCTTGAAACGTACGAAAAATATAATAATAATCTAATGAATGCATTTAAAAAGTTTGATAAACTTGGATGTCTTGAAATAATAACTTGTTCGGCCACACATGCATTATTACCGCTTATTTCTGTAAATCCGGAAGCGGTTAGAGCACAAATTGCAACAGGTGTAGAATCTTACACTAAAATTATGGGGCATAGTCCAGAAGGTATATGGCTTCCTGAGTGTGCATATACCTATTCATTGGATAGTGTGCTTAAAGAATATGGCATAAAATATTTTATATCAGAAAGTAAAGCAGTACTTTATGCTTCTCCGAGACCTATGTATGGTACAAATGCTCCTATAGCAGTACCAAATGGGGTATGTACTTTTGGAAGGGATATGGAATCATCATATCAAGTGTGGAGTGATTTTATGGGATATCCTGGTGATTTTAGTTACAGGGAATTTTATAGAGATATAGGATATGAACTTCCTATGGATTATATAAAACCATATATAAATGCATCAGGTATAAGAATAGATACAGGTTTTAAATACTATAAAATAACTGGTAATTCTGAATATAAGGAAATATATAATAGGGATGAGGCAATGCAAAAAGTATGGCAGCATGCATCACATTTTTCTAAATGTAGAACTGATCAGATAAGTGAGATTTCAAAGCATATGGATAAGCCTCCTATTATAACGTGCCCATATGATGCTGAGTTATATGGACATTGGTGGTTTGAAGGACCAGATTTTATAAATGCATTTATAAGAAAGAGTGCTGAAGATTGGACGTCGTATGAACTTACAACTCCATCTGAGTATCTTAAAATGAATCCTATAGTTCAGTGTTCTACTCCTAATCCATCAAGTTGGGGGGAAAATAGCGATTACTCTGTATGGATAAATTCTTCTAATCAATGGATATACAGAGATTTGCATAAGTGTGAGGAAATAATGATAAGGCTTGCTAATACTTACACTGATCCAAGTGAACTTCAAGAAAAAGCTCTAAATCAAGCTGCAAGAGAACTTATGCTTGCTGAATCATCAGATTGGCCTTTTATTATAAAAAATAATACTACAGTTGATTATGCAGTTAGAAGAATAAACAGTCATCTAAATAGATTTAAAGCAATCTATGATGACATAACAAAAAATAATATACAAGCAAAAAACTTAGAGAAAATTGAAAGCATAGACAATATATTTCCAAATATAAATTATAGAATATATGCTAAAGCAAACGGATAAAATATAGGAGGGGTTTTCGTGGCAAATTGGTGGATGGTAAATTATAAAGCCAATGAAAGTTTAATTGATTTTTGGATAAAAAATGGCATAGTTACAGTTGGATGGAGTGAAATTGGAAATCCTTTAGAATATGAAACTAAAGATAAGCTTTTGATGAGATGTGATGAAGTTTATAGCAATGTAATGCCTGGTAAAAGAATACAATATGAGAGTCAAGTTTGGAGATTTTCAAGAGAAATAAATAAAAATGACAGGATAATTACATATAATGCTCTAACGAAAGAATATTATATAGGAATAGTTTTAGAAGAGTATAGGTATATGGCAGAGGTATATCCTAAACAACCTAATGTTTTAAAAGTAAAATGGGTAGAAAAACATATACATGAAAAACTAATTTCTAAGGAACTTAAGGATTCCTTAAGTCAAAATTATATTGTATTTAGAATATTTAATTGTGATGCAGAAATAGAGAGACTTCTTGTAAGTAATGGAAATGTTAAAGAGGCCCTGGATAAGGAAAATGAAATATATAATGCAGCTTTAGAATGTATTAAAGAATTACTTAAGAATATGGACAAAAACAAATTTAAATTTCTTGTAAGAGAGCTATTATGTATTATGAAATATAAGGTGAGTAATAATTATGACAATGACAGAGAAAATTCTTACCTTATTATAAGCGAAGATGAGCTTAGTTTTACAAAGAACATAATAAGAGTTTGTCATCTTAATGATGATGAAGTAGTGGACTTAAATACAATATTAAATGTTTTAAATAGTTACGGAGATAATGTTAATAAGTATCTTATTATTTCAAATAATTCTATATCACAAGCAATTAAAAATAGTATTAATGATAAAATTTTTATGATTAACTTATCAGTAGATGATATTGTCTTAAAGTTATTTGAATATTACGATGAATTAAGTGAAGACACTAAAAAGCTGCTTTTATTAAGGAAAGTATATATTTAAAAAGTAGTTTTAGGATAAATAAAAAGAGAGTATTTCTATTTCGAAATGCTCTTTTTTATTTATTTTACTAGAAAATATTTAGAACTTTAGAAAAATTAATGCCTTAGTAATTTTTATTAGTTGTATGCATATGACATTTTAGAGTATAATTTATCTATAAAAAATATAAAAATTTAATTGATGTTAACAACGGGAGATTTTATGGAAGAGAACATGTTGGATTTAAAAGAAGTTAAATTGAGTAATGGACTCCAAATTATATCCATTAAAAAAAATACTCAATTATTTTCACTGCATTTTGGAGTTAAGATAGGCTCACTTTATGAAGACAATAAAGAAAAAGGTATATCACATTTTATTGAGCATATGGTATTTAAAGGAACCTCCAATATGAATAACGAACAGTTAAATGAAGCTTTCGAAGAACTTGGTGGGGAGTATAATGCTTATACTGATTACAATTGCACAGTATATAGTGTAACTGCTTTAAATGAAGAGCTTGATAGGAGCTTATACTTAATTTCAGATATGATAAGAAATGCTGTATTTGATAAAACAGAATTTAATAAAGAAAAAGAAGTTATATTATCTGAAATTAGAAGTGTAAAGGATGATATTGAAGACTACAGTTTTAATAAAGTTCATGAAATTGGTTTTTCAAGGGGACCGCTGAAATATGATACTATAGGTAGTGAAAAAAATATAAACAAGTTTACAAGTGAAGATTTAGTTGATTTTTATAAAAGGTATTACTTGCCAAACAATTGCTGTATTGTAATAGTTTCCAATATAGGACATGAAGAAGTTATATGTAATATTGAAAAGTATTTTGACAGTTGGGCTAAGAAAGATATAATAAAAAGAAATATTTTGGCTGAAAAAAATTTGCCTGTAAAGAAGGTTTCATATAGAAATGATATAGAGCAAAGTACTATAATATATATGTTTACATTTCATGGTTTAACAAGAATGGAGGAAATGGCATTAAAAATACTTAATTATAGATTGGGAGAAAGTGCTAATAGCATTCTATTTAGAGAGATTAGGGAAAAAAAAGGACTTGCATATGATATATATTCTGAACTTAACACTTCAAAGTATGTGAAGACGATGTACATATACACGGCTGTTGGAAAAGGAAATATTGATTCTGCTGCTATGTGTATAGATAAATGCCTTGAAAAAATAAAATGTGAAAAAAACTTTATAGAAAGCAAATCTATTGCAGTAATGAAAAAGGTACTTAAAACTGCAGTGGTATCTACAATAGAGGATACTACTGATTTGTCTAATTATGTACTTCATCAGTGTTTGGATGGAGAAAACATATATGAGTTTTTAGAAGATATAAAAAATGTAGATTTAGTGAATTGTAATGATATAACTATGGTTGCTAATAAAGTTTTAAGTAATCCAACTATTCATATACTGACTTCAAAGGAAAGTGATTAGATTGAAGCATACTATAACGAAAATTGAGGCACAGAAAAATAAAAGGGAAAGAGTAAATATATATATAAATGAAGAATATTCTTTTTCGTGCAGCATGGAGTTAGTTTATAGATACAATTTAGAAAAGGGCAGGAATGTAGATTTAGATTATATTAAAGAAGTAGCTAATGAGGATAATTATATTTATTGCAAAGAAACAGCTCTTAGGATTATAGAAAGGACCTTGAAGACGGAGAAAGAAGTTATAGATAAATTGCAAAATAAAGGTTTTGAAAAGAACGTAATTGATAAGGTTATGGATTTTCTGAGGCAATATGATTTTGTAGATGATTATAAATATGTAAAGTGCTATATGAAAGAAAAACTTAAAGTCGATGGAAAAAAGAAAATAAAATTCAATTTACTAAAAAAAGGAATAGCAGAAAGTACTATAGATGAAGGATTTAGATTTTATGATAAAGATGAGGACGAATATATAAATTCATTAAGAAAAATTGCTGAAAAAAAGTACAATAGTCTTAAAAAGCAGAATCTGGAACAGATTAAACTTAGAAAAAAGCTGTGTGACTATTTGCTTAGAAAAGGATATTCGTGGAGTGAAGTAAAATTAGTTTCAAATGAGTTGTTTAATAGTAGTGACTTTGAATAATGTAGGAGATGATTTTATTTGAAAGTAAATCCTGTGACTATTTTTATAATTGTTTGCTTTGTATATCCACTTTTAAAAGGTTTTTTATTTAAGTTTTCTTCCTATGACCTTAAAAGGGACTGGGAAGGTGTAGTAAATAGCGTAGCTTTTATAGTAGCAATTTTTATAGGTATAAGATATTCTAAAAAATTGTTTTCAATGGAGAATATAAATAAACTATATAGTTTTCTGCCAGCAAATATATATAGTTTTGTAGAAAAGAAGCCAATGGTATTGTATTTTGTACTCATACCAATATTAGTTTATTTAATTTATATTATTATTAGAACTTTATTTAATTTTATAAATAGGCTTATTTTTTATAGATTATTCGATGGAATAGATAGAATGATTTCCAATAAAAGTAGTATAGTAAAGAGACTACTGGGTGCAATAGTACAAATTCCAAGATCAATATGTTATGTTATAACGGTATTATTTGTATTAAATATATTATCTATGGTAAATTTAAATAAAAATTTAAATGGGTATTTACAATCGTCTGAAGTATATGGATATTTGTGTAAACAAGTTATTCTTCCCGTTACAAGTTCAAATTTAGCTAAAAAACTTCCATCAATTATAGATAATTCTTTTAAAATTGTATACAAGCAAAAGGATACGATTAGCGTACCAGATAGTAATGATTCATCTAATAGCGTAGATAATGGAAAAACAATTGTTTATTATAATGGGGTAACTCTTGATGAGGGAGTTGCTTCAGATAGTCAAATTGATAATTTTGCAAAGAATCTTGTTCTTAATGAAGTTGGTACTGAAAGTAAAGCGAGAAAGATATATGAATGGATAGGGAATAATATATCATATGATTATAATAAGGCTAATTTGGTTCTTAACAATGATTACGATGTGAAGTCAGGTGCTATTTATACTTTCAATACTAGAAAAGGCATATGTTTTGATTATTCGTGTTTATATGTTGCTATGGCACGAGCGAATAATATGAAAGTAAGGCTTGTAACTGGACAGGGCTTTAATGGAGTGTCCTGGGTAAGTCATGCATGGAATCAAGTTTATATACCTGAAAGTGGTAAATGGATAAATGTTGATACTACTTTTGCAAAGGGTGGAAATTACTTTAATAAAGCAATGTTTTCAATGGATCATAAGGATGCTAAAATTATAGGTGAATGGTAAGGGGAGATGCAATTTAAAAAATATTGATAAAACTTGTGTGATTAACGATTAAAGGGATTACTTGTTTATAATTTGTTGCTCACTTAAATACATTGTCCAAATATTTAAATGGACATATGCTTTATTAATTATAAACAGTATTCCTAAAATTATATAAATTGCATAATGGGCTAGCTATGTTACTTTAAGCAAAGATGAACTTAACAAATGTATTGGTTTGCTTTGAAAAATATTTTGATTGAATTATTTAAGCTGATCTTAATTTCCCAAGCAATATATTTATTGCTTTTTCACATTCTGTATCAGCATTATTTAGAGCCCAAGCTCTGTTAAAGTATATTAAGGCTAGCTTGTTTTCTTTAAGCATTGCATAGCAGTAGCCTAAATTAAAGTAATATCTACTGTCTTCTTTTCTTTCTAAAGCCGCTCTTATAAGTTGAATAGCGTTTATATATTCTTTTAATTTTATAAAACAAACTGCTGCATTATACATTGAAGCGGTTTCGTTTTCTTTCATTTCAATAGCTTTGCAGTACATTTCAATAGCTTTTTTATAATTTTTTTTATTGTAATATTCTATTCCTTTGTCAAAATAGGCCATATAGTTTCCTCCTAATAAAATTATTTTATACATATAATTTATAACCAATATATGTAATAATATTCAAAAGTATTTTATTTTGAGTGACAAACCTTAATTTTTAAAATATATAGTGAAGTTAGCTCAACTACAAAATATATATGCACCATAATCACCAGAAGACGGCATTTTGGTACAAATAAATTTAAAGTTTTGAGGTGCTTTATTTTTATAAATAGAATAAATTAATTAATGAAGAATTAAAGGAGGATAAAGTTCAATAGTTATTATTATTAAATAACTATTATAATCTTGTTGTTTTATAAATTTATGTGTTATAATTAGGTTGCTTATAAAATTAATATAATGTAGGTAAATTGTTTCAATTAGCGAAATTCATGTGGATTAAATTGCCTAAAAGTAATGTTTTTATATAAATAAGTTTGATATTTTAGGTGATTTGTATTTAATTAATACAAAATAGGGTGATATGGAAATGCATCGCTAATATTGTATGTTTTAAACAAATTCTATTAGAAAATTTGTAGTATAAAATTATATGATAGGAAGGTAAATATGAATAATATTTTTAAATTGGGACTTGATGTAGGTTCAACTACTGTAAAAATTGTCATGCTTAATAGCAATGAAGATATTATATATAATAAATACAAAAGGCATTTTTCTGATATAAAATCAACTATTGTAGAAATTATAACAGAAGCCTATGACAAATTTAAAGATGAAAATGTAAAGGTCATGGTTACTGGTTCGGGTGGCTTATCAGTTTCAAAATGGCTTAATGTTGGTTTTACTCAAGAGGTAATTGCTTGCACAAAAACTATAGAAAAATTTATTCCTGAAACCGACGTTGCTATAGAACTAGGTGGAGAGGATGCTAAAATAACATACTTTGGTGGAGCTGTTGAGCAAAGAATGAATGGCACATGCGCTGGGGGAACTGGTGCATTTATAGATCAAATGGCAACGCTTCTTAAGACAGATGCTGCAGGACTTAATAAGCTTGCTCAAAAGCATAAATGTATATATCCAATTGCTGCAAGATGTGGAGTTTTTGCTAAAACTGATGTTCAGCCACTTTTAAATGAAGGAGCGGCAAAGGAGGATATTGCTGCATCAATATTTCAAGCTGTAGTTAATCAAACTATTAGTGGACTTGCTTGCGGAAAACCTATAAAAGGTAAAGTTGCTTTTTTAGGAGGACCATTGTATTTTCTTTCTGAGCTTAGACAAAGATTTATAGAAACTTTAAATTTAGGAGAAAATGAAGTGATTTTTCCTGAGAATTCTCAGTTGTTTGTTGCAATGGGTGCAGCTTTAGCTGCTAAAAACGAGGATTTTATTAGCTTTAAGGAAATTAAGAAAAGGCTTTTAAAGCTTAGCAGTAAGGAAACTTATGAAGTTCAAAGATTAAAACCACTGTTTAAGGATGAACATGATTATGTGAGCTTTAAGGATAGACACGGCAAAAGTAAGATAAAAACGGAGAAGCTTGAAGAATATAAAGGGGAATGTTTTTTAGGAATAGATGCCGGTTCTACGACTACTAAAGCTGCACTTATATCAAAGGAAGGTGCACTTTTATATTCTTATTATGGAAGCAATGAAGGAAGTCCACTTAAGCTTACAATAAAAATACTTAAGGATTTATATGAAAAACTTCCACAAGGTGCTGAGATTGTAAATAGTGCTGTTACAGGATATGGAGAAGGGCTTATTAAGGCTGCACTTTGTGTTGATATTGGGGAAGTTGAAACTGTAGCACACTATAAGGCAGCAGACTTTTTTCTGCCAGGTGTAGATTTTATACTCGATATCGGTGGACAGGATATGAAGTGTATAAGAATAAATGATGGAGTTATAAGCTCTGTTACTTTAAATGAAGCATGTTCATCAGGATGCGGTTCATTTATTGAAACTTTTGCTAAGTCTTTAAACATGACGGTTGAAGAATTTGCAAAGGCTGCACTTAAATCTTTAAATCCAGTAGATTTAGGGTCAAGATGTACTGTTTTTATGAATTCAAGAGTTAAACAAGCCCAAAAAGAGGGAGCTAAGGTAGGAGATATATCAGCAGGACTTTCATACTCTGTAATAAAAAATGCATTATTTAAGGTTATAAAGGTTAGAAATCCAGAAGAACTTGGTACCAAGGTAATAGTTCAGGGAGGAACTTTTTATAATGATGCTGTGCTTAGAGCTTTTGAGCTTATATCTGAAAGAGAAGCTGTAAGGCCAGACATTGCAGGACTTATGGGTGCTTTTGGAGCAGCAATAATAGCTAAAGAAAAATATGTTAGTGGACATGAAGCTACTATTTTGAAGCAGGAGGAACTTGAAGGTTTTAGCACTGAGATTTCCATGAAGAGGTGTGGAAAATGTGCTAATAATTGCCTCTTGACTATAAATGAGTTTTCTGATGGAAGAAAATTTATAACTGGTAATAGGTGTGAAAGAGGTTCAGGAAATGATGTAAAAAAGAATGATATACCAAATTTGTATGATTATAAGTACAAAAGGGTATTTGGATATATTCCTCTTAAAGATCCTAAAAGAGGTACAGTTGGTATACCAAGAGTTTTAAATATGTACGAGAATTATCCATTTTGGTTTACTTTCTTTACAGAACTTGGATTTAGAGTTGAACTTTCACCTAGATCTTCTAAGAAAATATATGAAATGGGTATGGATACGATACCTTCTGAATCAGTATGTTATCCAGGAAAGCTAAGTCATGGTCATTTGGTTAGCCTCATGAAAAGGGGAATAAAATTTATATTTTATCCTTGTGTTCCTTATGAAAAAAAGGAGCAGCTAGGTGCTAATAATCACTATAATTGTCCTATTGTTACCTCTTATGCTGAGGTTTTAAAGAATAATATTGATGGATTAAGATCTAAAGATATAATATTTAAAAATCCTTTTGTAGCTTTAGATAATAAAGAAAAATTAAATAAGAGACTTTATGAGGAGCTTTGTGATTTCGGAATTTCAAAGGATGAAGTTGAAAAGGCTGTAAGTAAGGCATGGGAAGAGCAAGAAAATGTAAGGCAGGATATAAGAAAAAAGGGAGAAGAAGTTCTAAAATATTTGAAGGATACAGGTAAAAAGGGAATAGTTCTTTCTGGAAGACCATATCATGTAGATCCTGAAATAAACCATGGTATTCCAGAACTTATAACAAGTTATGGGATGGCAGTGCTTACAGAAGATTCTGTTGCACATCTTGGAAATGTTGAAAGACCACTTAGAGTTGTAGATCAGTGGGTATATCATTCTAGACTTTATGCAGCAGCAAGTTTTGTTGCAACACAAGATAATATAGAACTTGTTCAATTGAATTCATTTGGGTGTGGGCTTGATGCAGTTACTACAGATCAAGTTCAAGAAATACTTCAAAACTTTGGAAAAATATATACTGTTATAAAAATAGATGAAGGAAACAATTTAGGAGCTATAAGGATAAGAATACGATCGCTTAAAGCTGCTATCAGTGAAAGAGATGCTAATAATATAAAACCTATAAGAATAAGTAAACCTACTAAGAGATTAGTTTTTACAAAAGAAATGAAGAAAAAACATACTATACTTTGTCCACAAATGTCACCAATACATTTTCAATTTTTAGAGCAAGCTTTTAGAAGTGAAGGGTATAATGTTGATGTACTTCCATCTGTTGATAAGGAATGTGTTGATGAGGGCTTAAAGTATGTGAATAATGATGCATGTTATCCATCTATAATAGTTACAGGACAGATGATAGCTGCTCTTAAATCGGGAAAATATGATGTTAACAATACATCTTTACTAATTTCTCAAACTGGGGGAGGATGTAGAGCAACAAATTATATTGGTTTTATAAGAAAAGCAATTAAAGAAGCAGGATTTGAAAATGTACCTGTAATTGCAATAAGTGCTCAAAAGATAGAAAAGAATCCGGGAATTAAATATTCTGTATCAACTGGAATAAAAGCAATTAAGGCAGTCCTCTATGGAGATCTTTTTATGAGAGTATTGTATAAGGTAAGGCCATATGAAAAAGTAAAAGGATCAGCAAATGCTCTTTATGATAAATGGGTTAAAGTATGCAAAGAGGATGTTAAAAATACAAAGCTCAATAGTTTTAAAAATAATATAAATGATATAATACATGAATTTGATACTTTTGAAATAAATGAAGAAGAAAAACCTAAGATTGGCCTCGTTGGTGAGATACTTGTTAAATTTCATCCTACAGCAAATAATAATATTGTGGATACTATTGAAGCAGAAGGAGCCGAAGCGGTTATGCCTGACCTTATGGATTTTGTCCTTTATTCAGCTTATAATGAGACTTTTAAGAATAGATATCTTGGAACTCCTAAAAAGGCTAAGGTTATTGGTGATGTTTTGATTAAAGCAATAGAATGGTTTAGAAAACCTATGAAAAATGCATTAGCTAACAGTAAAAGATTTGATTCTCCTAAGTCTATACAGGAGCTTGCAAAAGGAGTATCTGATATAGTCTCTATTGGAAATCAAATGGGGGAAGGTTGGTTCCTTACAGCAGAGATGGTAGAACTTATAGAGAGTGGTACGGAAAATATAATATGCATGCAGCCATTCGCTTGTTTACCTAATCATATAACTGGAAAAGGTATGATTAAGGAACTTAAAAGAAGATATCCTAAGGCTAATATATCTCCTATAGATTTTGATCCGGGTGCAAGTGAGGTTAACCAGCTTAATAGAATAAAGCTTATGATGTCTACAGCATTTAAAAACTTAAGTAGTGATGTTGACAGCTGTGAGGCTAATTCAAAGCAAGAAATAGCTGCTTCTAGAAAGTAAGTAAATAAATAGAATTTGTTATTTAAAGTTAGGTGCAGAAATGTTATTTCTGCATCTTTCTATACCAGCTTCTAAATAAATAAGGCTTACTATCCTTTAAAATATCCCAAAATAAATCAAGAGAATTTACTGTTTCCAAATCCCCAATAAGGTGTTTGGGATAGTAAACTTTTTTTGTATAAGAATTTCTTGGATCTATAACTCTTATTGAAGTGTCTTCTTGAACAAATATATGTGCGAATCTTACATCTATTTTTTTGAAGCCATTTTCTTTTATATAACATAAAAATTTGATTATTTCTATAATTAAATTTTCAGAGGTTCCATTTTTTTTAATATATTCTCTTATATTTGTTCCACCTATATATTCTCTTATCATATAATGATTATGAAATTCAAAGGGCTTTGGATAATAGGGACCATCTGAAAGTTTTTTTAGAATATAGTATTCTTCTTTACAGGTTTCCGGATTTTTAAATATTTTTACAACTTTGCCATTGTTCATAAGATATACGCTGCCACTATGACCTTTACCAAGAAAAGTACATTCATCGAGTCTTATTACAGTATTATTGTGGCAATTTTTTTGTTTCAATTTTTACACCTTCTTTTAATCTAACGTAAGAGATAAATTAAGAGTACCTTACTATTAGAGTATAAAAAATGAAAGGTAAGTGTTACATTATTTTTATATTAAAATATATTGACATAAGTTAAAAATAGTCTATAATATATACATAGTTGTTTTATATAATTATGCTTTGATGAAGAGGAGTAGGAGTATAAAGCATTAAGAGAGGGAAGTTATATTGCTGAAAGGCTTCCTATGTGAAATACTTTGAAGGTAGCTTCGGAGCACTTCTATTGAAATTATAGTAGATAGAAGCGGGGATTCTTACCGTTATGTATTGAGAGCTTGAAAATAGATTTTATATTTCAAGAATAAAGGTGGTAACGCGCACAGTCGTCCTTTTTGGGATTACTGTGCTTTTTATTTGCATGAAATTAATTTAAACTATTTCAAATGAAAAGTATAAAATAGAAAGGGAGATTTTTTATATGGATGATTCAAATAATATTGCAAAAACTTATAATCCAAAAGAATTTGAAGAAAGAATATATGATTATTGGGAAAGTGAAGGATTTTTTACACCAGAGGTTGATAAATCAAAGAAACCATACAGCATAGTAATGCCGCCTCCAAATATAACGGGAAAATTACACTTAGGCCATGCACTTGATAATGCACTGCAGGATTTTCTTATTAGAACAAAAAGAATGCAGGGATACTGTACATTGTGGCTTCCTGGAGAGGATCATGCAAGTATAGCTACAGAGGTTAAAGTTGAAAAAGAATTATTAAAAGAAGGCCTTAAGAAAAAAGAAATGGGTAGAGAGGTTTTTCTAGAAAAAGTTCATGAATGGTCTGATGAATATAGAGGTAGAATAAGAAATCAGCTTAAAAAAATGGGAGTTTCTGCTGACTTTACAAGAGAAAGCTTTACGATGGATGAAAAATTAAGTAAGGCTGTTAGAACTGTATTTGTAAAATTATACAATGAAGGACTTATATATCAGGGTAACAGAATAACAAACTGGTGTCCTAAATGTCAAACCGCATTGTCAGATGCTGAAATAGAATACGAAGAGCAGTCAGGATTTTTTTGGCATATTAATTATCCTGTTGAAGGTAGTGACGAATGTATTGAGATTGCAACTACAAGACCAGAGACACTTCTTGGTGATACAGCAGTTGCAGTAAATCCAAAGGATGAAAGATATTCTCATCTTGTTGGAAAAACACTTATACTTCCACTTGTTGGTAGAAAAATACCAATTGTTGCAGATGATTATGTTGATATGGAGTTTGGTACAGGAGCAGTTAAAATAACCCCTGCACATGATCCTAATGATTATCAAGTTGGAAAGAGACATAATTTAAAAGAAATAGTTATTTTAAATAACGATGGAACTATAGCGGATGGTTATGGAAAGTATTCTGGACTTGATAGGTATGAAGCAAGAAAAATAATGGTAGAAGATCTTAAAAAAGCAGGCCTTCTTGTAAAAATTAGAGAGCATGTTCATAATGTTGGTACTCATGATAGATGCGGCAGTGTAATTGAACCAATGATTTCTAAACAATGGTATGTAAAAATGAAATCACTTGCAGAGCCTGCCATAGAAGCAGTCAGGAATAAAAAGACTAAATTTGTACCAGAAAGATTTGATAAGATTTATTATAACTGGATGGAGAATATTCAAGATTGGTGTATATCAAGACAGCTTTGGTGGGGACATAGGATTCCAGTATGGTATTGTAAGGATTGTGGTGAGATAACAGTATCAGTTGAGGCACCTTGTGAATGTAGCAAATGTAAAAGTAAAAACCTTGAGCAAGATCAAGATGTTCTTGATACTTGGTTTAGTTCGGCACTTTGGCCTTTCTCAACTCTTGGATGGCCAGATAAAACTGAAGATCTAGAATATTTTTATCCAACAAATACACTTGTTACAGGCTATGATATAATCTTTTTCTGGGTAGCAAGAATGGTATTTTCAGGACTTCATAATATGGGAGAAGTTCCGTTTGATCATGTATATATTCACGGACTTGTAAGAGATGCTGAAGGAAGAAAAATGTCAAAATCACTTGGAAATGGTGTAGATCCACTTGATGTTATAGATGAATATGGCGCTGATGCACTTAGGTTTACTCTTATAGTAGGAAATTCAGCAGGAAATGATATAAGATATAAAACTGAAAAAGTTGAAGCAGCAAGAAACTTTGCAAATAAAGTATGGAATGCATCAAGATTTGTACTTATGAATCTTGACAAGGATATAATGGAAAAATATAAAAATTGCACTGAATACACTTTGGCCGATAAATGGATAATATCTGAAGCTAATAATCTTGCAAAAGAAGTAACTGAAAATATAGATAAATTTGAACTTGGAATTGCAGCACAAAAGGTTTATGACTTTATGTGGAACGAATTCTGCGATTGGTATATAGAACTTGTAAAACCAGCAATGTATGGTGATGATGAAAAAGCAAAGGGTGTAGCATTTAATGTGCTTTATAATGTTCTTACAGTAGGACTTAAATTACTTCACCCGGTTATGCCTTATATAACTGAAGAGATATATCAGCATATTGGTGGAGAATATAAGTCTATAAGTATTTCTAAATGGCCAGAATATGATGAAAAACTTCATGATGAAGCTTCAGTTGAGGCTATGAATTATGTAATAGAAGCTGTAAAAGCTATTAGAAATGTAAGAGCTGAAATGAATGTTCCACCTTCAAAGAAGGCTAAAGTAATAATACTCGCTGGAGATGAAAGCAAAAAAGCTTTTGAAGAAGGAAAAAGTTATTTTGAAAAACTTGCATCTGCTTCAGAGGTTGTGTTCATAAATTCGAAGACTGAAGTCCCAGAAAATGCTGTATCAGCAGTAACAAAAGGAGCAGAAATATTCTTACCGCTTTTTGAACTTATAGATAAAGAAAAAGAAATTGAAAGATTAAATAAAGAAAAAGAAAGATTAGTAAAAGAAATTGAAAGGGTTAGTAAAAAGCTTTCTAATAAAGGTTTTGTAGCAAAAGCACCAGCAGCGGTTGTTGAAGAGGAAAAGGCAAAGGGTGAAAAATATGAAAAAATGCTTAAAGCTGTAGAAGAAAGAATAAATGCCTTGTAAAATATATTAATATTTATTACAATATAATAAGTATATAGGAGTAGTTCCTATATACTTATTATATATTTTGGTGGTGATTTTTTTGACTTATGAAGAGACTATGAATTATATACACAGTACTTTAAAATTTGGAAGCATTTTGGGACTCTCAAGAATAGAAAAACTTTTGGACTTTTTAGATAATCCCCACAAAAAACTTAAGTGTATACATATAGCGGGTACAAATGGTAAAGGATCTACAACAGCAATGATATCTGAGATTCTCATTAATGCTGGATATAAAGTTGGAATGTATACATCACCATTTATAGAGGAATTTGAAGAGAGAATACAGATAAATAGGGTTAATATACCTAAAGAAAAATTGTGCAATATAATGGAAAAGGTTAAAGAAGCTGCTGAAAGGGTTAAAAAAGAAAGCACGGAATATCCTACGGAGTTTGAAATAATAACCTGTGCAGCTTTTCTTTATTTTTATATTGAAAAAATAGATTATGCAGTAATTGAAGTAGGACTTGGAGGGAGATTTGATGCAACTAATGTTATAAATCCAATTCTAACCGTTATAACATCTATAAGTTATGATCACATGCATATATTGGGAGATACTTTGAGTAAAATAGCTTATGAAAAGGCAGGAATAATAAAAGAAGGGGTTCCGCTTATTTTATACCCGCAAGTAAAGGAAGCGGGTGACATAATAAATGATGTTGCTAGAAATAAAAATGCCGAAATTATAAATGTCGATATAAATTCTGTTCATTACATAGAAAATGAAATAGAAGGGAAAAAATATTTGCAGCACATAACTATAAAAACTTTAAAAAACGAATATGATATTAGACTTGCACTTCTTGGTACTCATCAACTTTTAAATTCTGCAGTTGCGGTTTATGCAGTAGAAAAGCTTAAGGATATGGGGCTTAAAGTTGAAAAGAAAAATATAGTTGAGGCACTTTTTAGCGTTAAATGGAAAGGCAGACTTGAAATAATAAGTACAAATCCACTTGTACTTATTGATGGTGCACATAATATTGATGGGATTAGAAAATTAAACGAGAGTATACATACTTATTTTAATTACAATAGAATAATACTAATACTTGGAATACTAGCCGATAAACAAGTTGAAAATATGGTTGAATTAATAGCTAAGGATGCATATAGGGTTATAACCGTAGCACCTAATAACGATAGAGCAGAAACTGCAGAGGATTTATGTAATATAGTCAAAATATATAATAAGAATTCTGAATGGGAAAAGAACTATGATAAAGCTTATGATAAGGCAGTTTCATATTATGAAAATGGAGATTTGATTCTCGTATGTGGTTCGCTATACATGATAGGTGATATGAGAAAAGTGATTTTAAATAAAAAAAGTAGGGATATAGGAATTATAAAGTGGTTTGGTGGATATAATCCTGCAATAAAAAAATTTAATGACTTTGGTTTTATAATGAGAAATGGCAAGGAAGACATATATTTTAATAGAAATCACATACACTGTAATGTAGGAGAACTTGCTAAGGGAAGAGCTGTTAGTTTTGAAGAAGGATTAAATTACAGAAATAAAAGGGAACAGGCAATAAAAGTAAATTTGCTAAGATATGAAGATGATATAGAGCTTCTAAAAAAATGTGTAAAAAGTGAAATGTTTTCTAGCATTGAATTATATGATAGATTAGAAATACTCTGGAGGTTTGAGTGGGATTTTATACAAGAGAATTGGGATAGTTTTGATGTTATTTTGAAAATCACATATTTGTATAGGCTGTGTAGAGAAAACAAGGAATTTCCTATAATTGAAAAAATAAGTGAAAAGAATAGGTTAATAAGGGCTATGTTGTTACTTTTATGGAGTAAATTTAATGATGGAGAAAAGGCAATAGTGCTAAAAAAAGCAACAAGGCTTATAGAAGAGTATAAAGATGAGATTATTGGTGATAAGAATGAGAGAAGAAAAATATTGGAATTAATAATTCCAACTAGAGAAAAAGGAATTATTGATACATTGAAACCGCTAAGATTTTGGAGTATGATGGAATTTGTAGAAGGCTGCAGTGAAAAATCAATTGCGCGTGAGCTTGAAAACCCAAGGTCACCATTAATTGAAATTGCGTATGTGATAAATTCATATACAAAAATAAAATAATTTAGGCAACTTGAATTGTTTTGCCTTTTTTATAAGAAAATTATTTAAGTATGGTTGGTATAAAAGTTTGATAACCATACTTATTTGTATGTATTTTTATATAAAATTACATGTTGTAATTATATTGTAATAAATTTGTACATACTTATTATAATATTCGGTGGTATTATATATGTGGAACGAATTTAATTATAATTTTATATATCTTTTATATTTTTTTTATAATTAGTTCTTTAAACAAGATCTATGAATTAAAATTAAATTAGTTTCTATTTAGACATACTTTGCATATAGAAGGTGAATTTATTGAAAAACAAAAAAGGAATCATATTTATTGTATTAACTTGTTTTATTGTTTTAGGCTGTTGGGGGGCTTTTTTTCAAGTTGGTAAGTATTACTATGAAAAATCCAAGGTAAATGCAGAAATTAAAGTTACTCCTAAAGCAAAAAAGGTGAGTAAGAAGGAGAAGGAAAATAAAACTAATGTTAGAAGTGGAGTTGAGGTATGCACTGTTGATACTCCTCCAGGAGAATTTGAGCCATGGGAACTTCAGAAAAATAGTAATAAAAAAATAGCATATATCACTATAGACGATGGACCATCTTATAATACACCTAGAATATTAAACATACTTAAGGAAAATAATATAAATGCAACATTTTTTTTAATTGGACAAAATGCTGAAAGATATCCGCAGTTTGTGAAGCAAGAAGTTGCTGAAGGAAATTCTGTAGCTAATCATACTTATAGCCATCCACTAAGATATAGAGGAGATATTCAAGGATTTATGGATGATGTAAATAAATGCGATAAAGTACTAAAAAATATACTTGGTGATAAGTACATTCAAAAGTTTATGAGATTTCCTGGAGGTGCCTTTAGCACTCAAGTATCGCTTCAACCCTATAGAGAAGCAGTAAAACAAAACGGTTATAGATTCTTAAATTGGAATGCCTTGACGGGAGATGCAGATAGAAATCTTGAACCTGTAGATTATCTTATAAATCATGTTAAAAGTGACATAAGAGGGCATAAGATTGTAGTTGTATTGATGCATGATGCACCAGCTAAGGTTACTACTGTACAAGCTCTTCCAGAAATAATACAATATCTCAAAGAACAGGGGTACACTTTTGGAGTATTTAAATAAAGTGGGGGTCTAAACTGCTTATACATCTAGATGACAAATTTCAAGAAATTATGACACATGAATAGTTAGCAATTAAACTGGTTTGATATAGAAATGTTATGTTTTTATAGGCTTTCCACCATTTCTATATCTTTGTTTTAAATTGTAATTATTTGCTGATGTTTTGAAAGGTTTTTGTCATATATATAAAATATATGTTAAAAATACTTATTATGTATTTTTAATAACATTATTACATTGTTATAATATTAGAGGAACTTATTATATACAGAAGGTGAACTGATTGATAAAAAATAATAGAAAAATAAAAATGCGAAGGCGAAGAAGTGTTTTTTTATGCATTATTGTGATTTTAATACTTTGTACAATTTGCATATTTGTAAGAAATTATAGCGGAGCAGCATTTACAAAAGTATCTAGTAAAAAGGTTGTGACTCATAAAAAAGTTGCTGCCCAAAAGAAGAAAAAATTAGATTTGGAAGACAAAGATAAGGGCATAGAAGTTTTTAAAATGAAATCCGACCCAGGAGAAGTAATGCCATGGGTTGATCAAAAGGAAAGTACTAAAAAAATAGCATATTTAACTTTTGATGATGGGCCATCAATAAACACTACAAAAATACTAAAAATACTCGATGACAATAAGATAAAGGCAACATTTTTCTTAATAGGAAAAAATGCTGAGAGATATCCAGAGCTTGTAAAATCGGAATTGGCCGATAATAATTCTGTTGCAAATCATACATATAGCCATATTCTTAACTACAGAGAAGGTCCTGAGGTGTTTTTAGAAGATGTGAAAAAATGTGATTCGGTATTAAAAAATATAGCGGGTGATAAATATATTCAAAACTTCATGAGATTCCCTGGAGGTGCCTTTGAAAGTCAAAAAAGGCTTGAGCCTTTTAGACAAGCTGTAACCAATGCAGGATATAGATTTTTAAACTGGAATGATATGAATGGAGATGCTGATCACCCTAATGTACCTGTTGACACACTAATTAACAACGTCAAGAAATATACTCAGGGAAAGAAAATAGTTGTCATATTAATGCATGATGCTGCGGCTAAGTCAACAACTGTACAAGCATTGCCAACTATAATAGATTATTTAAAGTCTCAAGGATTTGTTTTTGGAAAACTAGAATGAATATAGATAAACAAGCTAAAATATATAAATTACTAATACTAAATTTATCCTGTAAAAATATATTTAACTCAGAGTACAATTGACAGAGTACAGTGAATGTGGATTTACCTTTTGTTTCTCTCAGGTAAATCTTAGAACTTAATAGTATTAGCTGCGCTGAATATTATATTTTAAGACATGCGTGAGCATTAAGTTTTAGACTTTTCGAAGCGATAGCGGAGAAAAATCATCCTTCGCTGGCCTCTGTACTCTAAGTAAAATCCTAGTTTTGTAGAATAAACTTGGTGTTAGCCATTTCAAATTTTCAGGTTGTCTATATATAAAAACAAGAGAGCTAAATTGATACTCTCTTGTTTTTATATATAGTGATTTCTAATGTTTTGTTAAAAATGTAAGTAGTTAGTAAGGATAAAATACATCCGCCTATTACATCTAATGGATAATGATGTCCAACATAAATTCTTGAGAAGCCAACTGCAGCTGATAATAAAATTAATATTATTCCCAAGATTTTATTATATTTTAAAATGCCTAGGGCTATAGTAAGAGTAACTATTGAATGATCACTTGGGAATGAAGAACTATGTCTATGATAATAAAGTAAATGTACACTATGGTGAATAAAAGGTCTATTAACAGGAAAAACTTTGCTTATAATAAAACTAAAAAACACATTTATAAGAGTTAAAAAGGCTGTCATAAGCACAACTTTTTTTGTATGAATATTTTTATGTAGTAAACTTAAAATAAAATGCAATAAGAGTATAGCCATAAAAATGTAGGGGATATTAATTTGTTATAATTAATTGTTTTAATATACATTATTTAGGCCCTAAAGTATTAGTGAAAAGAATTTTCAAATAAAATAGTATATTAAGTATACATAAATTGTATAATGCATTTTAAATTTCATTATAAAAAGTGGATACAAGCTTAAACTGTAATATCCACTTTCCGTATGGATGGGCGAAATATATATTTTACAATTTTTGAGCCTTAGATTTATAGAGCTTTTTTAACGTGACGAAGCATTGTTACTTCTCGTTTTTCCCATTATCTTTAAAGAGCTGCAAAAAGTTTTTTCCTGCTGATGAAAGATATCCAGTTTTAGACCATATTGCAGCTATCTGAGTCGACAGCATTTCATTATTAATTTCCTTGAAAATTAAATTAGACGAACCTATTAATCTTAGTGAGGATTTTGGAACTACAGCGATTCCAAGTCCTGAATTTGCCCAAAGAAGAGATGTTCTTGCATCATCATTTTTACAAAATACAGTAGGCTCAAAATTACAATCATCACAAGCTTTTAGTATAAGCTTTTCAAACCTTTTATAAAATATTATTGGCTTATTATTTAATTCTGTGATATTAATAACTTTACTATCATTCCAATTTAATTCATTTATCATTGCTGCAACCATAGGCTCCTTTGGTAAATAAATTGCATTTAGCCCAGAAGTATTAAATGGTGTTCTAACTATGGCAATTTCAATTATACCCTTATCTAATATTTCTAATAATTCATATGTGTTACCTTCATGTATATCAAAATTTACAAATGGGTATTTATCATGAAATGTATTTAGTCTACCAGTCAAAAGTGAGGCTCCAGAGGAAGATACAGTTCCTATGGATAGAGTCCCATATGTTCCTTTTTTAAAATCTTTTAGTTCATCCACAGTGGCTTCTGTTAATGTCAATATTTGTTTTGCACGCTTATAAAGCATAAGGCCTGCATCGGTTAATTTAATATGGTGGCTTCCTCTTTCAACAAGCTTTACACCTAGCTCATTTTCTAAATTTTTAAGCTGATAGCTTAAAGGAGGTTGGGCGATGTGAAGTCTTTTGGCAGCATTTGTTATTTGACCTTCTTCTGCAATGGTATAGAAATATTTTAGCTGTTTAATATCTATTTTAATCACCTTCTTATATACAATAAATGTATGATACTAATATATATTATGTATTTTTAATATATAAGTGTTTTTGCTATAATAATAAATGAAATTTGAAAAATATTCAATACATATTGAAAATTAGGGGGGCGAAGTTTGAATAACTTATTAAAATTTATAAAACCATATAAAAAGCAAGTTGTATTAGGTCCTATATTTAAACTGCTTGAAGCAATTTTTGAAGTATCAATACCTACAATAATGGTTTTAATAACAGACAAAGGAATAGGAACGAAAAATATTAATTACATAATTGAAGTAGGTCTCATAATGTTTTTAATGGCATGCCTCGGAGTAATTTCATCATTTACTTGTCAATATTTTGCATCAATAGCTTCACAAGGCTTTGGAACTGCGCTTAGAAATGAAATGTTTAAGAAGATAGGTAACTTTTCATATAATGAAATTGACGATTTTGGGACTCCATCTCTTATAAATCGTGTAACAAATGATGTAAATCAGCTTCAGCTTGCTCTTGCATTATTCATTAGACTTGCCATAAGAGTACCATTCTTGTGCATTGGTGGAATCATAATGGCAATGCTGCTTGATGTTAAATTATCTGTCATAATGTATTTATCAATTCCTCTCTTTGCTTTTGCAGTATATCTTATTATGAGTAAATCTCTTCCACTTTACAAGGTTGTTCAGAAAAAGTTAGATAAATTAGCACTTATATTAAGAGAAAATTTATCTGGAGTAAGAGTTATAAGAGCGTTTTCTAGAGTAGAGAGTGAAAAAGTAAGATTTAAAGAAGCTAATGAAAATCTTGCAGGTACCGCAATTAAAGTAGGTAAGATATCAGCACTTATGAATCCAGTTACAAGTATAATAATGAATTTTGCACTTATGGCAGTAATCTGGTTTGGAGGAGTAAGGGTAAATATAGGAGGAATGACAACAGGCAAGGTAATAGCCTATATAAACTATATAAATCTTGTTTTATCGGCGCTTATAGTACTTGCTAGTCTTATAGTTACCTTTACAAAAGCAACGGCTAGTGCCTCCCGTGTAAATGAAATATTTAATACACAGCCTAGCATTAAGTATAGTGGGAACGGTAGCTTCAGTAAAAATTATGATGAAAGTATTCCTATACTTAAATTTCATAATGTATCTTTTGCTTATAAGGATTCCAAGGAAGATGCTATAAGCAATATTTCTTTTGAAATAAAAAGAGGTCAAACGGTTGGAATAATTGGTGGTACAGGCTCAGGAAAAACTACACTAATTAATTTAATACCTAGACTGTATGATGCTAGTAAAGGAAGTATACTGATAAATGGTATTAATGTTGAGGAATACACTAAAAATGAACTTGAAAATAATATTGGATTAGTTCCACAAAAAGCTGTTTTATTTTCTGGCACTGTATCTCAAAATATAAGATGGGGAAATCAAAATGCTAGTATGGAGGAAGTAAAGAAAGCCGCAGAAATTGGAATGGCATCAGAATTTGTGGAAAGAATGCCTGAAAAATATGATACGTATATTTCTCAAGGTGGAGTTAATTTTTCTGGAGGTCAAAAGCAAAGACTTACCATAGCAAGAGCAATAGTCAAAAAGCCAGAAATACTAATTATGGATGATAGTTTAAGTGCACTTGATTATGCTACAGATGCAGCACTTAGAAAAGCTTTAAGAGAAAATTCTAGAGGAATGACTGTAATTATGGTTACTCAAAGGATAAGTACTATAAAAAATGCTGATTTAATAATTGTGTTAGATGATGGTAAACTAGCTGGAGTTGGAACACATGAGGAGTTACTTGAAAAATCAAGTGTTTATAATGAAATATGTAGCTCTCAAATGAAAAAGGAGGAGGCTATATAGATGAAAAAAAGTACGTTCTCTAGGCTTATAGGTTATGTTTTAAAATATAAGGGCTATATGTTTGCTTCATTGATATTTGCACTTATAAGTAATGTTCTTATTGCCTTTATGCCATTAATAATCGGAAAGGCTATTGATAAAATAGTTACTAAAGGCAAAGTTAATTTTGATGCTCTTATTAAAATAGTTATATTACTTGCGGTGATTTATATAGTAAGTTCGTTATTTACATGGCTTTTTACCGTCGTTGCAAATATTATAGCTTATAATACTGTCAAGGATTTAAGAAATGAGGCTTTGAATAAAATAAGTACATTATCTTTAAAATATTTTGATAGGACTCCACATGGTGATGTTATAAGCAGACTTACAAATGATATGGATAACATTTCAGATGGATTATTTCAAGGTATAACACAATTTTATCCGGGTATCATAACTATAATAAGTTCGCTTATCTTAATGTTATTTTTAAGTGTTAAATTAACCTGTGTAATAGTGCTAATGACTCCTCTATGCTTTTTTATTGCTTCATTTATTACGAAAAGATCTAATAAAATGTTTAAAGAGCAGCAAAAAACCTTAGGAGAACTAAATGGATATATAGAAGAAATGATAGGAAATCAAAAGGTAGTTAGGCTTTTTGGATATGAAGAAAGGGCACAAGAAGATTTCTCTAAGATTAATGGAAGGCTTTATAAGTGTGGGCAGCTTGCACAATTTTATTCATCGCTTACCAATCCCTCTACAAGATTTGTAAACAATATTACGTATATTCTAGTTGGACTAGTAGGAGGAATACTTTCTGTTTTGAGTGGATTAAGTGTTGGTGTAATTTCAAGTTTTTTAACTTACTCAACTCAATTTTCACAGCCAATAAATAATATAACAAGTGTAGCTACTCAACTTCAAGCTGCTTTTGCATCCTGTGAAAGAATATTTGCTATTTTGGATGAAGAATCAGAATTACAAGATTCTAAAGATGCTGAAATTGTAAAAAGTTGCGATGGAAATGTTGATTTTGAAAATGTGTTTTTTGCTTATGATAAGAAAGTACCACTTATAGAGGACTTCAGTGTTGATATAAAGAAAGGAAGTACTATAGCCATTGTAGGCCCTACTGGTGCTGGAAAGACTACTATGGTGAATTTACTTATGAGATTTTATGATTTAGATAAAGGAAAAATCACTATAGATGGTAAGGAAATAAATAGTATTACTAAAGATAGTCTTAGAAGTCAATTTGGTATGGTACTTCAGGATACCTGGCTTTTTGAGGGTACTATAAGAGAAAATATAGCTTATGGAAAGCCAAGTGCTACTTTAGAGGAAATAAAGAGTGCAGCTAAAGCAGCATATATTCATAGCTTTATAAAGAGACTTCCTGATGGATATGACACAATGATAACTGAAGCTGGTGGAAATCTTTCTGAGGGACAAAAACAGCTTTTAACCATAGCAAGGGTGATGCTTATAGATCCACCAATGCTTATATTAGATGAAGCAACCAGCAGTGTAGATACGAGAACAGAAATAAAAATACAAAATGCATTTCTTTCCATGATGAAGGGACGTACAAGCTTTGTTATAGCTCACAGACTTTCAACTATACGTGATGCGGATATGATACTTGTTATGAAGAATGGTCATATTGTTGAAAGAGGAAATCATGATGAACTTATAGATAAAAATGGAACTTATGCAGACCTTTATAATAGTCAGTTTAAGTATCAAGCTTGACCACAATACTTAAAGATAGAGTACAGATGACAGAGTACAAAGTACAGTGAAGGATGATTTTCTTCCGCTTTGCTGCAGAAAATCTAAAACTTATAAATGATATTATTTTGATATAAGAATTTATATATAATGGGTTGTACAAGTTTACAGCTAAAATTCCGTAGGAACGGAGGAATTTTTTCCTTGCAGTACTGTGGTAGCGAAGTAACAATGCTGAAGGAGCAGTTTAAAAAACTCCTAATAAATCTTTGCGAAAAAATCACAAAATACTTAGATATTTCAATTGTCTGAGCATCTTTTCAGCGAGTTATTGAAATATCTTAGGATTTTGTGATTTTTTCACATTAGCTTTATAGGAGTTTTTTAATGTGACTAAGCATTATTACTTCGCACTTTTTTTAAGTTGTGTAGCACCCATTTATTTTTACATATTCATATGTCAAGTCGCATCCCCAGGCAGTAGCACTAAAATCTCCGTCGTGTAAATCAATGGTTATTGTTGTAGCAGGTTCATTTAAAATTTGAACAGCGAAATTTTTATCAAATTCTAAAGCAGCTCCATTTTTACAAGTTTGTACTGAACCTTTTGAATTGGAGAATGATATATCAACATTATTTGGATTTATATTTGCACTGCTGTAGCCAAGAGCACATATTATTCTTCCCCAATTTGGATCACTGCCAAAGATAGCGGCTTTTACCAGGCTTGATTTTATAACAGCTTTAGAGCTTATTTTTGCATCTTCTAGTGATGGAGCATTAAGCACTTTTGTCTCAATTAATTTAGTAGCGCCTTCTCCATCCTTTGCAATCATTTTAGCAATTTCTATATTTAAAGTATGAAGTGCTTTTTTAAAGGAAACATAAGCTTCATTTTCTTGATCTATAATAGGATTTTCAAGGGAACCATTTGCTAGTATTATTACTGTATCATTAGTACTTGTATCTCCATCTACTGAAATCATATTATAGGAATCTTCAACACTTTCTTTTAGGGCTTTACTTAGCATATTTTTATCTATATTTATATTGGTTGCTATAAAACTTAGCATAGTTCCCATATTAGGATGTATCATACCGGAACCCTTTGCCATAGCAGATATTATTGCCTTTTTATCTCCAATGGAAAATTCAACTGCAACTTTTTTTTCTATAGTATCTGTAGTCATTATTGCTTTTGCAGCTTCGTTACCTCCAGTATAGGAAAGTTTACTGCAGGCTTCTTTTATTCCAGGCAATACTATATCCATTGGCAAAGGTACTCCAATAACTCCTGTAGAACAAACAAGAACTTCTTCTTCATTTATATTAAGGCATTCAGCTGTGATTTTTGCCATAGCTAAGGCATTCTCGTAACCATCTTCTCCATTGCATGCATTGGCATTTCCACTATTAACAACAATGGCAAAGGTTTTATCATTTTTTATATGCTCCATATCTAAAAGAACAGGGGATGCTTTAACTTTGTTTGTAGTAAAAGTTGCAGCTGAAACACATGCTTTTTCACTATAAATTACACACAAATCATTTTTCTTTTTTTTAAGTCCACTGTGTATTCCTATAGCTTTAAAATAAGGCACGTCAGTTAAGGATTTATCATAAAAAAGTTTCAATGCTATTCCTTCTTTCTCTAATAATATACTATTCAAGCTTAATTTTTTATATTTATTTCAGGCATATTTGGCATTTATGGAAACATGGGGATTATTTCAAGCCCTGTTTTTTCATCAAGCCCATACATTATATTCATATTTTGTACAGCTTGACCTGCAGCTCCCTTCATAAGGTTATCTATAGCGGCCAATATTACAATTTTATTTGTTCTTTTATCTATTCTTATTCCAATATCGCAGTAGTTTGAACCTTTTACCCATCTTGTTTCAGGTAATTCATCTAAAATTCTTATAAAAGGTTCATTTTTATAAAATTCTTTATATAAGCTATATACATCATTTAATGTTATTTCTTTTTTTAAGCTTCCATAACAAGTTGATAGAATACCTCTATCCATTGGGATTAAATGAGGAGTGAATACTAAGTTTATATTGTCTTTTGCAACATACGAAAGTGTTTGCTCTATTTCAGGGGTGTGCCTGTGAGTGGTAACCCCGTAAGCTTTCACACTTTCATTACATTCAACATATAAATTGCCTATAGAAGCTTTTCTACCAGAACCAGTAACACCGGATTTTGCATCAATTATTATAGAATTTTTTTCTATTAAATCATATTTTAATAAAGGGATAAGTGCAAGAGAAGAAGCAGTTGGATAGCAGCCCGGATTTGCAATTAAATTTGAAGCTTTAATTTTCATTTTTGCTATTTCAGGCAGGCCATATACAGCTTTAGATAATAGATTGCTGCAAGGGTGATCTATCCTATACCATTCCTCATAGGTTGCTTTTGATTTTAATCTATAGTCTGCGCCTAAATCTATTACCTTTACATTTTTGCTAATAGCTTTTTGTACTATAGAAAAAGTTTTGCCAGAAGGCATGGCAGTAAAAAGTACATCGATTTTTTGCAAGTAGTTTTCTACTGCATCTTCGCTATCTATACACGAAGCTTCAAGTATATTTTTGAAATTTCCGTATACAGAATTAAATTTATTATTAGCATAACTATGAGAAGCCAAAAAAACTATTTGTACATTTGGATGATTTATTAAAAGTTTAGTTAAAACAGCTCCAGCATAGCCAGTAGAGCCAATTATGCCAATTTTGATCATTTTTATCATCACTCCAGTTTTTTTATTTTAAATTGATTATACATAAAAATGACTAATTATTCAATAAAATTTGCTAAAAATATTGCATATACATTTGAGATTATGTATAATTATACATGTCAATAAATATAAGGTTGGTGTTGTAATGTGAAAAACGTTGAAAATGAATTAGAAGATCCTTTAGGAAAATTGAAAGAGTTTAAAGGTAAAACATTCGTAATTAAATACGGTGGAAGCATAATGAAGAATGAAGATTCAGAAAGAGCCTTTATAGAAGATGTAAAAATGTTAAGAAACATGGGTATCAACCTAGTAATAGTTCATGGAGGTGGACCAGAGATTTCAAAATGGCTTAAAATTTCTGGAGTTAAAAGTGAATTTGTTGAGGGATTAAGAGTAACTGATGAAAGAGTTATGGAAGTAGTTCAAATGGTTTTATCAGGCAAAATAAATAAAAATTTATCCCTTAGACTAAATATGAATGATGTTAAATCCGTTGGTTTAAGCGGAGTTGATAATAAAATAATACAAGCACAAAAAAAATATGTATATATAAATGATGAAAAAATAGATATAGGATATGTTGGTGAAGTTGTAAATATAAATGAAACTTTTATTTTAAATTTAGTTAAAAATGGTCAGGTACCTGTAATTTCACCTATAGGCTGTGATGATAAAGGAAATATATATAATATAAATGCTGATTATGCAGCTTCTTTTATAAGTTCAGCTTTAAATGCTGAAAAGCTTATAATTCTTACTGACGTAGAGGGTGTATACAGAGATATAAATGACAAAAATAGTCTTATAAAAAATTTACCAATAGATGAAATACAATATTATATTGAAGAAGGAATAATATCTGGTGGGATGATTCCTAAAATGCAATGTTGCACTAGTGCAGTTTTGGGTGGAACTAAAAATGTACATCTTATTGATGGAAGAAATAAGCATTGCATAATTAATGATATTTTAAACTATAATGGTACAGTTATATGTGGTAAGGAGGATGTAGAATGTCAAAAAGTTATTTAATGAATACCTATGGAAGATTTGATGTTATTTTTGAAAAAGGAAATGGAACAAAACTTATTGATTCAAAGGGTGAAGAATATATTGATTTTGTATCGGGGGTTGCTGTAAATTGTTTGGGTCATTGCAATCCTGTAGTGGTTAATGCCATAAAAAAGCAAAGTGAAAAACTTATACACATATCAAATTACTATTGGAATGAAAATGCTATGAAGCTTACTGAACTTTTATGCAAAAACTGCGACCATGATAAAGTTTTTTTATGTAATTCTGGTACAGAAGCAATAGAGGCTGCATTAAAGCTTGCAAGAAAGTACGGGCTTATGCATGGTGGAGAAGGTAAAAAAGAGATTATATATATGAATAATTCCTTCCATGGAAGAACTATGGGTGCACTTTCAGTTACAGGCCAAACTAAGTACCAAGAGAGCTTTAAACCGCTTATAGGTGATGTCACCAGTGTGAATTTTAATGATGAAGAGGATATAAAGAATAAGATAAGTGAAAGAACTTGTGCGGTTATAGTTGAACCTATTCAAGGTGAAGGTGGTATTGTACCTGCAAAAAAGGAATACTTAAAACTTCTAAGAGAATTATGTGATAAAAATAACGCGGTTTTAATTTTTGATGAAGTTCAATGTGGCATGGGTAGAACTGGGAGTCTTTTTGCTTATAAGAAGTTTGGTGTTATTCCTGATATTGTATGTATAGCAAAAGCTTTAGCGGGAGGTTTTCCTATAGGAGCAATGCTTGCTAAGGAAAATGTAGCAAAAGCCTTTGTTCCTGGTGATCATGGAAATACATTTGGTGGAAATCCTCTTGCAGCAGGTGTGGCATTAGCTGTGGTAAATGAACTTTTAAATAATGGTGTACTAGATAATGTTGAAGAAAAGAGCAAGTACATGTTTGATAAACTTAGCAAGCTTAAAGAAAAATATGATGTTATAAAAGATGTAAGAGGTATGGGACTTTTGATTGGTGTAAGTTTAAATTGCGATTTAAAAAATGTTATAAATAAATGTTTTGCAAATAAACTTCTTTTGATTACAGCAGGTAAGGATGTTGTAAGATTTTTACCACCTTTAAATGTAAGCTTTGAAGAAATTGATAAGGTACTTGAAATATTTGAGAAATCAATAAAAGAATGCTAAATAAAAAAGTGATAAGTGACAAGTGACAAGTGACAAGTTAATGAGGATTTTTTTTTCGCTTTGCTACGAAAAATCTTTAAATTAAGTTCAAATATTTTTAGTAGTGTAGAGGAGAAAAAGCAAGCATAATTTGATGCTTATCACCTGTCACTTGTCACTTTTTTTGTGTTATTTTGCTTCTTCAAGAGCTTTTGCAAGTTGGTCAGGACATGAAGTTCCTTTACCTTTGCAATCTACTCCTTTAAGCCTTTTTATAACTTCATCTACTGACATTCCTTCTACTAGCTTGGATAGGCCTAAAGTATTTCCGGCGCATCCTCCAATGAAGGTTAAATTTGTAACTTTATTGTCCACTATATCAAAATGAATTTCTCTTGAACATGTACCATGAGTTTTATATACGTGCATATGTAACCATCCTCCAATTATAAAATAGTATTATTTTTATAGGCTTTGTTTTAAATAAGTACAAAATAAAAGTATTTACTTTAAAGCAAAGTCTTTTATAAAATATACATTAAAAAAATAGATATTGTCAAGATTACAATAGCAATAAATATAAAAAATACATATTATATTATGGTGGAAGGCGGTGAGAAAATTGTGAGTTTTATTTATGTATGTAACTCCGGGTCTGATGATATATCAGTAGTTGATCCAGATAATTTATTAGAAATAGAGAAAATTAATCTTAGAGGAGGTGGAGGCAGGGTTGGTCCTCATTCTGTATGTAAGTATATGGGGGGGATAATTGCAGCAAATATTTATAGTAATACTTTAACCTCAATAGATGTTAATAGAAAAAACATTCATAAAGATTATTTTATAGGTATGAATTGTTCTGATGTAAGAATTTTTAATGATAATGCATATGTTGCATGTGGTGATTCTAATAATGTAATTAAATACAATTTAAAGCATGAACTCATAGAAGAAGCTATTCCATGCGGATATTTACCGCACAGCATTGATCTCAATAGTAAAAATAACATATTTGTAACATCAAATATGTTAAGCTCAGATATTACGATTTTTCATAGCGAAGATGTAGATGAAGTAAATACTGTAAGAGTAGGTGAATATCCTACGAAAGCTCTTTTTACAAGTGATGGTGAAAATATTATTGTCAGTGAAAGTAATATAGGTACTGATCATGTTGGAAGTGTTAACATAGTTTCAGTAAAAAATAAATTATCTGTATCAAGAATAAAAGTTGGAAAATGGCCGGTGGATATATGGTGTAGTGGAAATTTACTTTTTGTAGCTAATTTTGGGGATGGTACTGTAAGCATAATTAGCTTGAAAAATGTTAAAGAGATAAAAAGAATATATTTAGGAGGTATGCTTAGAGGTATAGTGCAATATAAAAATAAATTATTTATAAATGACAACTGCAATAATGTTCTAGTTTGTTTTGATATTTTAAGAAATAAAAAAAAAATAATACCAATAGGCAAAGAGCCAACTGGTATTGCAATTTTTTAATCTTGTGTAAGTAAACTTATGATTTTTGTATATAAATCAGAAGAAGAATTTTTCCATTTTGCACATAAATCTCTTGCTTGCTTATTGGAAACAACATTTAATTTTACTTCTATAAGAGTTATATCATTTTCAATAGCTTTTAAGGTTACAACATAGCTGTTTTTATTTTCTATTGTATAATCTGCAGTGACACTTATTGCATTTTTTATATTGTTTAAATTGAGTTTTATATAATTATCAATTATTGATTTTTTTTCATCCAAGAGTCTGTTGGAAAATAAATTTAAAACATTTATTCCAGAGCTAGTAATAGATATTCTATGTTTCCCATCTTGCTCTACAGATTCAATAAAATTTGATGATATAAGTTCTAGTATATATTGCTGAAGAATAAAGTAATTCATAAAATTATTTTCAAGGACTATTTCTGTAAGCTGATTTTTGGAAATAGGAAATTTTAATTCATTCAATATATAAAGTAAAAGAAGTTTGTTTTCAGCTAATTCTAATGTGTCTTCAAACATCTTTTTTCCCCCTCCATTAGTATATAAAACCTTATATAAGCACAAATATAATAATATTTTTAGCTTACAATTGACATAAATATTATAACATAAAAAGCACCTATTAAAAGGTGCTTTTTATAATAAATTTATAAAAATCACGTATATATTTTATGCAAACATAATAATTATTATAAAAAAGGAATAAATAATATTAAGTGAGTTTATGCTTTATAGGGATTTTTGCTCCTTTTTCACTACCAACAAAGTTTTCTTTTTCATAATGTGAGATTTTTGCTTTCTGGATTTTAGCTTCTCTTGGATAGTATTTATTTTGAATATTTAAATCCTCAGAAGAAAATTCCTCTTTGTGACCTTTTATATTTGTGAATGTTGCTCTTCTATTTGGCATTGGTCTCCTCCTTAAAATTATTATGTGAATAGTTTTTACTAATTTTTAATATTCATTCATATATATTTATTTTGAAGAATAAATTTTATATTGGAGGAGAGCAGTGCATATAATATTAACAACTAAGAAGGATATAAAGATAATATTAATTTCAATTGTAGCGGTTGTAGCAAGTTTTGTGATTTTTTTGTGTATCTATAAAAGCAATATTGGTGTGTTTTTAGGCAATAATAAAAAATTACCTATATATAATGTAGACACAAGTGATAAAAAGATAGCTATAACCTTTGATTCAAGTTGGGGGAATGACAATACTTTAAAGCTTTTAGATATTCTTGATAAATATAATGCAAAAGCTACATTTTTTTTAATTGGAAGGTGGTGTGATGAGTATCCAAAAGAAACTAAAGAAATATCAAAACGTGGAAATGAAATAGGAAATCACTCTAATAAACATCCAGACATGACAAACATGACTAAATCACAAATTGAAGATGATATTAAAAAGGCAGATGAAAAAATATTTGCTTTGACAGGGAAAAAAACAGAAATTTTTAGATGTCCATCTGGTTCTTATAACAATTCTGTTATTGAAGCTGTGGAGAAAACAAATCATAAATGTATACAGTGGGATGTTGATAGCATAGACTGGAAGGAGCAAGGTAAGGAAATTGAATATAAACGTGTTATAAGTAAAGTAAAGCCAGGCTCAATAATATTGTTTCATAATAATGCTAAATATACACCAGAAAATTTAGATAAGATATTAAAAAAGCTCAAAGGAGATGGTTACACTTTTGTAACAGTTTCAGGATTATTATATAAAAATAATTATTATATTGACTATAATGGAAAACAAATCAAAATTACCTATTGAAATTTGACGCAAAATTGTATTATAATGGAAAAGAAGTTTGTATTTTATTTTTATTTAGGGGATAGATTTAAATACTAAGGGAAAGAAGGGTTATAATGGACAACTTAATGTTAAATAACAAATTATATCTTGAAGGTGTGGTGGCTTCAAAACTTGAATTTAGCCACGAAATGTATGGGGAAGGTTTTTATAATTTTTATCTTGATGTTCAAAGATTAAGTGACGCAAAGGACAGATTATTTGTAACTGTTTCAGAAAGACTTATTACAGGTATGAATTTAGATGTTGGAAAGGAAATAATAGTAGAAGGACAATTAAGATCCTATAATAAATTTGTAGATGGAGCTAATAGACTTATACTTACAGTATTTTCGAGAAATATTCAACCTTGTCTAGAAAGAAGCAAAAATCCAAATCAGATATTCTTAGATGGATTTATATGTAAAAGACCTGTTTATAGAACTACGCCTTTTGGAAGAGAAATATCTGACATGCTTTTAGCAGTAAATAGGGCTTATAACAAGTCGGACTACATACCTACTATAGCGTGGGGAAGAAATTCAAGATTTTGTGAGAGTCTGACTGTGGGAGATAATATAAGAATATGGGGAAGGCTTCAAAGTAGGGAATATGAAAAGAAAGTATCAGATTCAACTGCTATAAAGAAAATAGCTTATGAGGTATCTATATCAAAAATGGAAAAAGTTGAAAAAGAGAATGAGGAATTTCAAGAAGAACAGGCAGAGGTTGAAGATACAATAAATAAAAGTGCTATTTAAAATATCTATGGACTTTACGTTTGGAACAATTTAAAAAAAATGTAAAACAGCATTAATTCAAAATTAATGCTGTTTTTACATTGTTTTATTTTCTTAAATCATCCATTATTTTTGTTTTGTCTTTGGTTTTATCATCAACTGTTTTTATTATTTTTGCAGGGCTTCCTGCAACAACAACGCCAGCTGGAACATCTTCAACAACTACAGAACCAGCTGCAATTACTGATTTATCACCTATCTTTACTCCTTCTAATATAACAGAATTAGCTCCTATTAAAACATCATCACCTATTTCGCAGGGAGATTTACTTGGGGGTTCAAGAACGCCTGCTACTACAGCTCCAGCTCCAACATGTGTTCTTTTTCCGATTTTACCTCTTGCACCAATTACAGCATTCATATCAACCATTGCGCCATCACCAATTTCAGCACCTATATTTATTACAGCACCCATCATTATTACAGCATTTTTGCCTATTGAAACTTTATCTCTTATAATAGCACCTGGTTCTATTCGAGCATCAATTTTTGTTAAATCAATTAAAGGAATAGCTGAATTTCTTCTATCTTGTTCTACTCTGAATTTTTTGATTTTGTTTTTGTTGTTTTGGAGAAAATTTGTTACATTCTCACTTTCTCCAAATATTACATAAAAATTATTTGTACCGAAGCAATCAACATTATTAGCTTCGCAATCGTCTAAATTTCCATTAACATAAACTTTTAATGGAGTTGTTTTTTTTGCATCTTTTATGTATTTAGCGATTTCGTATGGATTTGTTAAATCATAGTTCATTATATGTAGCCTCCTCAATATAAGTATATTGTCATATTATAATTTACAAATTTAGACTAGTAAATTATAATATATGTATATCAATTTATATTTTATCATAAATAATCATATAAATATAAAAATATTGTATAAATTATTATTAATAAGTTAAAATAATCATTATTGTACTAAATTATTAATGATTATACATAAAAAAAGCGACTTGTCAAATTAAAAAAATATGGAGAAGATTAAATATGAATCATATTAAAGAAGGATTTATAGAAATATATACGGGCGATGGAAAAGGAAAAACAACAGCAGCGCTTGGACTTGGTATGAGAGCAGCGGGAAATGAAATGATAGTGTATATGGTTCAGTTCTTAAAAGGCAGTGAGACAGGTGAATTAGCCAGTATAAAAAAACTTGAACCGTATTTTAAGATTTTTAGATTTGAGAAGGAAAGGGATTTCTTCTGGAATTTAAATAATGAGGAAAAAGAGGAACTAAAAATTGAGATAAGAAGAGCATATAACTTTTGCATGGATGTTTTAAAAAATCAAAAATGCGATATTCTTATTATGGATGAAGTTATGGGAGCATTAGGAAACAAGCTCCTAAGTGAAGAGGATATATTAAAGCTAATGGAATCAAAGCCAAAGAATGTTGAATTAGTTCTTACGGGAAGAAATGTGCCTTTAAACATAATAAATAAGGCAGATCTTGTTACTGAAATGAAACCGATAAAACATTATTTTGAAAAAGGGGTAACTGCAAGAAAAGGAATCGAATATTAGGGGGTCATAAGTTTGAAAAGTAGTAAATTATCTAAAAATACTCAGAGAATAGAAATGTCTGGCATAAGAAAATTTCATAATAAGGTATCAGGGGTTAAAGGAGCAATTTCACTTACTTTAGGACAGCCAGATTTTCCTGTTCCGAAAAAAATTAAAGAAGCAATTATTAGAGCAGTTAATGAAAATAAAACTGTATATACTCCAAATCCAGGAATACCAGAGCTTAGAAGTGAAATAGCAAATTATCTTAAAAGTTTTAATATAAATTATAGCCAGGATGAAATTTGTGTTACGGTTGGTGGAGCTGAAGGTATAATGTCAGCACTTGCTGCTATCATTGATTCTGGTGATAAGGTAATGATACCAGATCCGGCTTTTCCTGGATATATAAATTGTGCTAAGCTTTATGGTGCAAATATTATAAATTATGATTTGGTAGGAGAAAACTTTGAGATAGATTATAAACAAATTGAAGATATAATATTAAAAGAGAAACCTAAGGTTTTAGTTATGTCATATCCATGTAATCCAACTGGAGCTATACTCGACAAGGAAGGTGCAGAAAAATTACACAAAATAATAAGAGATAATGATATTTTGGTAGTAACTGATGAAATGTACAGTGCACTATGTTATGAAGACAATTATTATTCTATAGCTCAGTATGAGGATATTAGAGATAAGGTTATTTTAATAAGTGGATTTTCAAAAACTTTCTCAATGACTGGGCTTAGAGTAGGATATGTATGTGCAACTGAAGAAATTATGGAAGGCATAATGAAAACCCATATGTATGCTGTAACATGTGCAGCATCAATATCTCAATATGGAGTTTATGAAGGTCTTAAAAGCTGTCTACCTGATGTAGAATATATGAAAAATGAGTTTAAAAAAAGAAGAGATTACATGTACAAAGCCTTGAAAGATATAGGTTTTGAGGTTGGATTTCCTAGAGGTGCATTTTACATCTTTCCAAGTATTAAGAAATATGGCTTAACAAGTGAAGAATTTTGCGATAGACTCCTTAAAGAAGCAAAGGTTGCAATTATACCTGGCTCTGCTTTTGGTAAAAATGGAGAAGGATTTGCTAGAATCTCATATGCATACAGCATAGAAGAACTTAAAATCAGTATAGATAGAATAGATAAGTGGATTAAAAAGAATTTTTAAAATAAAATAAAAAAGGAAAGCCTGTTTTAGTGATAATTAGCTTAATTTAATAGCTGTGTTTTTAAGGTATTTTTGAGGAAACTATAGAGAAATATTTTTGATTTTACTTTATACGAAGTAACAACATTTTAAAATGTTGTTACTTCGTACTTTTTATTTTCAAAATTGATTATAAAATTTATGGATTTAGGAGAAAATAAATAGACGAGATTTATTTTTATATAGAAAGGATGGTGCATAAAATTGAAAAATTCCAGATTTAAGGCGGTTTCAATTTTTTTAGCAGTAATTATTGCGTTGGAATTATCATCCTGTAAAAGTACTTCTAAAAATAAAGAGCAGAAACAAAGTATTACTTACAATTTAATAAATGAGCCTGAGTCCTTAGATCCAGCGTTTAACAATTCTTTAGAGGGGAATAATGTAATTGAAAATATATTTGAAGGACTTACTAAATTAAATGATAAAGGAAAAATAGAAAATGGTGTGGCTGAAAAGTGGAATGTTACCGAAAATAATACTAACTACACCTTTTTTTTAAGAAAAAATGCAAAATGGTCTGATGGAAAACCATTAACGGCATATGATTTTGAATACCAATGGAAAAGAATATTAAATGCAGCTACAGGTTCTCCATATGCATACAAATTATACTGCTTAAAAAACGGAGAAGATTATAATAAAGGAAAAATATCAGAGAATGAAGTTGGAGTGAAGGCTATAGATAAATATACCTTAAATATACTTCTTCAAACTCCAAATTCTAAATTTTTAACAGCGGCTGCTTCACAAACCTTTATGCCATTTAGAAAGGAAATGGTTGGAGGTAAAAGCAATAAAAATATAAGTAATGGAGCATTTGTAATTAACTCATGGGAAAAAAATAAAAATATGATATTGGTAAAAAACAAAAATTATTGGGATAAAAAAAGTGTTAAATTGGATAAACTTAAATTTACATTTCAAGAAAATCCACAAAAATACTATAAAAATTATAAGGAAGGTAAAGTCGATATCATAGATTATCCACCTAGTGGGGAAATTGAAAAATTGATAAAAAATGGTGAAGCTAAGGAATATCAGTGTGAAGGTTTAGGCTATTTAAGTATTAATTTAGAGAAGATCCAAGATCTTGGGCTTAGAAAGGCAATCTCTTTAGGGATTAACAGGCGTATAATAGCAAGCAAGGTTTCTGGTAGTAATGGAAAAGCGGCAGTTAGTTTGATACCATTAGATGTCAAAGATAATAAGGGTAATACATTTAGCAGAGCATACTACAGTGCAGATGGTGATACGAAAAAAGCAAAAGAACTTTTTAAGGAATATTCACAGAAAGCTAGTATGCCACAATTAAGCATAATGTATATAAAGGAAGAAAATAACAGTAATACAGTGAAAATTATAAAGGATATGCTAAAGAGTAATTTAAACATTGATGTTAAATTAGTAGGATATGATACTAAGAAATTTAATGAGCAAATTTCAAAGAAAGACTATTATATGGCTTTAGAAAATATATTTGGTGATTATTCTGATCCGATGGTGTTTTTAGATGCTTTTGTAACTGGAAGAGGAGAAAACTTTGGAGGATACAGCAGTTCAAAATATGACACTTTAGTAATGCAATCTAGAAATAAGAATACAGAAAATGATAAGGAAGAGGAAATAAGAAGAGCCGAAAGTGTAATTATGGATGATATGCCTATAATTCCTATATATCAATTGAGTATAACAAGGGCTAAAAAAGATTATGTAAAAGCTTTAAGTATAAATAGATTTGGAATAGTTGATTTTAAAAATGCATATATAGAAAAATAATGAACAATAAAAGTTTGCTTTTATTGTTCATTATTATATTACTAAGGAGTTTTTAAAGCTCTATACTTCTAAAACATTTCCCATATCGTAAAGTCCAGAGGTTTTGTCAGCCATAAAGATACATGCTTTAATAGCACCTACTGCAAAAACCTCTCTTGAAATTGCTGTATGCTTAAGCTCTATTGTTTCTCCTTGCCCTGCAAATAAAATTTCATGTTCACCAACAATACTTCCACCTCTAACAGCATGAATTCCAATTTCATTATGTTTTTTAGGACTTATGCCATTTCTACCATTTATAAATGAAATATTATCATCGTTTATGGAATTTTTTATTGTATCTGCAAGCAAAATTGCAGTGCCGCTTGGTGAATCAACTTTTTGATTATGATGTTTTTCAATTATTTCAATATCATAATTATCGTAAAGTATTTGGCTTAGTTTCTTTAGAATTATATTTAAAGCGTTAATGCCAATAGACATATTAGCAGAACGAAAAATTGCATGTTCTTTGCTAAAAGCCTTTATTTTCTCAAGCTGCTTATCAGAGTAGCCAGTAGTACATAAAACTATAGGAACTTTAATTTTATCTGCATAGTTTAAAATGGAATCGAGGGAATCTGGTCTTGAAAAATCGAGGATTACATCACAAGGAACATTTACTTCGTCTATAGTTTTAAAAAGAGGATAAGAAAAATGCTCAGTTGAAAATTTATCTATTCCACCTACAATTGAAATATCATCTTTACCACAAGCGGCGTTTGTAACAGCGTGCCCCATTTTTCCACCGCATCCATTTAATAAAATTTTTATCATAAATTTACCTCCATAATCTTTTGAAATTATTATTTTAAATGTCTTATATAAAGATAAACCATCTGAAACTTGAAATTTATTTGTACTAAAATGCTGTTCCCTTGGCATTATGGTGCATATAAATTTCAATAGTTGAAGTGGTTTATCTTTAGTGAAACCGCTGCAAAACTTAAGCTATATATGTCCCCAAATACCAATATCAAAAGAATTATGATGCATATATAGTTTTTAGTTGAGTTAGTTTCAATATATTATAATATACCATAGTTTTTTAATTCATTTTTTAAAATACTAAGATTTTTATCCTCCATGCTGCACAGAGGAAGTCTTAAATCTCCAACGTTCATTCCTAAAAGATTCATAGCTGTTTTAACTGGTATAGGGTTTACCTCTATAAACAAACTATTGATTAGAGCTAAAGAATCTAATTGTAATTTTAATGCTTCATTAGTTTTACCATCCATATATAATGTACACATATCATGGACTGTTTTAGGTGCGATATTTGCAAGAACAGATATTACGCCTATGCCACCTAAGGATAGTATTGGTATAATTTGATCGTCATTTCCGGAGTATATATCAAATCTATCTTTGCATAAAGCCTTTATTTTTGCAATTTGACTAATGTTTCCACTCGCTTCCTTTATTGCTATAATATTTTTTAAATCCTTCATCTTGTATAAAGTTTCTGGTAATATATTTACACCGGTTCTTCCAGGGACATTGTATAAAATGATTGGTATATTTACACTATCATTTATCACTTTGAAATGTTCAATTAACCCTTTTTGAGTGGTTTTATTATAATAAGGTGTTATAACAAGAATACCATCAGCACCAGCTTTTTCTGCAAATTGACTCATTTTAACAGCTTCAGAAGTATTGTTGCTTCCAGTTCCTGCAATTACGGGTATTCTCTTATTTACTGTATCTATAGTAAATTTTATGGTTTCTTTTTTTTCTTCTAAAGTCATTGTGGAGGCTTCTCCGCTTGTTCCACAAATTACAATTGCATCTGTAGCACTTGTAATATGCCAGTTAAGTAAATCCTTTAGTTTGTCAAAGTTTACTCCATTATCAGTAAAAGGTGTTATTATTGCAACGGCAGAGCCTTTAAAAATGCTCATGAACTTCACTCCCCATAATATATTTTGAATAAGATTATCTATAATATTATATAATGCTTCAACGAAAAAATATATAATTTTATGAGACTTTAAAGTACAAAACAATATAAATCACATAGATAAACCTATAAGTTAAATGATTTTATTTATTATTTATCAGTTTTAAATATAAAAATTGATAAATTATCAAAGATATAGCTCTTGGATAATCGACTTACCACTTTGATAAAGAAAAATATATAAAAAAAATATTTCAAAAAAATATTTATTCATTTTTGATAATATTTATGCAAAATATAAAATCTTAAATATACATCGAAAATAAGGAAATTAAACTTATATTAAATAAGATACCTGTAAAATATGATACTTGTAAGTGCATTAGATAAATATTTAAATATATAATATATATGTAAAATGAATAAAAGAAGGTGTATTTATTCAAATATGATAATCATCAAATAAGTAATCCATGAACTGTAAACGTTTTTTAAGGATTCGTTGGGGTTGACCAAAAAAAAGAAAGATGGTAATATAAGTATTATTAAAAATGAAAAACATTTTAGATTTAATTTTTATATAGGTAATTTTTAATGATTATACATATAAATATATACATTAAATATAAATTATTATATAAAGATGTTAAACATATTTTAGTAAATTAAGTTTAAATTGTTTTTATATTATAAAATTTAAAGTAAATTTTAAGGGGGAAAAATAATGAAAAGAAAGACATTAGTTTCTGCTCTTGCAGCAGTAATGAGTGCATCAGTATTATTAACTGCATGCGGTCAGTCAAGCTCTACTACAACAAGTAGTGACAATGAAAAGAAAACAGATTTAACTAAGGCAAATGTAACAGTAATAAAAGCAGAAGATACTAATAAATTGCCTAGTGTTGCTAAAAACAGAAAAGATACTATGGTAATTGGTATGGTGGCACCAGATTCAGGAAACCTTATACCTTATTTAACAAGTAATTCATATAATTATTATTTAACTGAAATGATGTTTGATTGTCTTGGAAATTTAAATGATGATGGTACTCCAACACCAGGGATAGCAACTTGGACTACATCATCAGATGGATTAACTTATACATTTAAAATAAAAAATGGAATCAAATATAGCAACGGTACAGAAATGACTGCTGATGACGTTAAATTTACTTTCATGTATTTATTAGACCCAAGCTATAAAGGAAAAATGTTTGACCCAACAACAACTTATATTAAAGGATGGGAAGATTTTAATAAAGGAAAGACAAAAGACCTTGAAGGAATACAAGTTATAGATAAGAATACAGTTAAAATTACACTTGAGCAAAAAAATGCAACTGCAATTTATACTCTTGCACATACTATGATATTATCAAAAGATTACTATGGTAAAAATTATAAACCTGGAGATGTTTCATCTGTAGATGCATTACAAAATTCTCCTATGGGTTCAGGAGCTTGGATACTTAAGTCTAAGAAAGATGGACAGGAATATGACTTTGATGCCAATGAAAATTATTGGCAGGGAAAACCTAAAATTAAACATATAATAGTTAAAAATGTTACTGATGATACAAATATTCAGGAACTTAAAACAGCAGGTATAGATCTTACAGATCCTACTTGTAGTGAAGAAAATGTTAGTGAACTTAAAGATGCTGGATTTATCAACATGCGTATAAGTCCTACTTGGGGTTATGGAATAATCAACTTAAATACAACAAACCCAATGTTTAGTGATGTAAAAGTTCGTCAGGCTTTAACTTATGGTCTTGACAGAACTAATATAGATAAAGCTGTATTTGGTAAATACGCACAGGTTATTAATACACCTTTACCAGTTGTTTCATGGGCATATGATACTACAGGCGTAACAAATTACAAATATGATCCAGATAAGGCTAACAAACTTCTTGATGAAGCAGGATGGAAAAAAGGATCTGATGGAATAAGAACAAAAGATGGTAAGAAATTTGAAATTCATTTCTTGCAATCTACAGGTAATAGTGTAAATGATAAGTTTGTTCCAATTGCAAAGGAAAATTACAAAAAGTTAGGAATTAACTTTGTAGCTGAACCTATGGAATTTAAACAAGTACTTAACAAAACAATGGCTGGTGATTTTGAAATGTCATTTATGGGTCAATCATTCAGCACTGCTGATCCAGACCAAGCGTCAACATTTAAGACAAATGGAACTCAGAACTATGGTAAATACTCAAATAAAGATGTAGATGCTTTGTGCGATAAGGAATTAACTACTTTAGACAAAAATAGTAGAAAACAAGTATTCCATGATCTTTACAAGAAACTTGCTGATGAAATGCCAGTAATACCTCTATATGAAAGAAATGATATGTATGCAATAAGTTCTAGAATAACTGGAATTGAACCTACACCATTTAAAGATTATACTAACTATTTTTGGAAAGCAGAAATTAAATAAAGGTTTATATGCCTGGCAGGGTTAGCTGCCGGGCATAGTTTTGGATTGGAGGAAAATTAATGAGACAGTACATAGCACGAAGGCTGCTTCAAATGATACCGGTATTAATTGGAGTTTCATTTTTAATATTTATGATTTTTGCATTAGCTCCAGGGGATGCAGTGTCTTCTATGGTTGCAGCAAATCCACATATGTCTGCTGCAAAGGTTGCACAACTTAGACATTTATATCATCTTGATGAACCTAAATTGATGCAGTATTTAAGATGGTTTGTTGGCTTTTTACATGGTGATTTGGGAGAATCTATAAAGCTTAATCAACCAGTTTCACATATTTTAAATATGTATCTTTGGAATTCATTTTATCTTCAATTAACAGGATTTATAATTTCTATAATTATAGCTATTCCCATTGGAGTTATATCTGCAACAAAGCAATACTCTATTTTTGATAATATTTTTACTGTTATTGCACTCATTGGTATATCATTACCATCGTTTTTTATGGGATTACTTCTCATGAAATGGCTTGCTGTTGATATACATGCTTTTCCGGTGTCGGGAATGACAAGTACAGGGCAGTATTATAAAGGTTTTAAGCTTTTGGGTGATGTTTTATATCATATGGTTTTGCCAGGTATTGTTATAACATTAATTAATGTATCCAGTCTTATGAGATATGTTAGAATGAGTATGCTGGAAGTAATAAAACAAGATTACATAAGAACTGCTAGATCAAAGGGATTAAGGGAAAAAGTAGTTATATATAAACATGCTCTTAGAAATGGTATGATACCAGTTGTTACAATACTTGGAATGAGCATTGGAACATTATTTTCGGGTGCTGTAATTACAGAAAAAATATTTGCTTGGCCTGGAATTGGTAATCTTACAGTAACTTCTATTAATGATAGAGATTATAGTGTTTTAATGGGTATAAATATGATTATGGTTGTGTTTACTTTACTTGGAAATTTGTTGGCGGATGTATGCTATGCTCTAGTTGATCCAAGAATAAAACTTAAGTAGGAGGGGTTAATATGGAAACTAAGATTGATGTGAAAAAAGAACAAAAAGAAAATATTTTAACTCCTGGCAAAATTGTTTGGAACAACTTTAAAAAGAACAAACTTGCTATTGTTGGATTATTTGTTATAGCATTTATTGTTTTATTTGCTATTGTTGGACCTTTTATAACTGGATATGCTGAAAATGGTATAGATTATGGTGCAATGAAGGCGGCACCTAATGTAAAGCATCTTTTAGGAACTGATGATCTCGGAAGAGATGTAGTTACAAGACTTATGTATGGTGGAAGAATATCAATTGCAGTTGGTGTATTTTCTGTTATTATAGAAGTTTTATTAGGAGCTTTACTTGGTGTAGTGTCAGGATATTATGGTGGAATAATAGATTCTATTATAATGAGAATAGCTGATATATTTTTATGTATACCTTATTTGCCAATTTTAATAGTTTTAGGTGCTATGATGTCTGACTTTCATGTTCAGCCGGGTGCCAGAATTATTTGGTTGATGTTTATTTTAGCCTTTCTTAGTTGGCCACAGCTTTGTAGACTCGTACGAGGAGAGGTTTTATCTCTTAGAGAACAAGAATATATGCAGGCTGCTGAAGCACTTGGAATTAAAGATAGAAGAAAGATGTTTAAGCATCTTTTACCTAATACGTTGCCAACTATAATTGTAACAGCAACACTTGGAGTAGGTTCGAATATACTTGCTGAATCTGCACTTAGTTTCTTAGGACTTGGAGTTATACCACCTACTGCTTCCTGGGGAAATATGATACAAGTTGTTAACGATTTGTATACATTGCAGCATTATCCATGGCTTTGGATACCACCAGGCGTTGGTATATTTTTGACTGTTATAGCAATTAATGTTATTGGAGATGCACTTAGAGATGCACTTGATCCAAAACTTAGAAGGTAGGAGGGCGAAGTAATGGCAAAAGAATTGTTGGAAGTAAAAAACTTGTGTACATACTTTTACACACAGTCTGGTGTTGTAAAGTCTGTCAACGATGTAAGCTTCAATATAAGACAGGGAGAAACTGTTTGTGTTGTTGGAGAATCAGGTTGTGGAAAAAGTGTAACATCTATGTCAATTTTGAAATTAATACCAAGTCCTCCTGGAAAGATCGTTTCTGGTGAGATAATATTTAAGGGGAAAAATCTCCTGGATTTATCAGAAGATGAACTTAGAGAGATAAGAGGAAATGAAATATCAGTAATATTCCAGGAACCTATGACATCATTAAATCCTGTATTTACGATTGGATATCAAATTTCCGAATCTTTAATGCTTCACAAAAAATTATCAAAAGAAGAAGCTAGAAAAGCTTCAATAGATGTTTTGAAATTAGTAGGAATACCTAGAGCAGATTCAATATTTGATTCTTATCCTCATGAATTAAGTGGTGGTATGAGACAGCGTGCTATGATAGCAATGGCATTATCTTGTGATCCTGAATTATTAATTGCTGATGAGCCAACAACAGCTCTTGATGTTACTATTCAAGCGCAGATTCTTGATCTTATGAGGGATCTAAAAAAGAAATTGAATACAGCTATTATGCTTATAACACATGATTTGGGTGTTGTTGCAGAAATGGCGGATTATGTTGTTGTCATGTATGCTGGAAAGGTTGTTGAAGAGGCTCCTGTGCATGAATTATTTAAGAATCCGCTGCATCCGTATACTGTAGGATTGCTTAAATCAAAACCATCAATAAATGATAAAGTTGACAGATTGTATTCTATACCTGGACAGGTTCCTAACCCAGTAGGCATGCCAGAAAATTGTTATTTTTGTGAAAGATGCGAAAAGGCTAAAGATATATGTCGTAAAAAGCAGCCGCATTTGGTACAGGTTAATGATGTACATAAAGTTGCATGTTGGCTTTATGAGGAGGGAAAATAATGGCTGAAACTATATTAAAGGTTGAACACTTAAAAAAATATTTCCCTATAACGGGTGGTTTTTTTCAAAAGACTGTAGGTCATGTCAAAGCAGTTGATGATGTTTCTTTTGAACTTAAAAAAGGTGAAACACTTGGACTTGTTGGAGAATCTGGCTGCGGTAAAAGTACTACCGGAAGAACAATTTTAAGGTTGATAGAAAGAACATCTGGAAAAGTTGAATTTGAAAATAAAGATATATTTTCTATGAGTAAGAGAGAACTTACTAAGGTTAGACCTAAGATGCAAATTATATTCCAGGATCCTTATAGCTCATTAGATCCTAGAATGACTATAGGCGAAATCATAGGAGAAGCTCTTTTAGATCATGGTATGGCAGATAAAGGCAATGTGAATGATATAGTGCTTGAAACAATGAAAATTTGTGGTCTTGCGCCTTATCAGATTTCAAGATATCCACATGAGTTTTCTGGTGGTCAAAGGCAAAGAATAGGTATAGCAAGGGCACTTGCTTTAAATCCTGATTTTATAGTTGCAGATGAGCCAGTTTCTGCACTTGATGTTTCGATACAGGCTCAGATAGTAAATTTACTTTGTGATCTTCAGGAACAAAAGGGATTTTCATATTTATTTATATCTCATGATTTAAGTGTGGTTAAACATATAAGCACTAGAGTTGGAGTTATGTATTTGGGTTCTCTTGTAGAACTTGCATCAAAGGAAGATATATATGAAAGACCTCTTCATCCATATACAAAGGCGTTACTTTCTGCTGTACCTGTGCCAGATCCTGATTATAAGAGAAATAGGATAATACTTAAAGGTGATATACCAAGTGCATCTAATCCTCCTTCTGGTTGCAAATTTCACACTAGGTGTCCATATGCTAGTAAGAAATGTTCAGAAGAAATTCCACAATATAAGGATGCTGGAAGCGGGCATTTTGTTGCATGCCATTTAATTTAATAGCAAATTTAGAGGTGATATTATGAAGAGTGAAAAATTAAATAGGCTTTTAAAACGTAAATTAAAATCAAAAAAAGATGATTTTCAAGTTACATATGAGGATATTTTTGCTATGATTATAGCTGGATTTCAGGTGTTTGTGCCTATCTTTATAGCGCTTGGATTAATATTCTTTGTTGTGCTATTATTTATATCAAAAGTTTGGCTTAAGTAAATTCTCTTTTAAGAGGATTTACTTTTTTATTGTCATTTATGAAAACCACCTGCTGTGCAGGTGTGTTCAGAATAGCTTAAGCGATGAACAAAAAAACCTCACTTTGATAAAATAGAGATGGTCTCGTCAGCCAAATCTAAAATCAAAGGAGGTCTGCCCTAAATGGACAGTAATAGTTTAGCACATACTAAATGGAGATGTAAATATCATGTAGTATTTGCACCAAAATACAGAAGAAAAGAAATATATGGAGAGAAGAAAAAAGAGATAGGAAAAATATAACGGGTTTACTTTAGAGGTTCAAAAACAAAAAATACAATAACTTTTGAGTGCAAAATTACATTGATTTTTGCACT
>NZ_JBJIAA010000008.1:0-231651 GCF_045310695.1 Clostridium neuense
CTGTTATCAGTTTTTGGAAAATGCATTAATCTTTTATTCAATTAGGACTTTTTCAGTGGCCTCAAAAATTCCTCCGTGCCTACGGAATTTTAGGCGGGAATCTTTTTATAGAAAATTATGTTATAAAGTTTTATATTACTTTCTTATAAATATTAATTTCAACTGGTTTATCCATGAATTTTTCAAGTTGTGGTGCAAGGGACTTAAATTCATTAGAATTCAAATGGTTTGTTAAATCCTCTCTGGTATTCCACTCTTCTATCATTGTAAGTATACTCTTATCTTTTTCATCTTGGTACATCTCATAATTTATGCAGCCTTGTTGTTTTATAGTTATTGCTACAAGTTCTTTTACAACACTTAGCATTTCTTGAATTTTGTCTTTTTTTACAAAATGTTTTGCAACTACTTTTACCATATATACACCTCTTTATTTATTTCCAGCTTTCATAATGTACTTTGCTTTCATTGAATCTGTCTATGAATTTATTTTCTTGCCCCTCATCTGGATATCCAACAGAAATTAAAGCAAAAGGTTTAATATTCTCTGGCAGGTAAAAGAAATTTGTTATAAATTTAGAAGCATCTTCTGATGTTGCAACTCCAAGCCATACGGCTCCAAGATCTAATTCTACTGCCTCTAATAAAAGATTTTCTGCTGCAGCTCCCATATCGTGCTGCCAGCCTGTTTCAACTCTAAAGGCTTCAGCATTTGCAACAAGCACAATTGCAACGCCGCAGCTTGCTACCATTTTTGAATAAGGACTCATATTTGAAAGCTTGCTTAAGGTATCTTTATTTTGAACAACTATAAACTCCCAGGGTTGTTGATTAGCTGCTGATGGAGCCTGCATTGCTGCTCTTAAAAGTTTTTCTACTTTTTCTTTTTCAATTGGTTTATCCTTATATTTTCTTATACTTCTCCTGTTAAAAATTGCGTTCATTTTTATTACCTCCAGTTATTTTCTTTTATATTTTAAAACATAGTTTACAAAACTATACTTAGTTGTACATACAAATACGATGTCAAATAGCAATGCTTCGTCGCATAAACCAACGGGGGTTTGGGCGTTTAGCCCATGTGATTCTTGAACTAGATAAAAGCATTCCCTTAAATAACTATATAAATCTAAGGCTTAAAAATCATAAAATCCTAAGAGTTGAGAGTAACTCGCCTATGGCTCAAACAGATTTAAAACTCTAAGCATTTTGTGATTTTTAAGTCAAGATTTATTAGAATTTTTTTAAATCGTTTCGTCAGCATTGTTATTTGGCTCCCACGGTAGTGCAAGGAAAAAATTCCTCCGTACCTACGGAATTTTGGTGTGAATCCTTATAGTGCATTATTTGAGCAAGTCATCAATACTTTCACACGCATTGTTAATTACTTTTGTAAGGCTTTTATATTCATCTTCGCCTAAGGCATTTAAGCATTTTAAGTGAAAATTTGTCCATGCTTTGTTAATTTCAGTTTGGAGTTCTAAGCCTTTGTCTGTTAAATATATAAAGGAATTTTTACCATCATTTTTTCTATTTAAAAGACCTTTATTTTCAAGTTTATCAATAAATCTGGTTGTTGTAGATGGAGTAATATGAAGAATTTCTCCTATGTTTTTTTGGCTTATGCCTTCACTTTCGTTTACAATGCTAATTAAAAATGCATAAGTAGGAGATAATCCTGTAATTCTAAATTCTTCATCTGCTATTTTTCCTAATGCCCTAGATAATTTATTGCACGAAAAATATAGGCATTCGCATAAAGCTTCATTTATATCTGACATTATTTTACCTCTTTATAAAGTTTTATTTTCAAAGTATGTTAGTTGTACATACAACTATATATTAAATAATAAAATATGTCAATGTTTTTTTATGCTTTATATTAATTTTTATATAATTCCATGTAACTATCCTCTATATATTGAAAATATTATTAATAATTTTATATAATAGTAATATTAATAACTCAAAATTTAGAGGTGATTGCATGTGTTATAGGATTTTAGATAATAAAACCAGATGCTCCAAGCGAGAACTGCAAGAAGACGAATTTATAATAATTCGTTTGGAGCCTAATTCTCATAAATAGATTAAGCGAATTGTTGTATGCGTTTAATTGTGGTTTTTGCTTTAACCTAAGAAAATATTAGGAAGGAGCAGAAGCTATGAATTATGTAAAAGCTGAGGATATATTGCCAGATGATTTATTAAAGATGATTCAGCAATATACTGATGGTGTGTATATATATATTCCAAGAAAAAATGAAGAACGTAAGGCTTGGGGAGAAAATAGTGGGATAAGGAAAAGTCTTAAATTCAGAAATAGGTTAATTTATAAGGATTACATTAAAGGCAAAAAGGTTAAGGTTTTATCTCAAAAATATTATCTTTCAGAGCAAAGTATTTGGAGAATTATAAATAACGAAAAAAATTCTCTCGAAAACAAAGCATAAGCATTTATGAAATTGAGAAATAAAAAGAGAATATGTTAAAATGCAAGTAATAAGAAGAAACTACATGAGATTTTTAAATTGTAGTTTCTTTTTAAATTTTCAAACTTCAATGGAGAAAATTTAATATTAATTGTTTAGTGTGAACTAATTTTATAAGGAGGGAATTTGTTTGGATAAAACTGAAACAAGAGAAAATTGGGACAAAATGGCCGAAGCGTATGAGGAATTTACTTCTGTTGAGGATTCCTATAGTAACTTAATTGAATGGAGAACTATAAAAGGTATACTTCCAGAACTTAAAGATAAATCTATTCTTGATTTAGGATGTGGAACTGGAAGATTTAGTTTTTTATTTGAAGAATACAAACCAAAGAAAATAGTAGGCATGGATATTTCAGAAGGGATGATAGCAATAGGTAAGAAAATTGCTGAAGAGAGAGGATCTATTGTAACTTTTCTTAACAAGGATGCAGAAAGTCTTTCGGAAATTGAAGCCAGCAGTTTTGATCTTATATTTTCTTCAACTATGCTTCATTATATAAAAGATTTAGATAATGTCTTGAAGGAAATTTATAGACTTACAGCTGAAAATGGAACATGCATTTTATCTATAATTAATCCAGTTTATTCAGCTTGCTATCCAGTAATGAGAGCAGATGGAAAGTTTCCTAAGGATGAAGAATGGAAAATTAGATATCTGGATTACAGACTGAGGGCTTATATTCAACCCTGGATTGAATATAATGATGCTGTAAGTGATTTCCTTTCTTATAGTTATCACCATACAATGTCAGATTATATAAATGCTATTGTGAAATCTGGCTTTCAGATTAAAGAGATGTTAGAGCGAATACCTCCAGCAGAATGGAAGGAAAATAATTTGCCAAGGTATTATGGATATTTAGAAACACCAACATATGCAATATTTAAGTGTCAAAAGTAAGTTTTATAGGTAGGCTTTGTTTTAAATAAGAGTAGATTTTGTACTTATTTAGAGCAAAGCTTTTTAGTATGTTTAAAATTGCGAAGTCTACTCTTCGTAGATATTATATATTCAACTATTCATAGGTTGATATTATTAAAAATATTGTGATTGCAATAATCTTCATAATTTCTATACTTTCATCATGTATTTGTTTGCTGTGTAATTATCTCGTTAATAATAAATTTAATTGGTCGTTATATGTGGTAGGAGCATTCATTGTTTTATGGCTATAATAATTCCTATATTTAAATTAAAAAGATTTAGGGCAGTGATTTCCTTAGCAGGATTTACAGTAACTTTAATACCTTATTTATTCTTGATACAATATCTTGCACCTGTTAAAGGATGGGTAACTCCGCTTGCACTTCCTATAGTAATTTTGTCAATTTTAGCCCTAGGCAGTTCTTTATTTATATGGTTTTATACTAAAATTAATAAGTTTTATAGTGCTGCTATTACAGTATTACTATTTGGTGTAGTTTGTGAGATAGGAATTCAGAAAATCACTGAAAACTTTGTTGGAAATTCTGGAGCAAATGAACTCTCAATGATTATTACATATTGAGTTCTATTGTTATATCAGCAATATTGGCTGCTTTTGGATGTATAAGGAAAAATAAAAAGCTTAGCTCGCAAAATAATTTTACGAGCTAAGCTTTTTATTTGTAAATGTACTTTGACAGACGAGGTATATATAAGTATAATATAAATAAAATATTGTAATATAAAAATTGGATATGGGGGGAGTAAAATGAAAAAATACATAATAGGGTTGGTAGTGCCAATTTTGTGGGAAGTATTATTTCTTATGTCATGTATCTTTTTGCCAGAGAGATATTTTGTATATACTAATTTTTTATTTTACTTTGGAATTATTGTGTATTTTGTACTAAGAAGAAATTTCAGTTTAAAGGAGCTGAAAGTAAATTTAACTGCTGGAAAGAAGTTCTGGGTACCTGTAGGAGTAACATTTTTATTTTTAGTTTTAGCCTTTGTGGTAAGCTATTTACCTAAAATGGTTTTTCATAATTTAGATAGTGGAATGATTAATTTAGAGAAAAATACATGGATAAAGTTAATTGCGTTTGCAATATCAACAATAATTTTCCCGTGTTTGGCAGAAGAATTATTTTATAGAAAGGCAATGATAAATTTTGAAAGTAAAAAGGTTTTGTTTCTATCTACTATTGTAAGTCTGCTTTTGTTTGCATTGGAGCATTCTCTTACTCCATATGGGATTTTACAGGCAATGATATGGGGAATTCCTTTTAGTATAGCTTATATAAAAACAAAGAATATTTATATCCCAATGACAGCACATTTTATTAGTGATTTTATTGGAAATTTTCCTTCTGTTGTCATTACGATTATTCATTTTTTACACTAGCACGTAAGAATCATAAGAAATTAGTAAGATTTAGTTAATAAAAAATAAACAATAGGAAGCTAGAATTATAAATGTGACATTAGTCATATGTTTTTATTACTCAAGTCAGTATAAAGTTACAACATTATTTTGTATAATATAATATATTAATTCTATGTGTAAAATAGTATACTATATGAATAATACAGTATGATATATAAACTAATAAGGAGAAATGAGGTGACTGAATGGGAATAATTCTTAAATTTATGCTAAGGAATATAAAAGAAAAGAAATTAAGGACTTTTCTTGTAGTCTTTTCAATAATGGCATCAACAGCATTGTTTTTTGCATCAAGTGGTATGAATACGAGTATAAAGCAAACTTATGTGGATATTGTAAGACAGTTTTATGGAAATGCAGATATAGAAATAAACACAAACAGTAAATCTCCAACACCGTATTTAAATATAGAAAAAACAGATATAGTAAGAAGTAAAACTGATTATATAACTGGAGAATTAGATGCAAATGGGGTATATGCCCATGATAGTAAGGATAGGAACATAATTCTTAGAGGCTTCAATTATGATGACATAAAATTTATGGACTTGTTTGATTTTAATAGTAAGGGATCTGTTACACCTTTTAGTGGAAACAAGATAATAATAAGTAAAAAAGCTGCTGATCAATATGGACTATCAGTAGGAGATAAACTTCCAGTGAAAGTTGGCAAGGAGGCTGTAAAGCAAAATTTTAATATAGTTGGCATAGCTGAGAATAAAGGTATGTTTGCAATGGAAAGCGAACAAAATATGATGGCAGTAATCCCTATGGAGCAAGCTGAAAATATAAACAATGTAAAGGGAAAAGTGTCAAATATATATATGAAAGCTTCAAAAGCTGATGATATAGATAAAATTGTAAATGAGCTGACTCCAGTTTATAAGAACTATACTGTAGCGAAGGTAATTAATGAAAAAGCAATAGATGAAGCACTTGGTTCTATAACTACAGCATTTAGACTTATGATGATTGTAGTTTTAATGATGAGCACGTTCATAATATATACAGTATTTAAGGTAATAGTTGCAGAAAGACTTCCGGTTATAGGAACCTTTAGAAGCATTGGTGCTACAAAAACATCTACTAGTATGGTTCTTGTAGGAGAAAGTATAATATACGGCATAATGGGCGGTGCAATAGGAGATCTTGCTGGTATAGGAGTACTTAAAGTACTAATGAAGCTCATGGCATCAAGTATGGCACAAGGAGTGGCTATAACAGCTTCAGTTAATTATACTTCTGGACAATTAATAAGCGCATTCATATTTTCAATAGTCATATCGTTTTTGAGTGCTATCCTACCTATAATAAAATCATCAAGATTATCAGTAAAGGATGTTGTACTTAATACTATAGATAATGTTGAAAAAGAAAAGCTTTGGAAACTAGTTTTGGGTTTGGTATTTGTATTAAGCACAATCATTATTCCAAGCATCATTAAAGGAAGCTCTTTAAATAGCAGTGAAGGATTAATGCTGCTTGTAGTATGTATGGTACTTTCAGTTATTGGCATTGTAATGATTATCCCATATGTTACTGAGCTTTTGGCAATAGTATTGAATAGATTTTACAACATTATATTTGGAAATGAAGGAAGTCTTGCTGCGAAGAATTTAAGAAAGAATAAAAGTTTAATAAATAATATCTCACTTTTGGCAATAGGAATATCAACTTTATTTATGATTAATGTTGTTAGTGCTAGTTCTGGTGCAGTACTTGCTAAAGCTTATAGCTTTTTTAATTATGATGTGGTTGTATGGAATGAGGATGGAAATTCCTTTGATAGAGCAACCATTGATAATGTGAAAAATACCGCGGGAATTAAAGAAGTAGAAGAAGCTTATTCATCGCGAAATATTGAGGTTGCTCAAAGCAAAGAGGCGATTACAGCAATTTATTTTATGGATACCTATGAAATAGATAATTTTGCAAAGGTTAAAACTCTTCAAGACAGAAGTGAAGTATTTAAGAATTATAATGATGGAAGAGCTATAATACTCACTAAGAGTAATTTGAAAAGATATAACAAGCAAATAGGAGATTATATTACTATAAAGACTACTAGAGGTAATAGGGAGTATAAAATAGTTGGTTCTTTTGATACAATGATGCAGGATGGGAATATGGCATTAGTACCTAGAAAATATGCTAAGGGAGATTTTAAATTGTATCAATGCTCTTCTTTAAATATTAAGACTTATAAGAGCCCTGATTATATAAAAAGTGTTCTTTCTAAAAAGTTTAAAACTAGGCAAATCGGTATTGATACAATGGAGCATGAGCAGGCACAAAATAAAAAGCAAAATGATCAAATGCTCTTTTTAGTTAAAGCATTTCCAGTAATAGCACTTATAATAGGAGCTTTTGGTGTAATAAACAATTTTGTCATAAGCTTTATAGAAAGAAAAAGATCACTTGCAATATATGCTTCTGTTGGAATGAGTAGGTCGCAAACAAGGAAAATGCTATTTGTAGAATCACTTTCCATAGGACTTATAGGAAGTCTTTTAGGAATTGCAGGGGGAATGCTTATGATTCACATAATGCCATTTATGTTTGAACTTGCAAATTTTCCTATGGAATTAGAATATAACGGCAGCGTTTTTGCAACAAGTATAGTATTAGGAATATTAATAACTGTTATAGCTTCAATTGTTCCATCTCTTAAATCATCTAAACTAAATATTATAGAGGCTATAAAATATGAATAAAGATAAACCACTTGAAACTTATAAATTTCAACATTTAAGTTTGTTTATCTATAAAAATTAGGAGGTATAAATATGGAAGCCTTAGATGAAAAAGTTGAACCTAAACTTGGGAAACCAGTAATAGAAGCTGTTAATTTAAATAAATCCTTTAAGCTTGGTAATTCAAATGTAGACATTCTAAAAGATATTAATCTTGTAATAAAAGAAGGGGAATTTGTATCAATAATGGGACCTTCAGGTTCTGGTAAAAGTACTCTTTTGTATCTTCTTGGCGGGCTTGATAAACCAACTTCAGGAAGTGTTAAAATAGCTGGTAAAGAGTTATCAACTATGAATGATAAGAAACAAAGCATAATGAGAAGAAGGGACGTTGGTTTTGTATTTCAGTTTTATAATTTGATACCTAACCTTAATGTTGAAGAAAACATAATGCTGCCAATACTTCTCGACGGAAAAAAGCTTAAAAATTATAAAGATAAGCTTGAGGATATATTAAAAGTAGTCGGCTTAGAGGATAGAAGAAAGCACACACCAAGAGAACTTTCAGGTGGTCAGCAGCAGAGAGTTGCAATTGCAAGAGCGCTTATAAATAATCCCGATGTAATACTTGCAGATGAACCTATTGGAAATCTAGATAGTAAAACGGGAACAGGAGTAATGGAACTTTTAAGAGAGATAAACCTTGAAAAGGGAAAAACCATAGTTCAGGTTACTCACTCTGAGGAAGCTGCAAAATATGGCCAGAGGATAATATATGTAAGAGATGGAAAGGTGGTAGAAAGTAGATGAAAAGATCAAAAATAATATTGTCAGCAGTAATTATAGGAATGCTTGTTACAGTAGTTGGATGCGGAAGTTCAAATTCTAGTGCAGGAGATACAAAGAAAACTACAAAAAAGGCTGTTAGTAATTATATAGAGGCATCGGGTGTTATAAAATCTCATAATACTGAAAACATAGTTATAGACGGTGGTCAAACCATTATAAAGGTAAATTCAATTAATGTTAAAGAAGGGCAAAAAGTTAAAAAAGGGGATAAACTTTTAGACTTAGACATATCTCAACTTAACTACCAAATAACAGCTAAAGAGAAGGCTGTAGAAGCAGATAAAGATTTAAAAAACGATGCTCAAAATCAAACTGATAATCAAAAAAATGCCCAGGATGCAAAAATAGCAGCAGAGCAAGCAGAGGTTGATGCTCTTAATTCAATTTTAAACAAAAGTTATTTAAGTGATGGCAGTGTGATTTCTGATATGGACAATGCTGTTGTGACAGAGCTTAATTATAAAAAGGGTGATGTGGTTTCAGCCCAACAAAAAATTCTCAGTCTTCAAGATTTAAGCAGCTTGTACGTAAACGCCAAGGTTGGAGAGGAATTTATAAAGGATGTTCAAGTTGGAAAAACAGTTACTATAGTTCCTACATCAAATTCTTCTGCAAAATACACAGGAAAAGTAGTTGCCATATCAAATGCAGCAGTAACAGAACAAAACGGAGAGACAAATATACCTGTAGAAATATCTATAGATAATAACGATGGCAAGCTTTTACCAAATTACAACGTAGATGTACAGATACAGAAATAAGATCTTTTATTCTAAAGCTCCCCTAAAATCCTGATATACTCAATCGGGATTTTTTTATTAAAACAATGTAAAGCAAACTTGACATGCATTTGATATAGTAATACAATTAATGTAAAGTAAACTTAACATAAGGAGTTCCTAGGATTGAAAAATAAAATTAGAGCTTTAAGAGAACAGTTTGGATTTACACAGCAGGATTTAGCAGAAAAAGTTCACGTGTCAAGGCAAACAATTATATCGCTTGAAAATGGAAAATATAATCCATCCATAACCTTGGCACATAGCATATCAAAGACTTTTAAAATGACTATTGAGGAGATTTTTATTTTTGAGGAGGAATTATAGATGAATGTAGAAGCTTATATAAAAAAAGGAATTTTATATTCAGGAATATTTATTGCTGTAGGAGGACTGGCGGCAGTTTTGGGTTTAGTATTTGGGTATGAAAAAGATCTTATGTTTGGTATTATGATAGGTTTTCTTCCTACAGGAATAGGAATGTTAATTATCTATAAATACTCAAAAAATAAACCTAGTGCTATAAGGAATATAGAAATTGAGAATGAAGAAAGAAATGTATTTATTAACAATAAGGCTGGTCATACTGCATTTTGGATATCATATTGGTTTATATTTGTGGCTGCTATCTTGCAACACTCAATAAAAATATCATTATGGCAATTCCTAGTTATAGCTTTATTTTTTATGCCAATAATATACTTCTTATTTGTAGTTATTTATCACAAAAAATATTAGATATTTAGAAGAAAATATATTGACTAAGCTAAAACAATAGTGTACTATGTATATATAACAGTGGAATACATAAAATTCTAATTAAGCTGTTATTTTATATAAATATTGTGTAAAAAATAAATACAAGGGAATATTACTCGTGTTCCCAACCTCCCCTAAAATCCCGATGCTGCCCAATCGGGATTTTATTAAACATAGATTATAAAAATATAATTTTAAGGAGTAGTAAGTAATGGAAAGAAAAGTATTGGAAGTAATAAATCTAAAAAAACACTATAAAGGAAATAAAGCAGTAGATGGTATCTCTTTTCATCTTAATGCAGGAGAAATAGTTGGACTTACAGGACCTAATGGTGCAGGAAAAACTACAACTATAAAATGTATACTTGGACTTCTTAGAAAAACAAAGGGAAGAATTCTTGTGGATGGAATGGACAGCACAAAGCAGGAGTCAAAATACAAACTTGCATATATACCTGAAACACCGGATATATATCCTATGCTTACGGTATGGGAACATTTGAAATTTATTGCTCTTGCTTATTATATAGATAATTGGCAGGAATATGGCAGTGAAATATTAAAGAGATTTGATCTTTGGGATAAAAAGGACAGCCTTGGAAGGGATTTATCTAAAGGAATGAGACAAAAACTTTCAATTTGTTGTGCTCTTTTGCATAAACCAGATGTGTTCTTAGTTGATGAACCTTTAGTAGGACTTGACCCTAAAGCTATAAGGGAACTTAAAGACGCATTTAAAGCGCTGCGTGCTGAAGGGAAATCTCTTCTTATTAGTACTCATATGCTTGATACGGCAGAAGGTCTTTGTGATAGAATAGTTGTTTTAAAGAAAGGTACTCTCATTATGGAGGGAACTATAGAGGATTTAAGGCATAAAGTTAATGCAGGAGAAGATACTTCTTTGGAGGATCTATTTTTGGAGGTAACTGAGGATGAAAAAGAATAACCCTGTACGGGATTGTATAAATTTATCGTATATAGAATTTTTGAAGTTTAAGAATTATCTTAAGGTTACCATGACACATCCACTTACAGCAATAAAAACTGTGTGGTCATACTTGTTTGTAATAATAACGTTTGCAATGCCTTTATTTTCAGGTAAGAACTCAAAAAAGAGAATAATTGTTGATATTTCAGTTAAAGACAACTTTACTCTTAATATTATTTCTTTAATTGTAACTATAATACTTTTAATTGTTTTCTTTTACGCTATATATTCTGCGGCTAATAAGTATAGACCAAGTCAGTTTAGTATATCTGATGCAAATTATCTTTTTTCATCACCAATTGAACCAAGAACAATATATTTATGGACTATGCTTAGGAGCATTATCAGTAGTCTTGGATTGATTTTATTTTTTATAGTTATGTATCTTTTATATGGAGTTAGGTATTATAAAATAAATTTAAGTAATTTTGTTTATGTTGCTTTTGGATTATTATTTTTAGTTTTGCTTTTAAAATCACTTTCATTTTTTATATATTCTGTTTGCATGAAATTTAAAATACATGGATTAATTAAAGGTTTTGTATATGTGTGTATGTCAGCAACAGGAATATATGCAGCAGGGTCAATGCTATATAAGAAGGCTATTTTAAAGGGATTATTTTGGAGCTTGAACAGCAGTATAATCAGCAATGTACCAGTGGTTGGATGGATAAGAGATGTTTTAATTTCACCTTTCTTTTCAGAATATAATCCATTATATAAGGTCATTGCTCTATTTATTATAGCTCTAGTTTTCTTCTTTTTAGCAGTATACTTTGCTACAGATTACTATGAAGAAGCAGTTCAAACTATTGAGGTTGTTGAAAGAAATAAGAAAGCTGTAAAATCACAAAATTCAGATGATATTCAAGATATAGCTGGTGAAAAAGAGAAGAAGAAAGTAAAGGCAGTAAAAGATAAATTTGAATTTAAGGGACCATGGGCTTTTATATGGAAAGCAAATATTGTGAATCAAAGAACATCTACTAATGTAGTTATGTATATATTTTGGGGACTAGCGTTTGTTGTTTCCATGATTGTAGCATATTTAGAACGAAACTCAAGCTCAAGTAAAATTTTAGAAGAGTACCTTACAACTACGCTTATTATGGTAACTTCAGGTGGAATGAGTGTAACTTCATTAAAATATGAAAGAACAAAGCAATATTTATTTATAATACCAGGTAAAGCCTGGGAGAAAATAGTTTCTCTTCATTTCTTTGATTTTATAAGGAGTTTTTTATTAAATCTTTGTATCGTACTTCCTATTGTAATTATGAATAGAAAGGTTAATTTATTTGGAGTGTTGTTTTTACTTCTTGGATTATGGGGTACGTATATAGTTACAGTTTTTAATAAGCTTTTAATAAACTTGATTATGCCATCTTTTGACGATGGAAAAAATGGCTTTTTAATGGCAATATTTGATATGCTTGCATTTGCACCAGCTGGAGTACTTGCTGGAGTTGTAGGATATTTCCTTTTCCATAGTTTAGTTTGGGGCTTGTTTATATATTGTCTAGGGCTTATTGGAACGGGAGTGCTTTACTGCTTGTTTATGGAAAACTTGTTTAGTGCCATAGAAATGAAATAAGGACAAGTAATATTGATTTGGAACATTAAATAAAGCTGATAAAGCTCTATTTAATGTTCCAATTTAATATAGTTGTTCATATTTATTTTTAGAATTATTAAAATTTATTAAAGTGGAGCTTATTGTAAAGCAAATCTTTATCTTCATAAGCTTTTTTCTCTTCATCAGGATAGCCTACTGCTATCATGCATTCAACGTTATATTTTTCAGGTATATTTAAAAGCTTTTTTATATAATCGGAAGTTGTTTCGTTTTCTGTATGCATTCTCTCATGAGCTTGAACCCAGCAAGAGCCAAGACCTAATGAATGAGCAGTTAGATGAAGTATGGTTGCTGCAATAGAAGCATCTTCTACCCATACATCGACATCCTTGTCAGCTAAAACCACTATTGCAAGAGGAGCTCCTTTTAAAAATTGACTTCCAAATTGTCTGCTTTGAGAAAGACTTTCAAGCAAGTTTTTGTCTGTTACAGCTATAAACTCCCAGGGTCTTCTTCCTTTTGAGGATGGTGATAAAAGAGCTGCTTTTAAGAGTGTATCAATTTTTTCTTTTTCGATTTCTTTATCTTTGTATTTTCTAATGCTTCTTCTTGTTTTTAATAAATCAATCATCTTATAACCTCCAAACAAATGTATTTAGAATAATAATACTACAAAATTTTAACTAATTAAATATAAATTCTTTGTATATAAAGATAAAAAACCTTGGAACTTGGAATTCTAGGTTTATTCTGGCACAGTAGGGGTTGAAGCAATTTACAATTTTAAAATAATAATTAATGTATCTTACATATTAAAGTAATAAATGGTGAAACTAATTATTGCTAGATAAATTTATGCCCCTAAGTATAGCCATCTGAAAATTTGAATTTCATGTGTACTTGAGAAGAATTCATATATCTTAGTACACATGGATTTCATTAATAGAACTTTGCTTATAGGGTACTTAAATTACAGATAATAATCAATAAGAGGAGGAAATACGATGAGAGATAAGGATGAAATAATATGTGGATGTTTTGATCTTAAGGTTGAGGACATAATAAAGGCTGTAGAGAATGGAGCTACAACATATGACGAAGTTCAAGAAGCTACTCAAGTTGGTACTGCTTGTGGTCAATGTGAAGATGAAGTTAAAGAATTAATTGATGAAATATTAGCACAAAAATAATAGTGCGCGAAGTAACAATGCTTCGTCATATTAAAAAAATTCTATAAATCTAAAACTCAAAAACCGTAAAATCCTAAGATATTTCAATAACTCGCTGAAAAAATGCTCAGACAATTGAAATATCTAAGGATTTTACGGTTTTTAAGTTAAGATTTATTAGAATTTTTTTAAATAATTCCTTCAGCATTGTTACTTTGCTCTCACGGTAGTGCAAGGAAAAAATTCCTCCGTGCCTACGGAATTTTGAGTGATAAGCTTTATTTAATATCCCAAACCAATATTACTTCACCCTTTGATTCCAAACATAAATATAAATACTCTAAATCTTTTCAATATCTCATAGGTCATTAAACTAACAGTGAGTGCAAGGATTATAATTAAAATATATTGAAGCAAAAATATGTTTGTTAGTTTTAAAATAAAATATGCAAATATAACAATGTAAGTTTGATGAATAATATAAATTGTGAAGGATGCATGGGAAAAATGTGAAAGAAAATTTGTACTGAAGTTTAAGTACCGTTTACCACAGCCTATAAATGTGAGTAGTGAGCACCATATAGTAAAGTAATATATTAAGGAAAAGATTATGCCAAGAAGGCTAAAACCTGATTGCCAACCTATTGAACTTATTTCAATAGAAATTATTGTATATCCAGCAATTGAGCAAATGAGATAAAAGCTTTTATGACTTTCAAGCATACTTAGAATAATATCATCTGAAGCTATTAAAAAACCTAAAATTACATAAATTCCATATACAAATATGTTTTTACCAGCTATACTTGGCAGTGCTGAGGCTATAGTAATTGAATACATATAATTAGTATTTTAAATGATCCCTTAAACAATCTTATATTATGTGTTGAAAGCTTTTTTATAATTGGTAAAGTAATTAAGGAGATAATAAATAAGTATAATATAAACCATAGGTCTCCAGGAGTAAAACTTCCATGGTATCCTGTTAAATCAGAATAATTTTTTCTCATAAATAATGTACCCTAATTTTTTAATTTGGAAGTTCTTTATCAAGTAAGGAAAAAAAGTTTTCTATGTTTTCTTTGTCTTTTGAATTACCATATAAGTTTACGGTAAAGGTCATAATATTATTATAGCTTGTCAAGGCTAATTGAAAATATGGTTTGTATTTCATTGAACCAAACATAAAAGCATTACTTATTTGTGCGCCTTCAAAACAGAGCCTTTTAGAATCTAGAATTCCAATATTGGTCATGCCTATTAGGGGGTTTTTAAAACCATTTTTAAGTAACTTTTTAACATGCTTGTAGCTAAATAATTTAAAGAGCAGTGAAATTTTAACGAAGGCATTTAGTCCAATAAAATTCTTCTTTTTTAAATTCATGTCATTGTTAACCTTTCTTACAGTATCATCAAAAGTATCATTAGCTTCAATATTTAGATTACTAATAACTGTAGCACTAAGATTGGTAAGTGCATTGATATTTTTATCTTTTAAATATTTACGCATATCTACCGCTACTGATATACTGAGTTCATTTTTATTTAGAATTTTATAAAGTGCTCTGTAGAATGCAGCAAGAGTTACATCGTTAATTGTAATCTTGTGGCTTTTACAGTATTTTTTTATAGATAAAAATCTATCTTCAGGAATTTCATGTGTTAATATAAATGGTTTCGCTTCTTTTTCGCTACTCATTGGGAAGTTGAGATCAATAAAACCATTGCTTTCTTTTCCTTGAAGCATAAGTGTTTTAAATTTGTCTTTGAAGCTAAACTTATTGTTTATAACATCTATGCTTCTATCTCCATTAAGAAGGTGCTTTACTGTGTAGCCAGGATTCTTTAGTAAATTTGAATATAAGCTGCACAGCAAATAAAGGTATTCTTTGAAACCAGCAGCATCGCATATCATATGGTTCATAAGTATGCATAATGAATCATTACTTGAATTAAGCAGACAAGCTTTTACTTGAGGTCCGGTGGCTTCATTAGTTCTTGATGTGATAAATGAATTAAATTCACTTTTAGTGTTTGCAAAAGTTAGAATATCTTTAAAACTTGAACTATCTATTCTTTCCCAGTAGGGTTCTTTAGTATTTTCTACGTATTTACTGCTTAATATTGGAACAACATCTAAGGTTATAGTTAGAGCTTTTTTTAAAACTGTTTTATTAATGTTACCGTTAAAGTGTATAATACAGTGAAGATTATGATCATTAAATTTATAAGTTTCAAAAAGGAATTGAAGCTTATCAAAAATCTCAGATTTAAACAGCATAATAAGTCTCCTTTATAATATTTTTTTAAGTAATGGTAGTCTTCTTAAAACGTAATGGCTCAAAGAAAAACAAATAACACTAACAGAGGTAACAACAATTGAAAATTTTATAAATGGATGAACTGAAAAACCAATAATTAAACATTCAATTAAAACACTGATAGGGGCATGAATTATATACACAGGATAGCTGCTTAAAGCCATAGAAGACCAAAAACTTGAATAAGTATTAAACTTGTCCCTAAAAGAAGTTATAAATTTTAAACAAACTCCAACACACATAAACTGTTCCCAGGCTGCATATATAAATGACTGCCAGTGAAGGCCTCCTAAGAAGTCATCAACGCTATTTGAGTTTGCACCAAGTAAGAGGGTTATTACTAATATAAATATACTTGCAATAGCTATGTTGAACCATAAGTTTGCACAGGAACTTTTTATTTCATTAAGCCAATTGTTTTCGTAGGCGATAATTCCAAGAGTAAAAAGAAAAATATATTGCGGAAAATATCCAAGCTGCATTCCTAAAATCTCAACACCTGTTGGACATACAAGCCGTGTAAGAAATGATAGCAAGCCTAGAAAAATAATAAATGAAAAAATTATCTTATTATTAGGAAAGGGAATACTAATTTTGTTTTTAAATAAATTCTTAATTCCAACATAAAAGAGTGAGAATATAAGTAAAGCCGTAACAAACCATAATGGACCAAAGCCTAAATTTTTTAGATTTGATATCGAGTGGTAAAGAAAGCTTAAATAAGACAAATTCTTTTTATAAAGTATTGTTAACAAAGTATATGAAATTGTGGGATTTAATATGAAATAAAAAATAATAACTGGAATGCCAAGTCTTAAAAATCTATCCTTCAAAAATTTTAGAGTTCCTTTTTTATTGAAGGATCTAGGTGTAAAGTATGCCGATATAAAAAAGAAAAAACCCATTGAAAAAGATTGCACAACGGCATTAAATATTGTGAATACAACTTTTGCCGTCATACTGCTTGTGCTTTCGGTGTAGTACCAGCTTCCTGATCCACCGTAGCAGACAGAAGCATGGATAGATATAACCATTAGGCAGAGTAAGACCTTTATTTTGTCTATGTAGTATATTCGTTTGCTAGTCATTTTTAACCTCCAGGATTTTGTTTATAGACTTATTATACAAACAAATGTTATGATTTAATATAAATGGGACAATTCTGGACTGGACAAATTGTTTTGGAGGTACATATATGGAAAATAAAGCGCTATTTGGGGATTTGCTTTCTCAATTACTTGAGCTTAGAGGGTGGACAGCTTCTAAATTAGCACGAGAAATAAATGTTGATGGATCTTATGTTAGAAAATGGATTAGGGGTGAAAGGACACCAGCTCTAAAATCGGATTATGTTGAAAAAATATCAGGTTGTCTTTCAAATGGCATGGATGAAAAAGTTTATATGAATTATATAGAAAGCTTAGGATATAAAGTTGAAACTGGCATTTTGGATATATTAATGGAAGCACAAATAAATTCTTTAACACTAAATAAAAAATATAATTCGCCAATAAAAAAACGAAATAATTTAAGTAAGGTACCAAGTTTTGTGAAGGGTAAAGAAGAAGTTTTTAAATATGCCAGTATGATTTTAAATGCTGCGTATGAAAATAATAGTTGTAATAAAGAAATATTTATGACATTCCAAGGTGAAAAAGATATACTTGATGGGTATGAGAAAACTCATGATTACTTTATAAATATTGTATCAAAGTTAGTAACTAAGGGCTGGAATATAAAACATCTCTGGAGATTAAAAGACAATGATGCTAGGATTGCTACGCTTGTAAGAAATATTACAGAACTTCTTAAATTAGAAAAAGGGTATGAGCCAAGATATTTCATAAAATATGGCACTATAACTCCACCTTCAGAATTTATTATAGTTGGGAGTTTAGCAGCAATACTTTTTATATCAGATGAAACTAGCGAATATATAAGCTCTGCCTTTTTTTATACAAATAGGGATGAGGTAGAAGCATTAAGAAAGCATGTCTTCCTTATGTCGCTTCAAACAGTGCCTATTATAAATTACAAGTATGATAAAAATCTCTATAATATTATAAATGGAAATGGAGATATATTTTCAATTGATACAGAAGAAAGATTTGCATTACATAAAATAAATGATGAAGAGATATTAAGAAATCATAATATAAAAGAGATAATAGTTGTTCAAAATGTCAGTGATAAGAGTAACTTAAATTGTTTTAAAAATATGCTTAACTTACTTGAAAATTGTCCTAATTATGAAATTGCTATACTTGATAAGATTCCTTTGACAAGAAAGATTCCTAAATTTATGCTTTTAAAGGAAAATGCAAAGTTAATTATAAAGGTAGGAGAGGAAGAAGCAAGCGTAGAAGAGACAATTACAATTGGGGGATTTAAGGAGTTTTTTATGAGTATATGGGATGGGATTTCTCCAATAAATAAGGATAGACAGTATAGTATAAAATGGATTAAAGGGAAGATAGGTTAGACAAAAAAATTTTAGCAATAGATAAACTGCTTCAACTATTGAAATTTATTTGCACCAAAATGCCTAGAAGATGGTATTTTTGTACAAATAAATTTCAAGTTTCAAGATGGTTTATCTTTAAAAATAGAAATTAATAAAAGCATATATTGACTTAAGTCAGTCATTTGTGTAAAATACTAATTGACTTAAGTCAGTCAATAAAATATATGGAGGTTAAATTATGTCAAATGTAAATGAAATGGAAAGTGGAGAAATTAAAAAGCTTTTATTGAAGTTTTCTATACCATCTATAATATCTATGCTCGCAAATGCATTATATAATGTGTGTGACAAAATATTTGTAGGTATTGGAGTTGGAGTTCTTGGAATTTCAGCTGTAACTATATCATATACTGTAACTTTAGTAATATTGGGATTTTCACTGTTAGTTGGATTAGGGGCAACTTCACTTGTTTCTATAAATCTTGGACAAAATAATATTAAAAAATGTGAAACTATTGTTGGAAATACATTTATCATGTCTTTTATAGTGTCTATTATTTTAATGATTTTTGGTTATAGCTTTTTAACACCTATACTTATGGCGTTAGGAGCAAAGGGAAAGGTTTTAAGCTATGCAGTAACTTATACAGGCATAATACTTTTAGAAACGCCTTTTCAAGTTTTAAGCTGTTCTATGAATAACATTTTAAAGGGTCAGGGAAAAGCTAAGCGGGCAATGGTCAACTTTTTAATATCAATTATTCTCAACATAATTTTCAACCCACTGTTTATATTTGTATTCCATATGGGCGTTGCTGGTTCTGCCATCGCTACAGTAATTTCAACAGCAATTGGCGCAATATTTTCTACATCACCTTACTTTGCAAAAAATTCTAATATAAGAATTCATTTTGAAAATTTGAAACTAAAAAAGGATATTGTTATTTCATCGCTTTCAATAGGGATGTCGGGATTTGTAATGCAGGTTGCACTGGCAGTAATAAATATTATTATAAGTAAAGAGTGTTTAATATATGGAGGAAATACAGCTGTAGCAGCTTTTGGTATTATATATAATGTTAATATGCTGGTTTTGATGCCTATAAATGGTATTAATCAAGGAGTTCAACCTATAATAGGATATAACTATGGAGCAAAAAGATATGATAAGATACTTAAAGCATTTAAATTATCTGTTTTGTTTGGAACCATTATTTCCTTAATTGGGTTTATTTTATTTGAAGTATTTAGTAAAAATATTTTTTATGTTTTTGGGCAAGGAACTAAGGAACTTATAGTAATAGGAGTACCAGCTATGAGATTATATTCAATGAGCCTTCCTATACTTGGATTTATGCTTTTGGGAGCAAGTTACTTTCAGTATGTTGAAAAGGCAAAGTATTCAATAATTTTGATCATGCTTAGACAGGTTATTATAATTATACCAATGCTTATTATATTGCCTAAGTTTATGATGATTATAGGATTATGGATAGCAACTCCAATTACAGATTTGATTTCAGTAGTAATTCTTTTGAGACTCATATTTCCCGAAATAAAAAAGTTGAGTTCATTAGAAAATGCAGAAGTAATACAGTGTGATGATTAATTGACTTATGTCAATCAACTAATTATAATTAAATTAGTCATCTTAAAGGTAAAAAACGTTCAATTGGAGGGGTTAACTTGAGAATTTCAAAAGATCCAGAAGAAAGAAAAAACGAATTAATTGATGCAGCAGAAGAGCTTTTTTCAACTGTTGGATATGATAAAACTTCGGTAAGCGATATAGTAAAGAAAGTTTCGGTAGCTCAAGGAACTTTTTACTACTATTTTAAATCAAAAGAAGATATATTTATGGCAATTTTCACAAGAGGCTCTGAAAAATTGCTTTTGGAAATGAAGGAAAAAGTAAAAGAAAAAAATATTGATGCTGTAGAAAAGCTAATAATAGTAATAAAATTATATGTTGAATCAAAGAAAAACAATGTAAGTAATAAACACAAACTTGTTGAGGCACTTCATAATGACGAAAATACAAGTTTGCATCACAAGGTAATTGTAGTGGAAATAGCAACTAAGCGAGCGATGCTTACTAATATTATAAAACAGGGAATAGCCGAAGGGGTATTTCATACAGAGTATCCAGAAGAAGTAGCAGAATTTATACTTACTGAATTATATTTTGTATTTGATCCCAAAGTTTTTGGATTTAATAATGAAGAAATTTTAAAAAAGTCAGAAGCTTTAGCAGATATGGTTGAGAAGCTTTTGAGTGTTACTAAAGGAACGTTTGTGAGTAAAGTTGTACAATTAAAAGAATTATATAGTAGCAGTAATATAACTGATTTATAAAGTTCCATAGCATAACTAATTGTGCACTAAAGTTTATAGCTTATAATGGTATCACAAAATTCTTTTAAATCTATAAGATGATGCTCAATTATTTCTTTTACAACATCGAGATTTACGGCTTGATAATCGTGTACAGCTATATTTCTAAAGCCAACCATGCTTTTTAACTTCTTTGTAAGCTTGGAACCAATAATATTATTACTATATAATACATCAAAAGCATCACGACTAGTTTGTGGTATTCCAAGCTTTTTTTCTGAAGCTATATGCATCGCTAAATCTATGCATGCTTCACAAGAACGTTGAATGTTTAATATTATTGAATCTTGTTTTGTATAATCAGTTAAATTTTTAAAATCATTGTCATACACAGCATTAATTCTATTTATACATCTTTCAATTGTAGATATTTTATTAAAAATAACATCATTACCCATAGATGTTTCCTCTCTTTCTAATGCCATCTAAAATTTCTTTTCTTTCCTCATTTAGCAATGCATAATCCTTAAAAGCATACATTTCAAAGTACATTCGCTTAGTATCATCACTGCAATAAATAACTTTTCCGTTTCCAACGATTTGTGCTTTAAATACAGTTGATGCCTTATTTAAATCTATTAAATCTACATCTCTTTTAACAATATCAGCAATATCATTTGCTAATATAAATATTTCATAGTTTGATAAAGCTACATCGCTTAAATATGCTATATCAATGTCACTGTCTTCCCTAAGTTCATTTCGAGCAGCTGAACCAAATATATATATTAATGTAGGCTTTACATTTTTGATTAATATATCAATAATATTTTTAAGAGTGTTTTCATTTAATTTTGACGACATCATGTTAAATCACCTCTTTAATATATTATATCATTATTTTGATTTAATATTTGCAGGAATCTCTAATAATCAAGGGCGCATCAACAAAAATGGAAGTTGGTTTTTCAAGTTTTTGATTAAGCATATCTGAAATAAGTTCAATGCATTTTCCAGCCATTTTCTCAATAGGTATATCGACTATAGTAATAGGTGGTGTGCTAAATTCAGTATGCTCAGAGTCATTCATTCCAATTGCAATTATTTCTATGTCTTCTGGAACTTTTATTCCTTCCTTATTAAATACATGAAGAGAACCTAAAGCTATGCTGTCAGAATTACAAAACAAGGCCTTTGGCATAGTTGGCAGTTTTAGAAGCTTTTTTGCAGCAAGAACACCGCCTTTTAGGGAATTATCAGCATCTAAAATGTGTTCTTGTGCAATTTTAATATTATTTAGGCTACAGGTTTCTGTAAAACCTTTATTTCTATTATCCATTGCAGTATTTAAGGATTTAGTGAGTATAGCGGCAGCACTTTTATACTTTTTCTCAATAAATAGGTTAGCTGCCTTTTCTCCCATTTTGTAGTTATCAACGTTTACTGAAGAATATTTCTCTGATAACCGATTGAACAAAATTATTGGGAGTTTTGGTGTGATTTTATTTAAATAAGCCATGTCTAAAGTAGATACGTTAGCTATAATTGCTGCATCAAACATATTATTATTAATACCCTTTTCAAGGTGAATAAAATCATTTTTATAAGGGCAAATTACAATATCAAAGTTGTAATTAGACTTAATAATTTCATCTTGTAAGCCCCTTAAAAATCTAGATATTATATTAACACGAATGGTAGATGACCAATATAATGCTATAGTAGGATTACTTCGAGTATTTTGGTCTCTAAGTTTTCGTGCTGAAATATTTGGACGATAATTAAGCTCTTTAACAGCATTAATAACCTTCTTTTGGGTTTTTTCTGATATTTTTCTTTTAGCTGAATTACCATTTAAAATTATAGATACAGTACTTGGTGAAACACCAGATAATCTTGCAACATCTTTTATGGTAGCCACTACTAATCACTCGTTTCAAATAAGATTAATGTATATATTTTTACATACTTTAGGATAAAAGTAAATAATATTGACTAGCGGTACAACGTTGTACTAAAATTAAGTATAACGTTGTACTCAGTTAAATAATGGAGGGATAATAATGAATTTTGTTAAAAATAAACTTGTTGTTGTAGGAGCAGGTATGGTTGGATCAGCTGTACTTAATACTGTTCTTTCACTTAATCTTTTGTCAGAGGTTGTAATTGTTGATATAAATGATAAAAAAGCAAGAGGAGAAGCACTTGATGCAAGTCATACAACATCCTTTGCATATAGTCCTAATGTAAATGTTAGGGCAGGAAGTTATGAAGATTGCAAAGATGCTCAAATAATTGTTGTAACAGCAGGACCAAGCTTAAAAATAGGTGATAAGATGGACAGATTGGTTTTAGCAGATACTAATGTAAAAGTTGCTAAATCAATTATGGAGAATATAACTAAATATACTAAGGATGCAATTATAATTGTGGTTACAAACCCGGTTGACATAGCAACTTATTACTGCCAGAAATATTTTGACTATCCTAAGAATAAGATTATAGGTACAGGAACACTTCTTGATACTGCACGTATGAGAAAAATCATAGGTAAAAAATTTAATGTAGATAGTAAAAATGTTCATGGATATGTTCTTGGAGAGCATGGAGGAACTTCATTTACTGCATGGAGTGGTGTTAATATTGCAGGAATTCCTTTTGATGAATTAGATGCTACTTTTAATGCTAATAACAATATAAATAAAGATGAAGTAGATAAGGAAGTTAGAGAAGCGGGAATAGAAGTTTTACAGCTTAAAGGTTATACAAGTTCTGGTATTGCAATGAGTGTAAGTAGACTAGTGAAAGCAATACTTTTAAATGAAGAAAGTATTTTGCCAGTATCATCAACACTTGAAGGTGAATATGGAATTAACAATGTAGCTTTAAGTATACCATGCGTTATAACTAGTAACGGAATAGAGAAAAAGCTTCAAGTTCCGCTTAAACAGCATGAAGTTGAAGAACTTAAAAATAGTGCAGAAAACTTAAAAACAATAATTAACGGATTAAAATTAGAATAAAGTAATAGGATTTCGAAACATTAAATATAATCCATAAATCTAAGAGCCTAAAGCTTAAAAAACTAAGAACTTTCAATAACTCGCAAAGCTCAGACAAATTGAAAGTTCTAAGCCTTTTAAGCTTTAGGCTCTAAGATTTATTGGAATATATTTAAAACGTTCTCTCAACCCTATTATTTTATCCAAGGTGGGTTTAAGGAATATTTTCCTCCATTTCATTACGGAAAATAAGCGAGATAATGTTTTATAAGATAAAATAAATACACACCTATAAAACTTGTTGCATATTATAATTCTGTAATATTACAATAAGGAAGGAACAATATGAATAACAATTATGGGACATATGGTTGTCCTTTTTTGAGCAATACATTAAGATATGATGAAGATAGTATGTATGATGGATATAGGACTTATCAGTGTCCTTATTTTCATGAGCCTTATATTCCCTTTGATGATGAAATGGAATATGGCTCAAGATTTGCTTCTCCACAAGCTGATAATGCAGCAATTTCATTGCAGGATTATGGACCACAACCTTATGTGGTTAATATTAATGAGGCTGCTAAGCAAAATACAAATTTTCGTACAGCGCTATGGACAGGAAAACATTTGCAAGTTACTTTGATGAGTATTAATGCTGGTGATGATATAGGCTTAGAAATTCATCCAAATGTTGATCAATTCATACGTGTGGAAGATGGTCAGGGAATTGTTAAAATGGGAAAGAATAAAAATAGGTTAGATTTTCAAGCAAAGGTTTATGATGAAATTGCAATTATGATACCTGCTGGCACTTGGCATAATGTTATCAATACAGGCAATAAACCACTTAAGGTATACTCAATTTATGCACCACCTCAACATCCCCATGGCACAGTACATGTAACTAAACCAGTGGAGTGAAGGAACAATGCTTTGTCGCGTTAAAAAAGTTCTATAAATCTAAGACTTAAAAATCGTAAAATACTAAGAAATTTCAATAACTCGCTGAGAAAATGCTCAGACAATTGAAATATCTAAGTATTTTACGATTTTTAAGTCGAGATTTATTAGGACTTTTTTAAATCGTTTCTTCAGCATTGTTCCTTCACTCCCACAGTAGTGCAAGGAAAAAATTCCTCCGTACCTACGGAATTTTCGCGTAAACATTTATAGTGCATTATTTAAACAAGTTATCACTGTTTTTATTGTTAGCAGAGTTTCAAGTGTACAATTCTATCATTAAAGCGGTTTTTAAAGGCTGGAATTAGTGAAGGAAGACGCATCCAGTGCCATCTATCTCTGTGATAATCAAAATAATTCCATTCTTCAATAAACTTAATTTTACTATTATAACTTTCCATTTGTTTTCCACTTTTTATGCCCCAGTTAAATTTAACCCCAAGTTTGCTTGCAGTGTCATGATGTTTACTCATTTTAGCAACAGTCGGAGTCATCATTTCAAAAAGTACTTCTGCACCTGGAAATGCTTTGATAATTTCATTAAATAAGCTTTTTATTTCATCTTCTGTAAAATACATTAGTATTCCTTCAGCTATAATTAAAACTGGTTCATTTGATATGTTTATTTCATTAATCCAGGAGTAATCAAAAACAGATTTAGCTATCATTTTATATCTTTCTGTTTCGGCAAAAAATTGTTTGCGTATTCTAATTGGCTCTGGCAAGTCTAGGTCATACCATTTAATTTTGTCATTATCTAGTCTGAAAAATCTAGTATCTAGACCACAGCCAATATTTATAATTACGGCATTAGGGTATTTATGAATAAAGGTTTTAGTACTATTGTCTAAAAGTTCAGTTCGTACAGCAACTCCTATTTGGGACAACCATGTATTATCAAATTTTGAAAAATCATAATCGATGTTTTTCATCATTTCTACTGCCTTATAATCTTTTACTATAGGGCTTGAACTTTGCGTTTCTGTTGCCCTTGCCCATAGTGGAATGAGTAATGTCTCTGGAACACCTTTTAATTTTTGCTGCAAGCGAATTACCTTCCTTCAAAGCGATATTGATATTCATTATCATTTACTATAATTTTATAGTAGCAAATTAAAAATGATATGTCAATGATTTATAGTCTTGCAAAAGTATTCCGTTTGTTATATAGTTAGTTGTATAAGTAATTAACCAACTAAGTAAAGGAGGCATGAAATTCAGTGAAAATAAATTTAGATGATGCAAAACCAATATATCTTCAAGTAGCGGAAGGTATTGAGGATGATATATTGGATGGATACATAAATGAAGAAGAACAAGTTATGTCCACCAACCAGTTTGCCTCTATGTATGGAATAAACCCGGCTACTGCAGGCAAGGGAATAAATCTACTTGTAAGTGAGGGAATACTTTTTAAAAAAAGAGGTATAGGAATGTTTGCTAAAGTTGGAGCTAAGGAGCAAATAAAGAAAAAGAGAAGAAAATTGTTTTTTGATGAATATGTTATTTCAATGCTTAAAGAGGCAAAAAAGCTAGATATAACCAAGGATGAAATAATAAAAATGCTTAGTGAAAGTGAATAGGAGTGGTAAAATGTCATATGCGCTTGAAATTAAAGATTTAAATAAATGGTTTGGAAAAATACAAGCAATAGATAATTTTAATATAAGACTTGAAGAAAATAAAATATACGGCTTACTTGGTAGAAATGGGGCTGGAAAGACTTCTCTTCTAAAATTAATAGCTGCACAGTATGTTAAAAACAGCGGTAGCATTAAGGTGTTTGGAGAAGAAGTATTTGAAAATGAAAAGGCTCTTTCTAAAATTTGTTTTGTAAATGATGAGAACTCTTTCATTTCAAATCTAACAGTAGGAGAAATATTCAATATATCAAAGATTTTTTACAATAATTGGGATGATGAATTTAAAGAAGAACTCGTGCAAAAATTTGATTTAGATTTGAAACGCAAATATGGTGAACTTTCAAAGGGAATGAGGTCAGCTGTAGCAATAGTTGTAGGACTTTCAAGTAGAGCAGAATTAACAATATATGATGAGGCTTATTCTGGTCTTGATGCAGCTGCAAGAGAAATATTTTACGATGAGCTTTTAAAGGACTATGGTGAAAATCCAAGGACTATAATTTTCTCAACTCATTTAATTGATGAGGTAAGTAAAATTTTTGAGTCGACAATAATTATTGATAGAGGAAGGCTTAAACTGTTTGAAGATTGTGATGAGCTTAGAGAAAAAGCTTTTTATATTATGGGCAATAAGAATAAGCTGAATGCAGCTTTGAAAAACGCAAAGGTTATTCACAGAGAAGAATTCGGTGAAACCTTGAAGGCAGCTATATTTGAAGAAAAGGATAAAACTTTTAAACAAAGCTTGAAAAATGAGGGCTTTGAAATAAGTGCACTGCCCCTTCAAAAATTATTTGTTTATGTAACTAAAGGAAGTGATTAAAATTTTAAGTGAATTTGATAAAAGAAAGTTTAAAATAAAGCTTCATGTACAGTTAAGCAAAGTAATATTAATACTTATAGCAATTTGTCTTTTAAGTATAGGTGCAGTTATTGCTTTAGATACTGATTATAAAAATCAATTTGCATGTGTTTATTCAGCAGTTCTTCTTCTAATGATATCTTTTGCTCAAATACAAACTGCATTTTATGGAGAGGTTTTAAAGTATTTTTCTAGACTTAACTTTAGCAGAAAGCAATATTACTCAGAAAATATATTGTTGTTATTAGCTGCATCTGGTATAACATCCGTAGTTATTTCCATAGCTATTATGATAAATAAAATAGCCTATAATAGGGAGCAAGTAATATGCTTTTGGTATAGATTCTCCAGGGTAGATTTTATTTCGATTACTCAAATAATAATTTTGAACTTTGTTATTGTTACTGTGATTTATTTTTTCGCTAATTTAATATCAATAATTTGTATAGGTAAAGCAAAGCGGTATAATCTTGCAACGATAATATTAATTTTAACGATAATTTCATTATGTGTGGCAAATACATTTTGGAAGAGTAATTACTTTAATGTTATGTCAGGTTTTATTGAATATAATAAAAGTTATGGTCTATATTTAATAGGCTTACTGCTTACAGTATTCTTAGAGTATTATATAGGAAAGAAAATGTTTATGAAAAAGGACATTGATTGAGGGTGAGTAAATATGTGTGGATTGAAAAAGAGCATACAGACTATATTAATAATTAAGAAAAAGCCATTGATATGCATAAGTATTTTGTCTTTAATTATGTTTTTTGTAAGTATATATTTTAAATATAATGCTGCGGTTTTTATATCCGAAATGATAGTTATAACTATATTTTCGGCATGGCCATCATATAAATATATGGTAGCAGGTGGTATAACAAGGAAAGCCGCTTTTTTAGGAAACCTTATTTTGAATATAGCTTTATGCTTCTTATTGTGTATAATTCAATTTATTATGGTTGATTACCAAAATATACTTTTGTTTCTAACAGTAGCGTTTGCTTCAGCATTTATAAGTATATTAGTTGAAGCACAAAACAAAGCAAAGGCAGCACTTATTTTTCTACTGTATTATATAATTTTTGTGTTATTGTACTTTTTTCCTGTTATAATGTTTAGAAGCAATGAAATTATATATGAAATTATAATTTTCTTATTGAGTAGTTTATCATTAATATGGGGGTGGAGGGTTTTAAAAAAGCAGGATATATAAATTTTATTTTGAGGAGGAAGGCATTTTGAAAAGACCTATAAAAGTAAATATATTTTTTCTTATACTTATATTATTGCAAGTTTTTGGTGGATATATAATAAGACCAATCAGTAAAGTCATTAAGTTCACAGTAGCTAGCTCTTTGCTTACAACTCAACTTATGTTTTTAATACTTCCGGTAATAATTTATTTTATAATAACAAGACAATCTATAAAAGAAACTCTTAGATTTAATAAGATAAAAATAAGAAGCATTGGCTTAATTGCTGTAATGGGATTTTTATTTGTACCTGTAGGTATGTTTTTAGGGCAAGTAACAAGCTTCTTCTTTTATAATAATGTACAAGATGTTTTTAACAAGCTTCAAAGCTTGCCATTAGGCTTGATGCTTGGAGTGGTAGCTCTTACTCCAGCCTTATGCGAAGAAATTACAATGAGAGGAGTAGTACTTTCAGGATATAATGGAAGTAAGCTTTGGAAAGCAGCACTTATAAACGGTTTTCTTTTTGCAGTACTTCATCTTAATCCACCACAATTTTTGTACGCTTTAGTTTTAGGAGTAATGCTTGCATATGTAGTTAGAATTACAAATTCTATTTTTGCATCAATGATTATACACTTCATATTCAATGGAACTAATACTTTGCTTAGCTGGTGGTCTATGAAAGTTAATTCTACAGCAGCAATTAAAAAAAGCCAAGCGATGCTTAATAATACTAGTGCTAAAATTATGGCTACAGTGTTTTTAGGTGTAATTGCTATTATAGCTGTAGCTGCAATAGTAACATTAATTAAAGAACTCATTAAGGATAATAAAGAAAATTTAAATAATGTAAATTTGCTGCCTTCGGGTTCAGCAGAAGTAATGCTGTTAAAGGATAAAATTGCAGCAGCAGTACCTGTTGTAATTTCAGTAGTAATATACTTCCTACTTGTAATGAAAAGGATATAAAAGAGAAAAGTAACAATGCTTCGTTGCGTTAAAAAGGTCCTATAAATCTTGGTGATGATTTTAAACGAGTACATGCTTGAGGTATAGAAGGATAACGATCATATACGAGGTTTGGGATGCAATCCCATTATCCTTCTTTAACTTGTATTAGTCATCTATATATTAGCCCATGCCCCGTGCATGTTTACTCGCTGAGAAAATTCTCAGACAATTGAAATGTCTAAGTATTTTACGATTTTTAAGTCAAGATTTATTAGGACTTTTTTAAATGGTTCCTTCAGCATTGTGAGCTGTGAATTAACAAAAGTGACTTAAGTAATTTTCTTAATTACTTATAGTACTATGAAAAAAACATATTATTTAATAAAATATATACATATAGTTTCCTAAGGGGGTAGCAAGATGGTAGAAGTTATTGGAATTACAAAGCAATTTAAAAAAGTTAAAGCTGTAGATAATATAAGTTTTAATGTTAATAATGGAGAAATAGTTGGACTTTTAGGTGAAAATGGAGCGGGCAAAACAACGACTTTAAGAATGCTTGCAACAATGCTTAAAATTTCAGAGGGAAAGGCAATTATAAATGGATATGATGCTTCAAAGGAACCTTATAAGGTTAGAGGTGAAATAGGAATCCTCTTTGGAGGAGATGTTGGACTTTATGACAGGCTTACGGCGAGAGAAAATATGATGTATTTTGCAAAGCTTAATGGAATGTCAGATGAAGAAGCTAAGACAAGCATAGCAAATCTTTCAAATCAGCTTGAAATGCAAGATTATATGGATAAAAGAGTTGGAAAGTTTTCAAGAGGAATGAAGCAAAAGGTTTCTATAGCAAGGTCTATTGTTCACAATCCTTCTGTAGTATTATTTGATGAACCAACTACAGGGCTTGATGTAAGCGCAGCAAGAATAGTTCAGGATTTTATTTTAAATTGTAAAAAACAAAATAAGGCAGTGGTTTTTTCAAGTCACAGCATGACTGAGGTTGAAAAGTTATGTGATAGAGTGGTTATAATACACAAAGGAAAGCTAATAGAGCAGGGAACAATAGAAGAGTTAAAAGAGAAATACAACAATAATGATCTTGAAGAGGTATTTGTAAGTCTTATAAATAGAGGTGAAGAATATGAAGGTTAATACAACAGTTTTGGTATTTAAAAAAGAAATTACAGATATGTTTAGGGATAGAAAAACAATAATAATGAGTGTACTACTTCCAATTTTACTTTTGCCGCTTTTATCACTTTTATTAGGAACTTTTAATAGTAGCCAAAATAAAATAAAGCAAAGTGTAAAAACAGCTGTAGTTGATAAAGGACAAAGCAGTTTTGGAGAATTTTTAAAGTCTCAAAAGAATATAAAGATAGTTAAATCCGGTGATATTAAAAAGGACATTAAGGATGGGAAAATATTAGTTGCAGTTACTATTCCAAAAGATTTTGATGAAAAGTTGAAAAGTGATTTAAATACAAAACTAACTTTAAGTTATGATGATTCAAGCGCAGATGCAGATACGGCTACAGAAGTTATAAATGCTTATGTACAAGCTTACTCAAAACAAATTGTAGCATCGAGACTTTCAAAGAAGAATATAAATCCAGATATACTTACACCTATAAATATAGTAAAGGATGAGATGCAAAAAGGTGATGGTAAGAGTGCTTTTCTTGTAACAATGCTTATACCAATGTTATTAATGCTTTATGGGGCAACAAGTACAATAGCACCTTCTGTAGATTTGGGAGCTGGTGAAAAAGAAAGAGGAACCCTTGAACCATTACTTACTACTAAAGCAAGTAGAATGTCAATTTTATGGGGCAAGCTTATGGCAATAAGCACAATGGGAATAATAATGTCATTAGCATCTCTCCTTGGAGTTTATCTAACAATGAAACAGAAGAATGGAATGTTTGGAGATGGAAAGGGTATTAATTTAGATACTGCAACTTTTATTCTAATAATAATCATACCAATATTAACAACGGTGGTTTTTGGAGCAATAGAGCTTGCAATAAGTATATATGCAAGATCATTTAAAGAAGCTCAAACATATTTAAGTCCAATAACTATCATAGCAATGGTTTTAGTCTATGCTGTAATGATGAAGGATGCTAAGAGTATAGAAACCTTTTATTTTAACATTCCAATTACCAATGCAACTTGTCTTATGAAAGAATTTTTAGTTGGAATTCACAACTACACACATATTGCAATGACCTTTGGTTGGATGGTAGTATATATAGTAGGAGCTCTTCTTTTGGCAAGATATATGTTTAGCAGGGAAGAGGTTATATTTAGATCCTAATATTGTTACCAAGGAAGGGATTTTAGTGGTTCTATTAAATGCAATTCAAGGCATTTTAACTATTGTAATAATGATATCTATAGGATATGTATTAACTGAAAAAAAGTGGTTTAACGAAGAAACTTCAAAAAGTTTTGCAAAGCTTGTCACCAATGTATCACTGCCAGCACTTATGGTTTCTGATATCATGGGAAATTTTACAAAGGGCAAGCTTATGAATTTATCAAAGGGGCTTATAGCTCCTTTTTTGTCTATAGCTGCTTGCTACATAATTGCAATTGCAGTATCAAAAATTTTAAAGGTTCAAAAGTCAAGACAGGGAACCTTTCAGTCTATGTTTTTTAATTCGAATACTATATTCATTGGGCTTCCAGTAAATATAGCGTTGTTTGGAGAAAAAAGTGTTCCGTATGTTCTTTTGTATTACATAGCAAATACAACTTTCTTCTGGACTCTTGGAGTTTATTGTATAAGTAAAGATGCTCCTGGAGAGCATGGAGGAATACTTAGCAAGACAACTATAAAAAGAATTATATCTCCTCCACTTTTGGGATTTATAATTGCTATTATTTTAGTGCTTTTAAAAATAGAACTTCCACTCTTTATTATGAATACTTGTAAGTATCTTGGAAATTTAACAACTCCGCTTTCAATGATTTTTATAGGAATAAGTATTCATTCTGTAAAGCTTAAAGAATTGAAAATTGATAAAGATGTTATAGGTGTTTTGTTAGGAAGATTTTTGGTATGTCCACTAATAATGATTATAATTCTTATATTAATACCAATACCAAAGCTTATGAAGGATGTCTTTATCATGCAATCTGCTATGCCAGTAATGACAAATGCACCTATAATTGCGAAGGTTTATGGTGCAGACAGCAAATATGCAGCAGTGATGGTTACTTTAAGTACAGTTCTTTCAATGATTACAATACCAATATTTATGGTTATTATGTCGTAAAAAAATAATGCGAAGTAACAACATATTTAATGTGACAACTCTATTTAAAATCAATCTAGAAATGATAGCCCCTGGGGGGTTGGGCCTCAGGGGCAGTATTTAGACAAGTAAACAACCATGGTTATCTACTTGATTGCGAAATTGTTTCAAATGCAATTTCGTTTACTAAACGTGGCAGCTAATAAAGAAGTTTCTCTTTCACTGTCACTTATAATATGTGCTGTTTTTATTTTTTTATGCGTTAAAATTATATGCTAAAAAAATAAATCTCTAAAATCTATATATCCATAACCCTGCTGCCATTTTGGAACATCTAATAGTTTGCATGAAGTTTTTATCATTGAAATTGCATCCTTGCATTGCAAATCAGGAATTTTTTCAAAAAGCAATGCAAATACACCAGCTGTAAATGCAGCAGCGCATGAGGTGCCGGTATAAGTGGTGTAAGGCTCCTTTAGTTCTCGTGGATATAATTTTATTCCATTTCTTTCGGATACAAAAGCAGTATCACAATTAAGAGAAGTTAAGTCTGTACATGCCGCACAAAAATCAGGCTTTTCAGGTTTCCCACAAGGACCAGAAGAAGAATAAGTATAAACTTTTTTTTGCGTGCTAGAAGTTATCCCAGATACGGTTACGCAATTACTAAGAGTTGCTATGCCTATCATTGAATTTTTATCATTTTTATTGTTTCCAGAAGGAAGAACTACAACAATATTATTTTTATTTGCAAGAGTAAATAATTTTGAAAACAAGGAATCAATAAATGAATCCTGGAAAGAGGTTTCAAAAGGAAGACATATTATTTTTAGGTTGCTTTCGGCACTTTCTTTTATGAGAATATCTAGAGCCGTTAATACTGATGATACGTATGCTTTTCCAGTGGCTTCAAAGGCTTTTATCATATATATTGAACTTTCTGGTGCTATACCAATATATGTTCCTTTAGAACTTGAGCCACTTGCAGCAATTAACCCGCTTATAAAGGTTCCATGACCATTATCATCATATGGATAGTTAAGTCCATTTATGATATCTAAAAATTTATATATTTTTGGAGTTGGATATTTTAGATCCTTATGAGGATAAACACCAGTATCTATAATGCCTATTCGTATTCCTCTGCCTGCTAATTTAGAATTCTTTGTGAGGCTAGAGCCGATGTTGTTTGCTGAATGTACATTGTGACCACATATATTTGCAAAATTATCAAGGGTTATATAATCCACCTCAGGGTATTCGGTAAGTCTAGTTATCATAAAAGAAGAAGCTGAGGCACAAATGCAATTTAGCGTATCTATAGTATAATAAATAGTACACTTATGTGATTTTAGCCTTGATGTAATTCTGTTTATAAAATTTTTGCAATGTATAAGTATTCTAAAACTTCTATGCTCATTTTTTACTGTTAAGGCATAGAGGTTTGGATTGATTTTACCTTTTAGAAAAAACATTATATATTCATTCCTTGCAATAAAGCTTACAATAACAGTATATTATTTGTTAGCAGAAAATGTCCGCATTGTGTATAATAAAATTAAGTCATAGTAGCCAATAAATTATATTTTAGGGAGAGATAAGGATGAAATATTATGTTGTTGATGCCTTTACTGATGAAGTATTCAAAGGAAATCCAGCAGGAGTATGTGTTTTAGATAATCCAATAGATGACAGTACAATGCAAAAAATTGCAGGAGAAAATAACTTATCAGAAACAGCTTTTGTGGTTAAAAAAGGCAATGATTATGATCTAAGATGGTTTACTCCAAAGGCTGAAATAGATTTATGCGGACATGCTACTTTGGGAACCTCTTACGTTATTTCTAATTATGTTGATATAGGAATTAAAAATATGACATTTAATACTGCTAGTGGACCACTTAAAGTTAAGCGGGAGGGTGATTTATACGAAATGGATCTACCTTTAAGAGAACCCCAAAAAATAGAATTATCACGTGAAATAATATCGGATGTTATTGGAGATTATCCTGCTGAAACATATTTGTCAAGAGATTTATTCGTAGTATTAGAAACAGAAGGACAAGTAGAGAAATTAATTCCTAACTTTTCTAAAATGATAAAATTAGAAAAGGGATTAGGTGTTATTGTTACAGCTAAAGGAATTAATGTAGATTTTGTATCTCGCTGCTTTTATCCGAAACTCGGTGTAAATGAAGATCCTGTAACTGGTTCGGCACATAGTAATTTAATACCATTTTGGTCATCAAGGTTAAATAAAGATGTAATGGTGGCTAAACAACTATCAGCACGTGGTGGAAAGTTATACTGCAAAATGGCTGGTGATAGAGTTAAAGTGAGTGGAAAAGCTGTACTTTATATGATAGGAAATATTAATATATAATTATTTTGAACTTTGAGTAGCAAATCTATATTGAGTTCGTGCAATGTGGTAAAATAATAATAGTAAAATTTTTAAAGTAGGAAGTGATTTAAGTGCCTTTAATAGATTACAAATGTAAAAAATGTGGGAATGAATTTTTTGAAATAGTAACTAATGATAGTGAAAAAATCATATGTCCTAAGTGTAAAGCAGAAGAAGTAGATAGACTTTACAAAGGAAAATTTTATGGTAAAAATGGAGGCAACTGCACTGGACATTGTGCAAGCTGCGGCGGATGCCACTGAAGGGATTATTGGGGTTAACAACATATAAACTTTAAATCAACTAAAATTTATTTGTTGTCATTTAAGTTTTATATAGAGTAGAGAGTATAGAGCACAGAGTACAGTGAAGGATAATTTTCTGCTTTTGCAGAAAATTTTAAAATTTAATGCTGGTGCTATTTCAAGATAGGACATAATTATTTTTGTTCAATATACTTGATAGGGTTTGCTTTTATATAATTTTAGATTTATCTGACGTAAGGAAGATAAATCATCCTTCACTCTACTCTTTACTCTCTACTCTTTGCTCTTATATTTTTAATTTAAATACTACTATCCCTGCAAGCATCAATGCCACTCCTATGTATTCATTAGTTCCAAAGGATATTTTTTTAGAATCAAATAGACCAAAGGCATCTATTATGGCGGCTGAAGTTAGTTGAGCTACCAAAATAACGGAAATTGAACATGTTGGTCCTAAGGCTGAAATACCTTTCATTACTGTAAAAATTATTATTGCACCTAGAATTCCGCCAGTTAAATAAAGCTTATTCACATTAAAAATACCTTTTATGTGACCAGTTCCAAATACTAAAGATACTATTAAAGTTATTATAAATGCTGAACCCTGAACCCAAGTATTTGTTTCCCATAAGCCTATTTTGTCGCTAAGCTTTGTATTGAACACACCTTGAAAGGTCATGCATATTCCTGCTGCTATAGAAAATATTATACCAAGCATAAAAATTCACCTCAGGAATAGTTTAACCATATATAATAAAATTACGCTAAAAAGGTGTGAGAAATTTTCTCACACCTAGATTGTATTCCTAGTAATTAGAGCTTTGTCTTTCTTGATTAAATTCGTTTTTCCCAATGTATTCACTCTCAATTTCTAATTCGGAAAATCCTAAGTTTTTTCCAAGACTTAAGAAGTCTTCAAAAAGAGTTATGTAATGATCTTTTGATGAGCAAATTACGAAATCGTTAATATCTACATATAAATCCAAGAATTGCTCTGTTATATTATAGTTGAATTTAGCTAAAGAGGGAGTTATATCATCAAAATTTTTATCAACACCTATACTAAGTATGAAATGTAAGCAGTCTATATATTCTTCAAGTATTATTTCTCTTTTAGCAGGTGCTTTGTTACTCCAGTATTTAAAACATCTTGTTTCATCGGCTAATTTGCCTACTTCAACTTGCAGTGCAAGAGATTTCTGAGAAAATAAAACCTCATCCTTAAGATTGTGTTCTTCTATGATTTGTGCATCTAAATCCTTTTGTAAACGAAATAGTTTATTAAAATCCATAGAAATGTGCCGCCTTTCTTTAACTTTGGTATATATATATTTTATATTAAAGTTATAAATAAAGAAAGTTCCACTAAACGATTACATTAAAATTTATTAAAAAAAATTTACATAAACTTAATCATGTTATATAACAGCACAATAATTGTAAAATTATTCAATGGATAATTTTGCATAGCAAAAAGGGAAAACCACTAAGGATTTTCCCTTTTTATTTATGTGATGATTTGTAAATGACATAGAATTAGTAGTCCTTTAAAGGATAACTTTTAATTACTGATATTTTTTTGTAACCTGTCAATTTACATAGCTTGAATCCTTGTATTTTAAAAAATGATGTTCCAGCAGACTTTTCTAATATATTGTTAACATTTTGATTTGCCTGTTGAAAAAGGTTTTTTAATTGGTAATTGCCATTTGCAATAGGAATATATAAATTATAAAGATCATCTAAATTTTTATAATGAAGCTTAAAGCCGCTATAATTTAGCTTTTCACATAGATTTCTAATAATTCTTATTATGTATCCCTGCTGTTCTACTTTTAGAGCAACAGCCTTTTGTTCGTTATCATATACAAGATTAGGTTCAATCTTTATCTTGAATTTTTTATAAGGTTTTATTTGTTCAAGCATTATCTTGTCTAGCTTATCTAAGTTTGGCTCATCCATGGTTTCGAGCATTATGTGAAGGTTTTGCAGTTTTTTATATAGCTTATATTTTTTGCAGGCATAACGCTGTACATTTTCTATATTTGAATAGGATTCTTTTGTAAACTCTGCGATTAAACAATATTTCATTTTTACCCTCCACAAATTATAATGTTAAACAATAATTCTATTATACCATATAAATTAATTTATTGTTAGAATAATATTTTTATATTTTGCAATAATAAATTTGTAAGATAAAATTAAGGAGGAAATATTATGGAGCATAATGAAAGTATAGGATGTACTGTAAGCGAATGTAAGTTCCATTGCAAAGATGATGATTATTGCACTTTAGAAAATATTATGGTTGTAAAGCATAGACCAGAAGCTCACGATGTTGAAGCTACAGACTGTGGGAGCTTTAAACACGAGGGTCAACAATAAATAAAAAAACCGCGTATCTAGTACGTGGTTTTTTTATTTATTGCTAGTATAGCAATTATTGAGCCATAAATGTCAAATTTAAATTACATATTTGAAAATTTAGTGTTAAAATACAGTGCACTTATGTTATAATAATATTTGTATGTTTGTAATTATTATAAGTGAATTTAACTTAAAGTTTATATATATAAAATTAATTGGTAAGGATGGATACGTTGATGGACAAGTTAATTGTAAGAGGAGGCAAACCTCTTAATGGAAATATAGAAATCGGTGGAGCTAAAAACGCAGCTGTAGCAATACTTCCTGCGGCTGTAATGGCCAGCTCAGGAATAGGCGTTATTGATAACATACCTGAAATAGAGGATATACAATGCTTGGAGAGAATAATAACAAGTTTAGGTTGCAATGTTAAAAGGACTGGTAATTCTGTTGAAATAGATAGTACAAATGTAACAAGTGTAAGTGTAACTACAGAAGATGTTAGAAAGATGAGAGCTTCTTATTATTTCTATGGAGCTCTTTTGGGTAGGTTTGGAAAAGTAAGGGCTGAACTTCCTGGTGGATGTCCTATAGGGGTTAGACCTATAGATCAGCATATAAAGGGTTTTGAAGCTCTTGGGGCAAAGGTTAAAATAGAACATGGAGAAATAGAAGCTACGGCTGATAAGCTTGTTGGAACTAATATTTATTTTGATGTAGTAAGTGTTGGTGCAACAATAAATGTTATGTTTGCCGCTGTACTTGCTGAAGGTACAACTGTACTTGAGAATGCAGCAAAAGAGCCTCATGTAGTAGATGTTGCAAACTTTTTAAACACAATGGGAGCCAATGTAAAAGGCGCAGGTACGGATGTAATAAGAATAGTAGGTGTAAAGGAATTAAAAGGCTGTAATTACAGTGTTATTCCAGATCAAATGGAAGCAGCAACATATATGATTGCTACTGCTGCTTGTGGTGGAAAAGTAATGATAAAAAATGTAATTCCAAAGCATTTAGAATCTGTTTCGGCCAAGTTAGTTGAAATGGGTGCTAAGATTAAAGAAGGCGACGATTTTATAGAAATAGAATCAGATAAAGAACTTAAGGGCGTAAATATTAAGACACTGCCTTATCCTGGATTTCCAACAGATGCACAGCAGCCAATGAGCACGCTTCTATGTACTGCTAAGGGAAGAAGTATAATTAATGAAAGCATATGGGAAAGCAGATTAAAACATGTTGACGAGCTTAAAAAAATGGGAGCAAACATAAAAGTAGAAGGTAGAATTGCAATAATAGATGGTGTTGAAAAACTTACCGGAGCAGCTGTAAAGGCTACTGATTTAAGAGCAGGAGCAGCAATGGTAATAGCAGCTCTTTCAGCAGAAGGTGAAAGTGAAATATCATGTATAGAACATATAGATAGAGGATATCCTCATATCGAAGAGAAATTTAGAAAATTAGGTGCGGATATAAAAAGAGTAAAGGCTTAAATATAAAGGAGTTATTATGAAATTTTGTTCGCTTTATAGTGGAAGTAGTGGAAATAGTATTTTCGTTGGTTCTGATAATTCAAGTATATTGGTTGATGCTGGACTATCTGGCAAAAGCATAGATAGTGCTATGTCATGCATTAATGAGGATCCTTCGAAGATAGACGGTATTTTTGTAACACATGAACATTTGGATCATATAAAGGGCGTTGGAATTTTATCAAGAAAATATAATATACCTATATATGCAAATGAACTTACTTGGCAGGCAATGGCTGGAAGCTTGGGTAAGATCAAAAGTGAAAATATAAAAATAATGCCATATGGTGAATGCATAAGCATAAAGGACTTGGAGATAATATCCTATAAAATACCGCATGATGCTGCTGCTCCATGTGGATATAAAATTGTAAGTAAAAATAAATCTGTCTGCGTAGCTACTGACCTTGGATATTTTTCAGATGAGGTAAAAGCTTCAATAAAGGATTCGGATGTAATACTTCTTGAAAGCAATCATGATGTTGAAATGCTAAAATTTGGACCGTATCCATATCCTTTAAAATGCAGAATACTTAGTAATGTAGGGCATTTATCCAATGAAGATTGTGGCAAAGCTATTTTGGATATAATAGGATCAGGAAAACGGAAAAAGATTATTTTAGGGCATTTGAGCAAAACTAATAATTATCCTGATTTGGCGTATAAAACGGTTGAAAATGTATTAGTAGAAAGCGGCGTAAAAGTTAATAGCGATGTTTTTATTAGCATGGCCAAAAGAGGGGAACCTAGTAATTATATGGAGATATAATCGATTTGTGTTTAAAGTAAAATACAAGGAGAGATTGTTATATGAAAAGGCTTATTGCTTTAGTTTTAGGAATTTCAATTTTAACTGCTTCGTCTGTTACTTTTTCAGGTTGTGAAAAAAAGGATAAGTCTAGTGTAGATACTACTGAAAAGATTAAAAAGTTAAAACTTTACAAGGAAAATAGTAGTGTTGTGGATTTTAATTTGTATTTTGATTCATCTAATAATGAAAATCAGGCTCAAATCTCTAAAGAGGAGAGAATGATGAGTAAAGATGAGATAATGGGAGAATTAATAATTAATGAGTTAATTAAAGGTCCTGCTGTGAATAGCAAGTTGAAGCCGGTATTGCCCACAAATACAAAATTGCTTAGCTTTTCTGTAAAGGATGGAATTGCTTATGTAAGCTTAAGTGGTGAGGCTAAGATTAAGATGACTGAGGCCAAGGAAGGGGCTACTTTAAAAAGCATAGTTAAATCCTTGGGACAGCTTGAATCCATAAAATCCGTCAAAATACTTATAGATAATAATGATACTGATACCTTAGGCGGAAATTACGATATATCAAAGCCTATAAACAAAAATAATATAGAATCTTTGAAAAAAATTACAAAGTAGCATAATATAATTAAAAATATATTATTTCTCATGTTGAAAATAGAGAGAAATATGGCTATAATATTATAGGTAAATATTTATTAAAAGGAGAATAAGAAATTATGAGTCTATATAAAGATTGGACAGACATGATTGTAGACTATGTAAAACATAAAGGAGAAGCGGCATTTTGGAAAGACTATGGTGAAATTGAAACTTCAATTTATACTAAGCTTCTTGCAAATCACAAAAAGGAATTAAAGGGCAAAGTAGAGGATTTGGCAAAAGAGTACAACACATCTACAGTTTTTTATATGGGCTTTTTGGATGGTATAAATGACAGTTTAAAACAGCCTTTAGACCTTGAAAAAATTGAAGCTGATTCTGAAATTGAATTAAATATTGATTTTGAAAAGCTTTATTTCAATATGCTTGAAGCAAAAGCTGATTACTTATACAGCCTACCTCAGTGGGATGGTATTTTTTCACCTGAAAAGAGAAAAGAAATTAAGAAAAGCTGGAGCACTTCAAAAATTTTTGTAAATAAAAACAAGATAGGGAGAAATGATCCTTGTCCTTGTGGAAGCGGTAAAAAATATAAAAACTGCTGTGGAAAAAGATAATACATAAATATAAAACTCTCTATTGTTCTGATGGAGGGTTTTTTATTTATGTGCTATTTATGGATCATCAAGTAATATTTTTTAAATTCACAATTCACAACATAAGGATAATTTATTTTCCCTAAACTGTGAATTGATTTTTTAATGAGGAGCGTAAAATGAATATAACTTTAATAACCGTTGGAAAACTTAAAGAAAAATATTTGAAAGAAGCAATTTTAGAATACTCTAAGCGTCTTAGCAGGTATTGTAAGATAGATATAATTGAACTTCAGGATGAAAAAACTCCAGAAAATGCATCATCTAAGGAGGAAGCCTTGATTAAGGAAAAAGAGGGAGAAAAAATACTTTCTTCAATTAAAGATAACATGTATGTCGTAGCTTTGGATTTAAATGGCAAGATGCTTTCTTCTGAGGAATTCTCAGCCTTTATAGATGACCTAGGGCTTAGGGGAAATAGTAATATTGCATTTGTAATAGGTGGCTCTCTCGGACTTTCAAAAGCGGTTTTAAACAGGGCAGATTACAAGCTTTGCTTTTCTAAAATGACATTTCCTCATCAGCTTTTTAGAGTTATGCTTTTGGAGCAGATTTATAGAGGGTTTAGGATTAGTAGAGGTGAACCGTACCATAAGTAACAGCGTCACTTTGGAAAATGAAATGCATTATAAAAGATGTGAAGTTTCTCGGGAAGCATTGATAGTAGTGACTTTGATGTGAATATTGATTTCTTAAATTATATTTTATATTAAATAAATTATAATATGCAAGTATAAAAGAAACAGAGAATAAACTGTTTCTTTTATTTTGCTCACAATTTTATGGAATTAAAAAAATAAATTGATGATTAATGTGAAATAGCCATAATATAATGTATAGGAAAATGATATAATAGATGTAATATTGAGGTTTGGAGTGGTTTAATGTTAGAAAGGTTAGATGAATTAGTAAAATGGAGTGTTAAAAATAAAGAATGGCTATTTTCTGGAGCTGGGATTTCTATTATAGGGATAATTTCATTTGTATTAAAAAAGATTTTTAATACGAATAAGAACGATAATATAAAATCAATAAATATTAATTATAATAACAATAACTTTCCACAAAAATCATCTCAATCAAATAATGAGCAGAAGGATGATATAAATAATGATATGCTAAAATTAGTAGATAGGTTTATTAGCGTATATACAAATCATGGTATATTAGTAAATCAAATTTGTTTTTATATTAATCCTGATTTTCAATTGAAATTATCAGATTTTAAAGATAAAGATAGTATTTTGCAAATACTTGATGATAAAATTATTAATTGGACATGCAAAATGTTTAATGTCCAAAGAGAATGGATAGATGGAAAATCAAATAGAATTTATGCGAGCATAGATTACTATAAAAGAATTACAGTGTGTATTAAAAAACTTGTAGAATTGAAAAACTTATATAATGAGGATTTGGAAATATATTTTATAAAAAATGGTGATTTGAATCCAAATGTATTTGGTAAAAGCTATGTTATAATAATATTTAAATATGCAATAAATAAATTTAACAATTCACCTATATATAAGTATATTCCAATAAAAACAATGTGGGATTGGGGACATTGGAGAAGTAGATATCAATTAAAATCAATTATATATTTTTGCGAAAAACTAGGCTTAAATATTAATGGATACGATATGCCTTTAGATGTTATTGAGAATATTTCTATGGGAATAGTTTTCCCAGAATTAGAAATTGATAAGATACCAATAAATATATGGTATCCAGAAGATTATATTGATTATGAGACAGAAAATGTTGAGGCTAAAGAAGTGCAGGAAACAGATAGTATAATGCAATATATTAAAGATGAGGGCTATTTAAAATATTTTTATAAAATTCAGCAAGATGAAAAAAATATAATTTTAATGGAAAATTAAAAGAAAGTTATTTTAAAAATAAGGTAAAGTGTAGATAAAGATTATTGCTAAAGTAGCTTTTGAAAAATCAGATCATGTTGGTTTTGTAATCAATATTTGATAAAAATGAGCTGGTAATTCATTTTGAATCATTGTCAAAAGGTAAATAAAGAAGTTTTCATAATTTAGTAATTTTATTTTAGACATTGAATATAAATAATTATTTGAAAATCATACTGTTACAATAGTATAATAAAAAACTAAGTGGCTTTCACCACTTAGTTTTACTAAAGACTAATGTTTTAATAAACTAATCATAAATTCCAGTCAAGTTCACAATTAATTGTTACAGGTAGTTTAATAGTAGATTTATAGAATAAGTTTATCATCTACTTCCTACCATAGTCGTAACGATAAATTTGTTAGCTTTTTATATTGAAATAGTATTTTATCAAGAACTATTTTATTTTACTGTCTACAATTTCTTTAATAATTTCACTAGAAACATTTTTGATCTTATATTGTTTAGGTTGTATTTGTGATACAATGGCTTTAAGATTTTCTATGTTATTAGCTTTTATTTCGAGTTCTGGGTGTTCTGATTTAAGCACATTCAAAACATTTTTAACTGCAAAACGTGGAACACCAATTTTTGAAATGATTGCGGCTTCTTTATTGGATACGCCATAATAAATGTAAGATGGTAACATCTTAGCATTTTCTGTTCCTAAATCATAACTTAATTCTTGATAAATATTGATTCCCCAAGGCATATAAGATTTCATTTGACTATTTAGATACTTATTGCATAATTCCATTGCAGATTCTAATGGTTCATTATCTCTTCTAATTGATTCTGCAATGCTGCTTATTTTTTTACCATTTACCCATCCGATTACAAGCTTTGCAATACTTTTTGAATCTAATTCTCCTTTACCTGTCATCTCAATGTGTATTTCTGGTATTTTGGAGATTATGTCTATTATTTCACCTAATTTTTCATAATTTTTTGTTTTAAGTATGATGTCAGAGGCTTTATATTCATTATCATTTTGGCTTTTTAAGCCAGTAATAAATGCACCAATTATTGATTTGACTTTTGAGAAGCTTATATCACTAATTCCAAGCTGATCTGCTTTTTTCAATTCTTCCTTTTTTTTATCACTAATATGGCGGACATATTGAGCAACAAAATTATTTAATTTCATTTGTGCATTAATATAGCCTTCTTGTTTATCTAGGCTGTGGTATAAATAAGAATCATTTAAAATTGTTCTTATTTTAGCTAGTTCTGATGTATTTATATTGTATTCATATCCAATATTTAAAATGTGACTAATATATTGAATTAAATTAAGTACTGGAGTATTATTAGGCTTCTTTAAAAAATCATAATCTAAACTTATCTGGTTATCTCCTGAAAAGAAAGAATTTAAAGATGAAATTACATCCTCTGCATCTTTTTTTATATATTCCTTAGTGCTTTCTCTAGTTTCTTTTGCTGAATTCCTAAAGGATACTATAATATAACCCTCTTTATCTTTGTATGCACGACCAGCCCTTCCTGCTATATTCCAGAATTCTGCATTAGTAAATTTATGATCACCCCTAAATTTAATGGTTTCGAAAATCACAGTACTAATTGGAAAATTCATTCCTTGTGCCAATGTGGTAGTTGTAAATGCAAATTTTATAAGATTTTTTCTTAGCAGATCTTCAAGGGTTTCTTTTACAAGTGTAGATAATCCAGAATTATGATAGCATACTCCATATTTTACACATTCCAATAGAGGATCATATTCATCGGATTCTAATTTAATTATTTCCAGTGCCTTTTTTATGTCTTTATTGCTAGTTAAATCTCTCAATTCTCCATTATTCATAAAATAATTCTTGATTTTTATAGCAAGAGTTTTGGTTGTTCTTAAACCTTCACATAAAATTAAAACATTACCTTCTTGTCTAACAAAATCACTAAGAATACAGCATATTTTAACAGTATTATTAATACTTTTTTCTTGCATCTCCTGTTTTATATCCATAGGATTATGTCTTAAAGCAATTTCAATATTTTCTGTTCCAAGTTTATTTCTTGCTGATTTATAAAATTCCAATATAGATTGTGTTTTCTTATTTTCTAAAATATTGCAACCTACATACTGATTTGTAGGGGACCATTCAAATGATACTACAGTAGAATTTCGTTTAGAATCAGCAAGCCATTCTCCTATTTCATTTGCATTAGGAATGAATGGACTTAATAATAAAAAATTAACTTCTTTCATCCTCTGCTTTATAGTTGCTAATACCAATTCGAATTTTGAACCTCTGCTTCTATCTCCAATATTATGAGCTTCATCCATAATGACTAAACGGGTATTCATAATAGATGGATGACCAATTCTAACTAGAGATTCAAGTTTTTCTGGAGTGCTAATTAAAATATCAATATGTTTTCTATTTAAAATTTCTTCTTCTATTTCATCAACATCATAACAAGGTAAAGCTGTTTCAATATTAAATTCGAATTCTTTGAAATCTTCATTTAAATCCCTCTTTACCTGTTCGATTAATGCATTAGTAGGTACTATATAACAAATCGTAGGTTTAAAATTTTGTGTACTATAATTGTGCAAACTAAATAAAATTTGCATTTCAGCTAGTAGTGATTTTCCGGAACTTGTAGGCATACTTACTATAATACTTTTTTTTGGAGTTAAAACATCTGAAATTACTTCTCTCTGTGATGGTAATAGAGAATATACATAGTTGCCTTTTCCAAGCAAATTATTTTCTATAAATTGACGAATCTTAGGTGATTTCTCAGCTATATTCCAAATGGAATTTTCAGCAACTTGAGTATAAGAATACTTAAGCAAATATCCAATTAATTTTAATTCTATGTTTTCAGCATTTAATAAATAAAAAGCATTGTATGAGTATACATCGATAACGCTATAAATATCCTGATTTTCTTCTTTTTCAATCTTTCCAGTAAATAAGTATTCTTTAAGAAGTGAGGTAAGATAAATTATATTGCCAAATGCACTAATTTTTAATCCGTTTTCAATATCCAGTTCATCTTTTTCAATTTCCTCATTTTGTGCTTTATCTAGTTCTTTTTCAGCTTTATCAATGTATGAATTTAATTTTAATAAACCATCATAGTTCTTAATATTACTAACCATTAAAACAATCAAATAATACGTATCAAGTTCTAATTTTTCTAAAGTTGTCAAATTAGTATATTTATCTATCTTGTTTTTTAATTTAGCATTATACTCATTAATAACAATATTAGAAATTGTTTGTTTATCCGCTAGATAAGAAAGCATACTGTACATTACAAGATACGATAAATTATTCCACACGCTATCATTATCTTGACTTAATAGCTGTTCATATAATGTAGCAGTTGAACTATACAATTCTGATAATAAGTTTTTTCTTTCATTACTTTTTATTTCTTCCATATTAGGATTTTCTAAAACAATTTCCATTAAAGCATTAAGTAAATTGGTCTTTGAAATTAATTCGCTATTTGAATATTTATTTTCTTTAAAGACTGTACCGAATTTATGATGAATGCGGTTTTTATCAATATTTTCCAGCATTACACCGAGTGAAAATAGACTATCTTCACTTACTTTAAAAACAGATTTTATTGAATTTATAATTGCATCAATATTATTCATTTCCTATCGCCTCTTTATAAATGGCATCACTAAAATTATTTATAGATTTGTTAAATGCAAGTATAATATTTTCAATATTATTACTAGCACCACTAATAGTAAAATTTTTATAATCACCTGTGTCTTTATTACTTGTTATCTTATTATTATTTCTTATAAGTAAAGGAAAAAACATAATATTTTCGGCTAACGTATCTTTTTCACCAGCTATTAAATGCGATAAAAAATTTATAATTCTTTGAAGCTCATCATCATGAAACTTAACGTTTCGAATTCCGTACATATATTGCAAAATTTCTCTTGAAACTCTATTATCTCTATTATCTACTGCTTTCTGAATATCATCTTGTAATGAAGCTATTACTGAAGTACATGGTATTTTTTCAGTTTCTGATGCTTTAACTTCACAAATAACAAATTTTATTGAATTATCAACTATCCGAATACCTGGGACATCAATTCCATCTGTATGTTTATCTATTTCAACCGGTTTTAAATTCATTCTTTTATCTGCTTCATCATAAAAAGTACAGCCATATTCTTTCTCTAGCAAAAGTTGAGCCATCCATTCAGTTACTCTTTCTCTACGAACATCGAATTGAGGAACTTTTGATTTTTTAGGAATGCTTATTTTAGCTACTTTTTCATTAAACTTTTGGATAAATTCTGGTTTTAGATTTTTAGCTGCAAAATATGTCAAATCATAGTTCTCTACATTGTGAACGTTGGAAGATTTTACTTTACTAATTAAATACTCTCTTAGTTGATTATAACTTTGCTCGTCATCAATATCATATTCAAATAGTTTTACATTTAATCCATTTGTTTTAGTTGCAAGTAATTGTTTTATAGCTGCCATCTTAAGTCCCCCATTGTTACTATTATTTATTATTCGAAGAGTATTCGTAATATTGTGCTTTTAGTATATCAAATTGTTTTTATTTTTTCTATAGAAATGATATATGTATTCAATTTTTAACATTATAATACATTTATTATATCATTTTCAGCTACATTAGTCATATCAGTAGTTATAAACAAGTGTATATCACTTATTGTAAAACCTACATTCATTATTTAAAATCCGTATCAACCACTATAATATTCATATATTATTATCATGAATAAATTTAATATAAATTAAGAGCTTTAACTGCCTCAATAATAGGTGCTTAAAGCTTTTTTATTTACTAAAAAATAAAATTATTAGGAAGAAGTAAAAATGTCAACAAAAAAATATCTAAGGAAGAAATTACAGAAAGCCAAGCTCTAGTAGAGGAAAAAGAAAAGTCTAATTTTCACAAGAAAGCAGTTGTATTTAACATAAGTGTAGGCTGTAAAAAAATCATAGATGAATTCAAGCAGTATCTTATAGAAAACAATAAAATTTCTAGTACTTTAAGGTCATACCCTTTTGACGTTAATAGTTTTATAGATATGGCATGGTATCACGTTAGAATGAAATGAGTAAGGTAGTAAATTTTTATGCAAAAATTATTTGAATCATGTAAATAATTTTTAATAATAGGAATTTTATTTAAAATAATATTGAAAATGGTGGTATAATATGTAATATATTGGTTTGATAGATAGATGGGGAGATGAAATTTTGAATAATGAAATAATTTTACCTACATTAGAAAATGGAACATTACCAGCAGTAAAAGAAATAATAACAGCTTTAAATTTACCAAGAGAAGTGTTGGCTAGTGATGAAGAAATTGTGTATGCATGGAGAGAATTACCAAGGGAATTAAGAGCTATACCAGAAAATTTAAGAGGAGACTTATTAGCACGTATGTGTATAGCAACTTCTGTAGGATTATTTGATGGTGCGATAAATTATGTATGGAATGCATCTGTAAATAATCTTAGAAAGAAAGTAAAGGATTTTGGATATAATGTAGTTGGGCAAATATTACAAAAACAATTTGAAGAAAAAGATTTATATGATATGAAAGATGCTGAGTTATTAGAGCTTTGCTTACAAATTAATTTAATATCGGAAGATGGATACTATTTTTTAAGTCAGTGTAGAGATATTAGAAATAACTATTCGGCGGCACATCCTAATAATTCAATGCTTGATGATAGGGAATTAATTATTTATTTAAATAGATGTGGCAAATATGCATTGTCAACAAGTGTTAATGCGAAAGGTGTAGATGTCAGTGAATTTATGTCAGCTATAAAAGTTGGTAGATTTACACAAGAACAATTAGAAGTATGGAATACTAGATTAAAAGAAACTCATCAAGCACAAAGAGATTTATTATTTTCAATAATACATGGACTATATTGCGATTCAAATTCTAATGAACAAATTAGAAGTAATTGTTTGAAGATATCTAAAGAATTTGTACAAGTGTTTTCTCCAAATTGTATTTCAGACTTACTTAATAGACATTATGAATACAAAGCAAAAGGAAAAGAGGATAGTTATTCTGCATCACAACAATTTTTTGAGAAATTAGGATTAATAGGATATTTTGCTGAAGGAGAAAAACATAGCATAGTGTCAAAAGCATGTTCGAGATTAATGTTAATTCATCAAGGATATGATAATTTTTATAATGAACCACCATTTGCTGAAAGATTATATGAGTTAACTAATAAAACGGGTATACCAGAAAGCACAAAGGAAGAATTTGTTAAGGCAGTAACAACATGTTATGTTGGAAATATTTATGGGTATTCTAGGTCGGCTATAAAGTACTATGAAGAAATGATAAAGAATTTTACCCCTAAAGAGATAGAAATTTTATTGAGTTTAAATACAAAACGTTGTTTATTAAAATCGAGAATAGATGAATCAATTAATTGTAAAAAAAGATATAGGGATGCAGTAATGTTGATTGAGGAAAAGAGTGTACCTATTTCATTAAAGATTAAGTATAATAAGTTGAAAAACAATAGATAAATATTGAGCAGGAACTAAAAAATAGATATACATGTTGCTTGCTTTGATAATTTTTACTTTATAAAGAGAGATTATTCATATATATTCTAATTTACCGTAATGATATAAGTAGAAATTATCATTTGAAATCCGTATCAACCATAATAATATCTATATATTATTATCATGAATAAATTTAACATAAATTAGGAGCTTTAACTGCCTCAATAACAGGTGGTTAAAGCTTTTTTTATTTACTAAAAAATAAAATTATAGGAGGAAATAAAAATGTCAACAAATAAAACGAAGGAAATATCTAAGGAAGAAATTACAGAAAGTGAAGCTCTAGTAGAGGAAAAGGAGAAATCTAATTTTCACAAGAAGGCAGTTGTATTTAATATAAGTGCAGAAGGTAAAAAAATCATTGATGAATTCAAGCAGTATCTTATAGAAAACAAGAAAGTTTCCAGCACTTTAAGGTCATATCTTTTTGATGTTAATAGTTTTATAGAATTTGTTGAAACTGATGGAACTGCATTTAATGGTAAATTCACTCTTCAAAATTATAAGGATTTTATAGAAATGCAGGTAGAGAAAAAATTTAAGATTAACACCATTAACAAAAGAATTAATAGCCTACAGCAGTTCAATATATTCTTATTATCGAAGGAGTATATGGATGGCGTGATTATAATTCTAAAGAAGGACAAACTTACAGAAGAAAAATAGAAATAAAAATAAAAAACTTAAAGCAATCAATTTAAGTTTAAATTAACTATATATAAATAAATATAATAGGAAAATACATAAATGATAGATGAATTAAGGTCTATCATTTTTTTATTTGGAGGGAAAGGAAATGGACAATAAATCAGATAACAAAACCTTTAATAAAACCATAATTAGCAAATTTATTATGAAGGAAGTAGAGCAAATTTACATGAAATACAGTGCTATAGAAGAAGAGGAATTAAATATAGTTGCTGATTTCATAAGGTTACTTGAAGAAAATAAAATAGATTTTGACCCTTATGTAGACTACAGAGCTACGAAGGCTATGGCTTATATTTGCAAAGATATAAGTGATGTAGAGCTTATACGATTTTATTTGTTTTTAAGATACGATATAAGTTTAGATGTAGAAGTTAAAGAAGCAGAAAAAGCATATAAAAGTTTAAATGAATATGGTTATACAGAGGTTCAAAATTACTATGTTTACTATAAGGATAAAGAAGAAGCAGTTATAGAGTTAGCAAAAGAAGTACTTAATAAAAAATTGGAAGACAGTGACGAAGTAACAGCTATGTTTGATGAAGAGGAATTAGCTTATATGTGGATATTTAACACATCAAAAAATCAAGCAGGCGAGGAATATTTATCAGAGCATGGTTGGAAGGGTGTATTGGAGGTTGGAGAAGTAGAAGAAGGCTATGTTAATTCAGAGGGAAAAGAAGTTTTATACTGCTATAAAGATATATAGAAGAAGGGGAGAGATTAAATGTACATTATTCAAACAAAACAGGATTTAAATATATTAGAAAAATCAAAGGTGATGGAGGAAGAATTTATTAAATTACTTAAAGATAAATTTAACAGCTTATACGAAAACCTTTCAGAAGGAACACCATTAAATGAATTTTCTCTTGAAGATAAAGGGTATATTGTAATACTACATGAAGGTGATAATATAAGAAATTTATCAACGGTGGGATTAAATCCAAATGGGGGGCTTCTTTCTGCAATACCTGAGTTTATAAATGAAATAATCCTTAATAAATTTAAGATATACGAGATAATAGTAGTTTATAATAATGAATTTTGCATGACATTTTATATGTCAGATAAAATAATGAATGATGATGAAGTAAAGAAGTGGATAGAAGAATATAAGTAGAAGCTCTTAGCCTAAGTAAATTGGTTAAGAGCTTTTTTATATAAAAAATTATTATTGTTATTAAGAAAGGTTTGATAAAAATGATAAATAAAAATTAACGTCGAGTGATATAAGTGTTCTAGAAATCAGGCAGAGCAGGGCAATTGAAAAATTCAACATAAAAGGCTTAATGGAATATGATATTAATTTAACAAGCGGCTGTGATATAGATGACTTCTATAGAGACATTATACAAGAAATCTTAATTGAAGAGGTATTTATAAATACAAATATAAAAATTGAGATTCGATTTTTAATATGATCATTAAAAATATATGTTTATTTTTGCGGAAAATTTGATATAATATAAATAAGAAATGCAAAAAATAAAAATAGGGTGTTGGCGCACCCTATAGTATACAATATAGTTGCTTAGGCAACTGGTATCACTAAATTTTTAGTGTATAAAAATAGTAGCTAACCATTGCGAACGGGGCTACTATTTTTTTGAAATTTTTTCTATAAGTAACACTATAAATGTTAATAGTGCTATTAAGAATATACCTGCTGTAAATAGTAACATTAAATTGTCGTTACTCATATATATCACCCCCCTTCATCAGGGATGAGTGATACCAGTAGCCCACATTCAACTATAAATTGTACTAGAAAATTATATCATAGGATTTATCATAATTCTATAATAAAAATAAAAGTAATTGCTTAGTGATAATGTAGGAAAGAAATAATAAGTTTATTTGGAATATAGGCATATTAAAAAGTATAAGAAAGCATCTATTCTTTGAAACTGACGCCGATAAGATAGTTACGGGGAACCGTATCATAAATAAAGACGTCAGTTGGAAATAAAATATATAAAATTTATTATAAATAATGAAGAAGGAGAATCCTAAAATAAAGAGGGTTCTCTTTTTTCTATTTTGTTTAAGATTAGGAGGTGGAATAATTAAGCTTATACTTATGATATTAAGCGGGCGAAATAACTTAAAAATATCAAATATAGCACGAGACATATTTTTATCTATGGGAAGTATTGATAGTAGAATACAAGCTAGGCGAAATATAGGATTAAGGTTAAAGAATGCTTGTGATGAATGTAATGAAATAGAGCAGAAATTAACTAAGTTACAGAAATTCATAAGTAATTCAATGGATAGATATGAAAAGGCCGAAAGAAAAGTAGAAAATGAATCAGAGGAACTAATAGCATTATGGAATTTAAGAATGGAAACTCTTGTGGAATTAAAAAGTATGGTTGGGATTTTAGGGACAAGCTCCTCTTATATTGAAAATGCTAAAATGTTTTATGATGGCGAAAAAGTTGGAGATGATGATGACGAAGATACAGAGGAAATATTAGAAGATACCGACGAGCTATTAAAAGAAGTAAATGAAGAAGATGATAATGACTGGACAAGGCAACCTGCAAAAGAAGATATCTTTGATAAATTTGCAGACTGGCTTACTGAGGAAGTTACAGGAGAAAAAGCAAGTCCAAAAACTCAGGGAGAGGAAGTAATAGAAGCACAGTTAACATCAATGTCTCTAGATGAACAAAATATTTTAGCAGATATTGCAAGCGATTATCAAACAGCATTTAGAGGGTTAGCTAGTGCAGATAGAATAAATGAGGCATTAGAAAATTTTGAAGAAGAGCCTGTGTTTAGTAGTGGAAAATAATACTAAGGTAGGAGATAATCTTGTATCTACTGGAGCTCGTAACATGTCAGTGAAGAATATTTTAAACAAGAATAAGCAGCAGAAACAATGTATAATAGTATCAGAAATTTAACTGATGATGTTTCTAATATTGCTAAAAATACTGGTATGTCAGAACAACAAATTCAAAGAATAAAAGACCATGTATTTAGTGATGAACATATTTTATTGGATGGCGTAGGACAGTTTAATCCGGACTATGATATAGCACAAGCTTGGAATAGATTAAGTGATGGAAGTTATAACCAAAGTGATATTAACTTATTAAATCATGAATTGTTTGAATCAAAATTTGAGGGAATCTTTAAAACCGATTATCAAACAGCCCATAATGCTACAATTAGTTCTGGGCGTACATGGAATCCTGATAAATAATAATTATACTGGGAGGTAGTAAAAATGGCATCATTTGTGTTGTTAATTAAATAATTTGAAGATAATGATAGGGTAGTATATAAGTTTGGACCTAATGAGAAAGTCATGGGAAAGATAGAACTAAATAAAAAGACAAAGATGTTTAGTGAACTGGAACCTGTTCAGGATTCAGTACAATCACCACAATTTTATTTTAATAGAGCAGCTCAACGATTGGCTAGGTGCTTTATTAAAGAAGGAGGAAAATTCCTTGATAAAACAACATTTGAATCTTAGTAAAATAAATTAATTTAAATAAGATGATTTCTAACTAATTGAAAAAATGAAACAATTAACTCAAAATTATAGAGTATGTCCAATATGTTTAAATATATCGCAATTGCTTATAATGATGTGATTTAAATTTACTGCATAATTATGATAATGCAACAAGTTGTAGCAAAAATAAAACTAAATACATGGTAAAAGCTGATGTTGAAGAAAGGCATTGTCCTTTTTTTATGTCTAAAAAGGTAGAGTTTGGTATGAGGCTGATGTAGGACTTGATTATACTAAGGGAAGAAATAATAATCCAGGATATAGAATATTATATTCAAATGATGGTTTGATATATGGAACGTATGACCATTATAAAACAGTGTTTAAAATTGGCACGTATAAATAGTAAAATATGAGATGCAGATTTTATTCTGTAGTTTGTGCTAAATATTTAGGAGGTACTAAAATGACAATAATAGATGTTTTAAGTTTATATACAAAAGATTATTTAGCTAATGACATATTTGAACAATGGGTATATCAAAATGAACAGGAGCTAAGTAAATCATTTGATGATAGCCTATATTATGAAATTATATCAACTGATTATGATAATAAGGGCGAGGTATTTAATTTAAAAACCAAATTGGATAAATATCTAGAGTATAATTATACTAATGAATTTAATAATATTAATGATTCTTATATTGATAAAGTTATTGATTCTACTAAAATAGAAAATCCAATTATAAAATTATTAAAAGAAAGATACGGCCGAAAAGAAGAGGTTGAATTTGATTGTATTAATATAAGTTCTTCGAGAGAATTACACGAAGATATAAAAGACAAATTTGGTTTTTCACAATATTATGGGATGAATTGGGATGCATTAAGAGATTTTTTGATAGAAACCGAGTTGCCTAAAAAAATAATTTTTAGTGGATGGAGTCATTTGGTTAAAGTAATGCATGAGGATTCAAATATCCTAAAAAGTATATTAGAAGAATATGCCACTAATGATACCGACATAATATATAAATAATTAGTGGTATGTAGTATTCTTAATAGATAAGTAAGAGGCTTATAAATATAGGAGATATTAAAAAAGTAGAGGTATTGTTTAAAGAACTTATTGCTATTTTAAAGAAGTATGGAGATAATATAATATTAAATCAAAAAAGAATAGTTGAAAATACGATAGGTCTTATTGAGAGTAATAATATTGAAGATGATAAAAAAATATTGAAATAGAACGAAATTATAAAATTTTATACCCAGCATGTGGAGGATCATCTAAATTTTATATTTGGGATAATGATTTTGAAAAGAGAAAGAAGTTAAATGAGCCTTTAGATAAAGATAGAGAAGGATTATGGGAAATATTCAAATAATTAATTTAGTAGTATTAATAATACAGCAGTGAAAATATAAAATGAATCAGCTGAATAGAGCAGGCTGGTTCATTATTTTTTAGTATAAAATTATATCAAAAGAATATAAGAAAAATCCTATTCTTTAAAATTGAAGCTAATAATATAGTTACGGGGAACTGTACCATAACTAGCAGTTCATTTGCAAAATATGTTATGATAAAATTAAGAACAAATTTATGTAATGAGCAAATAGTAATTTAGGAAGTTATTGGTATGTATATTATTTATATATTGTTAAGCTTAGCACTTGGATTTGCTTTAAGTGGAATATTATTTGGAATTACTATTGTATTAAGTAATACTAGAGCAAAAGTAGTTGGACAATTTTTAATGCCAATTATCTCTATTATTCCAGTTATTATTTTATTGATTATAACAAGGAGAAATATATTTAACTTATATAATCTATTTGACGGTATTAGTTGGGTTATACTAATAATCACAAATACTATCGTGATTATGCTTATTACATTAAATTCTTCAAATTTGCTTTTATCAAGAAAAGCAATATTTGTAAATGGATTAGAGGGATTAATGATGGAGATTCCTCAAAGAATCCTAATGCAAAACTTTATTTTTTCTTTGTTATCATATTGGAAGATTAATAATTCAGATATATGGTGTGTTTTGATAAATGCTAATATTTGGTGCCTAGGAATTCTGGCTCAAGCGTTAATAATGAAGCGAAACCTATATAAGGCTTTATTCACTGAAATTTTATCATCATTTATTTTTTCAATAGGAATTGGATATGTATTCATGAGAACAGAACTTATTCTTTTACCAATGATAGCGCATTTTGCAGAAAGAATTATTTCAAGAGGATTAAATGTTAAAATATCGTATAAAAATATATCCGAGTAAGGATTCGTATTACAGGTGAATATATGAAAAAAGTTATAAATGAACAATTAATTTATGAAATACTTTCCGTTGTGGAAGAAATCCCAGAAGGAAAAGTGGCTACGTATGGACAAATTGCCAGACTTATTGGTAGAGACAAAAATGCACGGCTTGTAGGGAAGGTCCTTAGCAAAGCAGAATTTTATGGAAGATACCCATGTCATCGCGTGGTAAATCATGCTGGAAGGTTGGCACCGGGTTGGCAAGAACAACGATTTCTGCTATTAGAAGAAGGTGTATCTTTTAAAGATGGGAATCATGTTAATATGAAAGAAAATCAGTGGGACTGTTAGGATGGAGAGAGGATTATTAAATTAGGGGGATGTAAATGGAAACCATATTAATAAAGGCTTTTAGCTTTGTACTTATTATCGTACTTGGTTATATTTTTAAAAGAGTAGGTATATTTGGCAGTAAAGATTATAAACTTGTTTCTAAAATTGTTATGAATATAACTTTGCCTTGTGCTCTTATTACTGCATTTTCAAATTTTAACATGGATAAGTCTATGATCTTTATTACTTTAATTGGATTTTTAGCTAATGTAATCATGTCGGTAACGGGCTACATTATAGCAAGAAATAAGGATAACAAGGAAAAGGCTTTTAATATTATTAATCTTGCAGGCTATAATATAGGATGTTTTACACTTCCTTATGTACAGAGCTTTTTAGGACCATATGCAGTTGGGATAACCAGTCTTTTTGATATAGGTAATTCCATAATGTGTACAGGCGGTACTTATGCTGTTGCATCAGCAGTTGTAGGGGAGAGTGGTACTAAGAACATTAAAGGATTTGCTGGGAAAATTTTCTCATCTGTACCTTTTGATACATATTTATTAATGCTTGTAATTGCTATAACAGGAATTAAGTTGCCAAGAGCATTATATAATGTTACCGCAAATTTAAGTGCTGGAAATGCATTCCTATCAATGTTAATGATAGGAATGATATTTGAATGCAATTTTCATAAAGAGCAATTGTTTAAAGTTGCTTCAATGGTAAGTATTCGTTATTTAAGTGCACTTATTTTTGCTTTGATAATATACTTTTTTATACCATTTTCTTCAGAAATAAAAAAGGTCCTAATCATATTAGTATTTGCACCAGTTTCAGTTCTTGCACCAGTATTTACTGGATTATGCAAATCTGATGAAGGACTTGCTGGAGTGGTAAATTCTATGTGTATTCCAATAAGCATATGTATTATAACCTTTCTAATTCTATTTTTAAAATAGTATAAAAAGTTTATTGATTCTAATAATTGAGGAGAGTTAAGTACAGATGTGGGAGGTTCTCTTTGTTACCTATCAGGCAATGAATTTATATCTTTACTATCGAGAAGAAAACAGTGATATTATACGATATATCAAAAAGAATCTTAATAAAGAGAATATTGTGGAAGAATTACTTACATTATTTCCTCAGTATGGGCTCGGAGATTTACAATATCAGTGAATGATTGAAGATGTAAAAATGATTTATATGACAAAAAGGAGAATGAAAATGGAATTTAGAAAATCAAATAAAACAGATATCAATAGTATAATGAACATCATTGGGCAAGCACAGGCTTACTTTAAAGAACATGGGATTAATCAATGGCAAAATAATTATCCTAATACTGAAACAATAAGCAACGATATTGCTAATAATAATAGTTATGTGTTTTTAAAGGATAACAAAATTGTTGCAACTGTGGCAGTTTCTTTTGATGGAGAAAAGACATATAACTCTATTTATGAAGGTGAATGGATCAGTAACAATAAATTTGCTGTTATTCATAGAATAGCTGTAGATAATACTTATAAAGGATTAGGTTTATCATCTCAAATTATTAAAAATGTAGAGAAGCTTTGTTTAAGTAAAGAGGTATATAGTATTAAAGTAGATACCCATGAAGAAAATGTATCTATGCAAAAGTTGCTTAAGAAAAACAAATTTCAATATTGTGGAATAATCTATTTGGAAGATGGAAGCAAAAGGATAGCTTTTGAGAAAATACTATCTTAAAGATATAGTTGAAATTATAGATTTAATAAGCAGGGGTATTAATTCATTATATTAGGGAATAACTTGTAACTATATAACACATAATAAATGAAAAAGATAAGAGGTGTAATATAGTGAAAGAATATTTTGATAACATTTCAAAAATAAATTATGAAGGAGCAAATTCTAAAAATCCATATTCATTTAAGTATTATAACCCAGATGAAGTTATCGGTGGTAAGAAAATGAGAGACCATTTAAGATTTTCTTTATCTTTTTGGCATACATTAAATGCTAGCGGTTCAGATCCATTTGGAGCTGGAACTATGCTTCGTCCGTGGGATAATGAGACAGATAAAATGGAAATAGCTAAAATTAAAATGGAAGCAGCTTTTGAGCTTATGGAAAAATTGAATATAGATTATTTTTGTTTTCACGATAGGGATATAGCTCCAGAAGGAAATAACTTGAAGGAAACTAATAAAAATTTAGATGAAATAGTTAATTCATGTAAATCATTAATGCAAAAGTATAACAAAAAGCTTTTATGGGGAACAGCAAATTGCTTCACTGATCCAATATATGTTCATGGTGCAGGTACTCATGTAATGCAGATGTATTTGCTCATGCAGCAGCACAAATTAAGAAAGCAATTGAAGTAACAAAAGAATTAGGTGGAGAAAATTATGTTTTTTGGGGTGGTCGTGAAGGCTATGAAACTCTATTAAATACAAATATGAAATTGGAATTAGATAACTTTGCTAGACTACTGCAAATGGCTGTTGATTATGCTAAAGAAATAGGATTTACAGGACAATTTTTAATAGAGCCAAAACCCAAAGAACCAACAAAGCATCAATATGATTTTGATACAGCAACAGTCTTAGGCTTCCTTAAAAAGTATAACCTTGATAAATACTTTAAAGTAAATATTGAAGCTAATCATGCTACATTGGCACAACATACTTTCCAGCATGAACTTCATCTTGCAAGAATTAATAATTTCTTAGGAAGTGTAGATGCTAATCAAGGAGATCCAATGCTTGGTTGGGATACAGACCAATTTCCTACAAACATATATGATGCTGTTTTGGCTATGTATGAAATACTGAAAAATGGAGGAATAGCACCAGGTGGACTGAATTTTGATTCAAAAGTTAGAAGAGCATCCTTTGAAAAAGAAGATTTATTTTTAGCATATATAGCTGGAATGGATACATTTGCTAAAGGGCTGAGAGTAGCATATAAGCTTTTAGAAAATAAAGAGCTAGAGGACTTTATAAATGAAAGATATTCTAGCTTTACAGAAGGTATTGGTAAAGATATAGTTGAAAATAAAGTTGGACTTAAAGAATTAGAACAGTATGCATTAAATAATAATAATATAGTTAACAAATCAGGAAGGCAAGAATTCCTTGAATCTGTAGTTAATCAGTATATATATAATGAAAAATAAGAACATATTTTTTTTGTACAGGAAATAAAGAAGTATCTTTTTCGATACTTCTTTATTTTTGTAAAACTTGGTGTATAGGTGAAAAGGAGAAGAGCATACCACTCCTTGCTCATATGATGAGCTATAAGTTGGTTAAGACTATCTTTATTAGTATAAAAATAAAAAAACAGTTGACAAAATAAACAGAATGGTCTAATATTAAATCAAGCAAATTAAATGTAAGGAGGTTATAGAATGGCTAAGACAACAAAAGGTGAACAATCAAAAATAAAACTTATAGAGTGTGCAGCAGGATTATTTTTAAAAAAAGGGTATAATGCCACAGGTATTAATGATATTCTAGCAGGCACAGGTTTACCAAAGGGATCGTTTTATTTCCACTTTACAAGTAAAAAAGATTTAGCTATTAGTGTTTCACAGTATTTTGAAAAAAGATTTGAAGGCTGGATGTTAAGAAATTCAAAAGATAAAAAATGGAATGAATTTATAACAGCTTTAATCGGAGAAATGATTGAAGGAGCAGAAGAGGGGAAACATTACGGTTGTCCATTTGCTGTATTAGGATTAGAAATAGCTTTCTCAGACGCTGATCTTTCAGAATGTTATTATAACTCTATGAAAAAATTAATAAAGTTATTTGCATCAATTTTTGAATATTCTGGAGTGCCTAAGGATGAAAAATATGTATTAGCAAATCGTGCTTTTGCAATATATGAAGGATACCTAGTGTATTATAGGCTAGGCAAAGAGGTAGACACTTTAAGAATGATGTTAAAAGATCTTATAAAAGTATATGATGATTTTTGTACGATGCAAAAGTAAAAAGCGGTATTAAAAGTGAAAAAGCATATTATGCTGGAAAAGTTCAACAACATATTCAGCATATAAATTTTTAAATAATATGGACAGACTAGTCTGTTTAAAAGAGAAAAATCATAATTTTAGGAGGAATATAGATATGAGAGATGTAGTAATAGTAAGTGGAGTAAGAACTGCAATAGGAGCTTATGGTAAAACTTTAAAGGATGTACCTGCAACAGAATTAGGAGCTATAGTAATAAAAGAAGCTGTCAAAAGAGCAAATATAAATCCAGAAGAAATTAATGAAGTTATTTTTGGAAATGTACTTCAAGCAGGCTTAGGACAAAATCCAGCAAGGCAAGCAGCTGTAAAAGCTGGATTACCTGTAGAAATACCTGCATTTACAATTAATAAGGTTTGTGGCTCAGGGCTAAGAGCTGTAAGTCTAGCAGCGCAAATAATAAAAGCTGGGGATGCAGACACCATTGTAGTAGGTGGTATGGAAAATATGTCTAGTGCGCCATTTTTGGTAAGTAATGCAAGATGGGGACAGAGAATGGGTAACGGCGAGCTGGTTGATGAAATGATAAAAGATGGTTTATGGGATGCCTTTAATGATTATCATATGGGTATAACTGCAGAAAATGTTGCAGAAAAATGGAAGGTAACAAGAGAGGAGCAAGATGAATTTTCACTTTTATCACAGCAAAAGGCTGAAAGAGCTATTAAAAATGGAGAATTTAAAGATGAAATTGTTCCTGTAGTAGTAAAAACAAAAAAAGGTGAGATAGTATTTGAACAAGATGAGTTCCCTAGGTTTGGAAATACCATAGAAGCATTAAGAAAACTTAAGCCTATTTTTAAAGAAAATGGAACAGTTACAGCTGGAAATGCATCTGGGTTAAATGATGGAGCAGCGGCTTTAGTGATAATGAGTGCAGACAAAGCTAAAGCTCTAGGAATAAAACCACTTGCAAAAATAAGCTCTTATGGATCAGCTGGACTAGATCCTACAATAATGGGATATGGCGCATTTTACGCAACTAAAGCTGCTTTAGATAAAATTAATTTGAAACCAGAAGATTTAGATTTAATTGAAGCTAATGAAGCATATGCTTCTCAAAGTATAGCAATAACTAGAGATTTAAATTTAGATATGAATAAAGTGAATGTAAATGGTGGGGCTATAGCTCTTGGACATCCTATAGGTGCATCTGGCGCACGTATTCTTGTAACCTTGCTATATGCTATGAAAAAAAGAAATGCAAAAAAAGGATTAGCTACATTATGTATTGGTGGAGGTCAAGGAACAGCACTAGTAGTTGAAAGAGAATAAAGCTTGCTGTAATACTAAAGATAAATAACATTAGAGATTTAAATTCACAATACCAAATTATGATGTTAAATTATGGTTTGACTCAGAGCACAACTGACAGAGTACAGATCACAGTGAAGGTAAATTTACCTTTCGTTTCTCTCAGATAAATTTTAAAACTTATTTAGTATCAGCTGCGCTGAATATTATACTTTAAGCCATGCGCGAGCATTAAGTTTTAGATTTTTCAAAGCGATAGCGAAGAAAAATCATCCTTCACTGTACTCTGTCAATTGTACTCTGTACTCTAAGTAAAATATTAGTTTTTGGGGATAAACTTAGTGTTAGTCATTTCAAACTTTCATGTTGTCTATCCATAAATTTATTAAGGAGGACTTCATTATGGATGTAATTGCTCAAATGATTCAAAAAAAGGCCTACAAACTTGGTTATGAAAAATGTGGTATTATTTCTATTGATTTAATGGATGAGTATGCTGAAAAATTTAATGAACGTATTGAAAAAATCCCAAGATTAAAGATGTTTTATCAGAGTCAGCAGCGTTTAGCTAATCCTAAGAAGATATATCCATGGGCAAAATCTGTGGTAGTGCTTTCAGTAGCATATGGAAAGTACAAGGTTCCAGAAGAATTAAATGGACATATAGCTAAGGCATATTTATTTGATACACGTGTCGATAAAAATACAAAACAATATCAGAGTAATCGTGCATTAGAAAAGTATATGCAGGAACTTGGTTTAAAGGTAGAGACAAATCAAAAGTTTGGAGTAGTTGGGATGCGTTGGGCAGCCATGAAAGCTGGAATTGGCATTATTCGTAGAAATAATTTTTTATACACAGAATCTGGTTCATGGGTTCAACTTGAAGCCTGGGTAACTGACAGAGAAATGGAGTTAAAGGAAACAAATAATGTTGTGCAATGTCCAAAAGCTTGTAATCGCTGTATGACCTCATGCCCTACGAAGTCCCTTTCTGCTCCATATACCATGTCACCAACAGAATGTATTTCCTTTTTAACAACCTTTGGCGTGAGTAACTTGCCACAGGAAACATTGAGTAAAACATTTGGAAACTGTATTTATGGATGTGACATTTGTCAAGATGTATGCCCTATGAACAAAGGAAAGTGGAAGGAGGAAATAGAATTCCCTGGCCTTCCGGAATTATCTTCTTTGCTGACCCCAGAAAGCATTTTGAAAATGGAAGAAGATTTCTATCGTGAGAGAATACAACCTAAATTTTTCTATTTATCGTCAGAAGAGCTTTGGAAATGGAAGGTAAATGTATTGTGCTATATGCGTAATAATTATAAGGAAAGTTATAAACCACTTATTATAGATGCATGTGATAATGAAAATAATAAAGTACGTGAAATGGCTTATTCAATTTGCAGGAAACTTTGTTTGCAATAAGAATAAATTTATCTAAGTTGGATAATAAAATGACTATATAGCAGATATACTAGCTTGTTTAGCAAACCGCATTCCCATATCAAATGCATTTTGACAGTCCTTTGGAAATTGTTCTTCTTTTACTTTTCTCTTTTTCTTTTCATCAAATAAAGGAGCGACATATTTTGAGTAATTATCAAATTGGTACGTATCATTTACAATTAAGGATTCAAAAGATCCAAAGGTTTTTTCTATATACATTTGCATAGATTTAAGATTATTTTCATATTTAGCTTTAAACTGCTCGTTGCTTACATTCATTGTATAAATGAACCCAACTGGTATTTTCCTTTGAAAAAGGCTTGAATGATTTGTGTCATAAACTAAATATTGAAATATGAGTCTTTCTAAAAAAGCTTTCATACCGCTAGTAATTGAATGGAAATATATTGGAGAGCCTAAAATAATTGCATCAGCATTTGAGACTTTTTCAAGAATAGGTGCCAAGTCATCCTTTAAGGCACATTTACCGTAACTTTTGCTATCTTTTAATTTACAAGCAAAACAGCTTACACAACCTTTATAATTTTGTGCATAAAGATGAATAAGCTCTGTCTCGGCACCACATGAAGCTGCTCCTTCAAGTGCTTTAGTAAGAAGAGTGGCTGTATTTTTATTTTTTCTTGGACTTCCGTTAATTGCTATTACCTTCATTAATTATACCTCCATTTGTATGCTTAATTCATTTTATGCTATGATTATATATCATAATAAAAAAATAAATAAGTATGCACTTATTTGTTATATTCTAACCCAAAGGTAAGTAAAGGAGCAGGATTTATGAATAGCTTTGAAGATAAATATGGAGCCTGTGGAATGCGATATACATTATCTATAGTTGAGGGAAAATGGAAATGGATTATATTATGGAAAATATATAAAGCTAAGGTAATAAGATATAATAAGTTAAAGGATAGTTTAGAGCCTATTGCCCATAAGACATTAAGTGTACAACTAAAAGAACTTGAAATTAGCAATTTAATTCACAGAGAACAATACAATGAAATTCCACCTAAAGTTGAATATTCATTAACTGAAGAGGGAATGACATTAATACCAATTCTTGAGCTCATGAGTAAATGGGGAGACGAACATATTAAAAAATAGATTTAATTAAATATAAGCCTATAGCCAATAGCAGCAATCCAAATGGAACTGTAAAGTAAGGGAATGAAAGAATTAAATGTGTGATTTAAAAATACGCAGCGGTGAAGTAGATAAAGCCATAGAAATTATACGAATTGAGGTTTTAAAATAAGTTTTCTATATATCTGCAATAAAAATGCATAATAACACCTTTTGTATTAAATAATATTACATATTAGAGATAAACGGCTTCAACTATTGAAATTCATGTGCACGAAAATGCTAAGAAGACGGCATTTTGATACAAATAAATTTCAAGTTTCAAGGTGATTTATCTTTACTAGAAGTACAAATGAGGTGTTTTTGTGATCAATCTTATTAGAAATCCTGACGTTTATCATGGAGAAAATAGAAAATCGAATTTTTTTGAGGGGTGGTACTTTAAACTTGTGCAGCCCCTTACAGGCCGTACATATTGTTTTATACCAGGGATATTTATTTCAAGTGAAAAAGGATATTCACACAGTTTTATTCAAGTACTTAAAGGAAATGAGAACAAGTTTAAATATATAAAATTCAAAAAAGATGAATTTAAAGCAAGTTACTCCGAATTCAACCTAAGTGTAGGAGAGAACTTTTTTTCTATCAGTCAAATAGATTTAAATATTAATCAGCAGAATGAAAATATATCTGGAACATTGCATTTTGATAATATAATAAAATGGCCAGATAGTCGGATTAATCCAGGTAGCATGGGGTTCTATAATTATTTGGAGTTTATGCAGTGCTATAGCCAGGTTTGTGCTGTTGATGGTTTTATAAGAGGAAAATTATATATTAATGGTGAAATTATTGATTTTACTGGAGGAAAGTTGTATATAGAAAAAAACTGGGGTAAGGCTTTTCCATATTCATATATATGGGTTCAGGGAAATTCCTTTGCAGGAGGAGAAGGTGCAGTTACATGTTCCATAGGGCAAGTTCCACTTCCGTTTCCATTTAAAAGTTTTACAGGCTTTCTGATAGGCATATATGCAAAGGGAAGGTTTTATAAGTTTACAAGCATAAATAAAAGCAGTTTGTCAGTTAAATGTGAAGATGAAGAGGTTATTTTAAAGGCTTATAATAAAAAATATTCTCTTAAAATTGAAGGTTTTTATAAAAAGCAAGATTTTATGAGCTTATATGCACCTAGTAAAGGAAGTATGCGTCCTATAGCGAATGAAACTCTTCATGGAAATTTAAAAGTAGAACTTTATGATAATATAAAAGGTTATACAATTTTTAATGATGACTGTTTTTCTGCAGGCATTGAGCTGTCTGAGAATTATATAAATTTAACTAATAGAATGTGCTTTAAAGAATGTTAAAGTGCAGGCAATTAATAAAATAAGGAAATCTCTAAGAGGTGGGGATTTTCTTTTTTTATGGCAAAGTAAGAAAAAGAAATTGACTATGCTAACAAATGATAGTATTATATACAGTATAAACTAACGATAGATAGTAGGGCGGCGAAAATATGCAGGGCAATGAATCAAAAAGAAATACAAAACAAAAAATATTTGAGGCTTCAGCAAGGCTCTTTGCTAAAGAAGGATATTATGGGGTATCTATGAGAGAAATAGCTAAAGAAGTAGGGATAAAAGAAAGCTCCATATATAATCATTATAAAAACAAAGAAGAAATTCTTAGCAGCTTGCTTGATTATTTTGCAGAAAAATTAACAGTGTATAGACCTAGTGAGGAAGAAATTGAAAATATGCTCGATTATATGTCCGTTGAAGATGTTTTTAAACAGCTTATTATAAACTTTGGAAAATCCTTGAACGGTACTTTGGACACTGTTGCGAGAATAGTATACACAGAACAATTTAGAAATGAAAAGGCAAAACAATTAATGCTAGAAAATTTAATTGATGAGCCATCAAGGTTTGCAGCAAAGGTTTTAAGAATTATGAAAAGAAAAAAATTAATAAGAAATGTTGATGTAGATTGGGTATCAAGAGAATATAACTACACTCTTTTGGCTATAACCTTTGAGTATGCTCACGCTGTAAATAATGAAGAGGATACAGCACCTGTAATTAGAAAAATGTTTAAACATGTTAGCTTCATATGCGAATATTTAAAAAAATAGTTTAATGGAAAGAAGGGTATACTATGAGAAAAAAGCTATTTGTAGCTGGAATTATTTCACCAGTAATATATGTGTTATATGTTATTATTGGAGGAATGCTGCGGAAGGGATATAGTCAAATAAAGCAGCCAATAAGTGATTTATCTGCAAAGGGTGCACCTAATCTAGGAATGTTAAATACCTTTGGAAGTTTGTCACAGATATTTGGATTTATATTTGCAATAAGCGCATTTATTTATTTGAGGAGATTTAAGATAAAGGCTGTAACTATTTCTATGGTATTTTTTTTAGCGGAGACATTAATTACTTTTTCATATTCATTTTTCCCGGAGGACATGCCAGGTACCACTCTCACGTTTACAGGTTTTATGCATTTAGCTGTAACTGCATTAGTTGTTATCACGATTATTTTAATGCTTGTGTTTGCTGGTGTGGGCTTTAGGAAGCTCAATGGCTATAAAAAATTCTCAGGCTATTCTATAGTTACTTGTATAGTTATTGTTATTTCTGGAATATCATCCGGTATTGTCATATCAAATAATATTCCTATTTTTGGGGTTGTTGAAAGAATTAATATAGGTGCTTTACAATTGTGGGTATTTGTATTTGCTTTAGTACTTTTAAATAGTCTGCAGGAATTTGAGTAAATCAATTCATGCAGATTTTTATATTAAATTTATATTGTACTGTTCAAGCAAAGTCAATACAGCATCATTTGGATTGGCTTCTGTAATTATACTGTGAAAATCTGATATATTTGAAAAGTTAAAAATTCCATCCAAATTAAATCTCTCATTTGTTGCCATAAGATATGCTTCTTTAGATATACTCATGATTGCTCTTTTAGTGCCAGCATCCTCTGACATGCCAGAACTAACATTTCCGTTTGTAAGGTTTATTCCACTGCAGCCAATAAAAGCTTTGTTGCAGCTATAAAGTTTAATTTGTTCAATGGAATGAAATCCTATATTTCCACCTACAAGCTTGTTGTAGTCACCACCTATAAAAATAACCTTCATTTTTAGATCTAGGTGAAGCAGAGATGATACTTCAACCATATTTGTTATTAAAGTGATATTTTTATTGTTTTCTATAAGCAATTTTATAAGGAAGTAAGAAATACTAGATGCATCCAAAAAAATTGTATCGTTGTCGTTAATTAAGTTATAAACTTTTTTAGCAATTATTTGCTTTAAATCGGTGTCCTTTTCAACTCGCTTAAATAAAGTTTCAGCACTTGCTATACTGCGTTTTATGTTAATTGCCCCTCCGTAGGTACGCTGAAGTAAATTGTTTTTTTCTAAAACCTGAAGATCCTTTCTAATCATACTTTCACTTACATTAAATTGTGTGCTTAGGTCTTTTACCAATACTTTTCCGTCTCTTTCAAGTAAATCTAAGATATGTTTGTGTCTTTCTTCAATAAACATAATTTCCTCCGCCTTATTCTCATTTGTTCTTATTTTATCAATTATAATTGTAAAATGCAATTGAATTAATTGACAAGCGATAATAAATAAAATAAAATGATACTGAATGATAATGAATTGTAGGAGAGAGAATTATGAAAAAAGCTGTATTTTTTGATGTTGATGGAACCTTAATAGATTGTTTAAATGGAATAACGGATATTACGCCTAGAGTGAAAAAGTCTATACGTAAATTACAGGCAGAAGGAAATTATGTTTTTGTTGCAACAGGCAGACCATATGCTTTTTTAAATGATAATCTTCTTAATTTTGGCTTTGATGGCTTTGTGCTTACTAATGGTGCATATGTACAAGTTAGAGATAAATGCATATATAAAAAATCTATTAATAAAAGTTGTATTAAGGATTTAGTTGATAAGTTTAACAGGCTCAATATTCAGTACATGCTTCAGGGGGAGACATATTCTTATATTAAAGATGAATATAAAAAGCTGCGTTCTGTATATGATGCATATAAGATACCTGAAAAATATTTAAAGGGTAAGTATAAGCCAGAAGAAGTAGATGTATATAAAATTGAATTATTGTGCAGTGATAAAAAGGGCATAGATTACTGTTTATCCTTAAAGGATGATGGTTATGATTATATTTGTGATACAAAAACCGGTTATTTTGAATTATATTCAAGGGCTAATACTAAAGCTTCTGGAATATTAAAGGTATTGGATTTTTTAAATATTCCTTTAGAAAATAGTTATGCTTTTGGCGATGGGAAAAATGATATAGAAATGCTGTCAACAGTAGGCTGTGGAATAGCTATGGGAAATGCTCATGCTTCTGTTAAGAATTATGCTGAAGAAATCACAGATACTGTGCAAAATGATGGAATAGCACTTGGAATAGAGAAGTTTATTTTAAATATATAATAGTATTATACAAGAAGAATTTTAATACGAGTATTTTCAGAAAAAATTTCATAGTATATAATAGTAAAGGACTAAAAATTTTAGAGAGAGGTAAAGGATGCCATGAAAAGAATAAATGAAATTTTTAGTGACTATGGAGCAAGCGGCAATATAAATACTGCTTTTGTAGAATCGGTAGTTTTAAAGAAAAAAAGCAAACGGTTAGAGATGGAAATTAGCTCAGATAAATATATAGAAGTGCGAGAGTTTGAAAAACTTAATAGCTTTATAAGACAAAGATTTGCTTTAAATGATTCTATAATTGCTGTAAAGTATGCTGATGGGACGGACAAAAAACCTATAGAAGAAGAACTTAATAATATTGTACTTTTAATGGCAGACAGACATCCTGTTTTAAAAACGATAGTAAATAACAGCGAATATAAAGTAGATCAGAATACTATAAATTTTAATTTTAAAGTTGCTGTGTCTGGTTTTTTAAAGGCTATGAATTATGATAGAGAGCTTTATAAAGCTATAAAAGCTCTTTATGGCACTACATATAATATAAACTTTGTTGATAAAGTAAGCAGTGAGGAATTAATGCTTCAACAGGAAGAGCGTGAACAGGAGATGCTTGCCATTTCAAAGAAAATTCAGGAGTCTTTAAGCAGTAATGCTCCTAGAGTACATAAGGAAGCTTCATTTGGAAAGGAAGAAACAAAAGAAGATGGAGAGGGTAAGAAGACAGATCCATCTTTAATATTAGGTAGAAGTTCTAGAATCAAAGAAAATGTAATAAAAATTACAGATATTACGCCGGATGAGGGAAGAATATCCATAGAAGGTGAAATATCTAATATAGAAGCTAAGGAATTAAAAAGTGGAAAGACTCTGGTTTCTTTTGATTTGTATGACGGTTCAAGTTCTATGACCTGTAAGTCTTTCTTAAAGCCCGGTGAGGATGGTGAAGTATTATCTAGACTTAAAAAAGCTAAAGGTGTTAGGCTTTTAGGTTCTGCTGGCTATAGTAAATTTTCACAAGAAGTTGAAATGATTGCTAATGTTATAGTTGAAACAGGAGGCATTAGGAGAACTAAGAGGATGGATAATGCAGAAGTGAAGAGAGTAGAGCTTCACATGCATACGCAGATGAGTCAGATGGATGCTATGAATAGTGCTACAGATTTAATTAAAAGGGCTATGAGTTGGGGGATGAAGTCAATTGCTATAACAGACCATGGAGTAGTTCAGGCGTTCCCGGAAGCACATAAGTTACTTGGAAGAGATAATCCTGATATGAAAATCATATATGGAGTAGAAGCGTATTTAGCACCAGATAAAAAACCATCTGTAACAGATTCTAAAGGTCAAAGTATTGATACTACCTATTGTGTGCTTGATTTAGAGACGACAGGTTTTTCACCAGTAACCGAAAAAATTACTGAAATAGGAATTATGAAATGCAGGGATGGGAAGGTTCTCGATAGTTTTAGCTGCTTTGTAAATCCTGAAAAACCTATTCCTTCAAGAGTTGTTGAGATTACAAACATAACTGATGATATGGTGAGGGATGCAGAAACTATAGATAAGGTTTTTCCTAAAATGCTTGAGTTTATTGATGGCAGTGTTTTGGTTGCACATAATGCCAGCTTTGATGTGGGCTTCTTAAAGCATAATGCAAAGGTATTAGGCTATGACTTTGATTTCACGTATTTGGATACCTTATCCTTAGCTCAGGATATATTTCCTCAATATAAAAGTTATAAATTGGGGAGAATTGCTAAGAATCTTGGCATAAAGGTAGAAGTAGCCCATAGAGCTTTAGATGATGTGGATACGACTGTTAAAATATTTAATGTAATGCTTGAAGAATTAAAGAAAAGAGGAGCAAAAACTCTTGATGATATAGATAGCTGTGCTTCTGATGAAGCGGCTAAGAAGGAAGAATATAAGAAGCTCAAGACTTATCACGCAATAATACTAGCAAAGGACTATGTAGGTTTAAAGAATTTATATAAGCTTGTATCCTATTCTCATTTGAATTATTTTTATAAAAGACCTCGTATATTAAGAAGTCTTTATAAAAAGTATTCTGAAGGGTTAATTTTAGGCAGTGCCTGCAGTGAAGGTGAGCTTTTTCAGGCAATACTTCTTGGAAAATCCGATGAGGAAATTGAAGCAGTTGCGGCAGAGTATGATTATTTGGAAATTCAACCTTTAGGAAATGATGATTATTTAATAAGAAATGGTCAGGTGGCGGATAGAGAAGCCATAAAGGATATTAATAGAAAAATTATAGCTTTGGCAGAAAAATTAAATAAACCTGTAGTTGCTACTGGTGATGTTCATTTTATGGATCCAGAGGATGAAATCTACAGACGTATACTTGAAGCAGGTCAGGGCTTTAAGGATGCCGATAATCAAGCTCCACTATATTTAAGAACAACTGAAGAAATGCTTCGTGAGTTCTCTTATTTAGGAAAGGAAAAAGCTTATGAAGTGGTGGTTACTAATACTAACCTTGTATCAGATATGTGTCAGCAAATTAGTCCTATTTCACCAGAAAAATGTCCACCTCATATAGATGGCTGTGAAGAGACAATTAAGAATATTGCCTACAGCAGGGCACATGAGCTGTATGGAGATCCACTGCCAGAAATTGTTCAGCAAAGGTTAGATAAAGAGCTTGAGTCAATTATAAAAAATGGTTTCTCTGTAATGTATATCATAGCTCAAAAGCTGGTTTGGAAATCCAATGAGGATGGATATCTTGTTGGTTCCAGAGGTTCAGTTGGTTCCTCCTTTGTGGCAAATATGACAGGTATAACTGAAGTTAATTCACTGCCAGCTCATTACAGATGTCCTAACTGTAAGTATTCGGATTTTACCGATTATGGAGTTAAAAATGGCTTTGATTTACCAGATAAAGTATGCCCGGTTTGTGGTGAAAAGCTTGATAAAGATGGCATGGATATACCTTTTGAAACCTTTTTGGGTTTCAATGGTGATAAGGAGCCAGATATAGATTTAAACTTTTCGGGAGAATATCAGGCAAAAGCCCATAGGTATACGGAAGTTATCTTTGGAAAGGGAACGACTTTTAAAGCGGGAACCATAGGTACTATAGCAGAGAAAACTGCTTTTGGATATGTGAAAAAGTATTATGAAGAAAAAAATATTCCTATAAATAAACCGGAGACTATAAGGATTGCAAAGGGTTGTACCGGTATAAAGAGAACTACTGGACAGCATCCAGGCGGAATTATAGTTGTACCAAAGGGAAGGGAAATTTTTGAATTTTGCCCTGTACAGCACCCTGCTGATGACCCGGATTCAGATATCATAACAACACATTTTGATTATCACTCTATAGATCAGAATCTACTTAAGCTTGATATACTTGGTCACGATGATCCTACGGTTATAAGGATGCTTCAGGATATAACTGGAGTAAATCCTCATAAGATCCCTCTGGATGACAAGGAGACAATGTCTTTATTTTCATCTACAGAAGCTCTAGGTGTAACACCAGAACAGATAAATTCTAAGGTGGGAACCTTTGGTATTCCTGAGTTTGGAACTAAGTTCGTACGTGGAATGCTTGTGGATACAATGCCAAAGACTTTTTCAGAATTACTATGTATATCAGGTCTTTCACATGGTACCGATGTTTGGCTTGGAAATGCTAAGGATCTTATTGATCAGGGCATAGTTACTTTAAGTGAGGCAGTTTGTACTAGAGATGATATCATGATTTATCTTATCAAAAAAGGTTTGCCTCCAAATACTGCCTTCAAGATAATGGAGACGGTACGTAAGGGAAAGGCGCTCAAAGACCTAAAAAAATGGGGAGAATATGAAGCTTTAATGAGGGAACACAATGTACCGGAATGGTATATAGATTCCTGTAAAAAGATAAAATACATGTTTCCAAAAGCCCATGCAGCAGCTTATGTAATGATGGCCTTTAGAATAGCATGGTTCAAGGTTCACATACCTAAGGCGTATTATGCAGCGTACTTTAGTATAAGAGCAAAGGCCTTTGATGCAGAGTTTATGATATTTGGAAAAGAAAAGGTTAAAGAAAAGATGAAGGAAATTCAAATGATGGGTAATCAAGCAGGCCCTAAGGATAAAGATATGTATGATGATTTAGAAATAGTTTTGGAGATGTACGAAAGAGGTTTTAAATTTCTTCCTATTGATTTATATAAATCTCATTCTACAAAGTTTTTAGTGGAAGAAGAGGGCTTGAGACCGCCTATAAATAGTATATCTGGTATGGGAAATGTTGCAGCAGAAGGTATATATAATGCAGCACATGAAAAACCCGTAAATTCTATAGAGGATTTGAAGAAACGTGCTAAAATAGGAAATTCTGCAGCAGAGGCACTCAAAAAGTTTGGATGCTTAAGGGGCCTTCCTGAAAGCGACCAATTAAGCTTTTTTGATGCAATTTAATGCGAAGTAGCAATGCTTCGTCACATTAAAAAAATTCTATAAATCTAAGTCAAAAAAATCGTAAAACCCTAAGATAGTTCAATAACTCCCTATCGGTCAAACAATTGAACTATCTAAGAGTTTTACGATTTTTTTACCAAGATTTATTAGAGTTTTTTTAAATTGTTCCTTCAGCATTGCTACTTCACATTTTTTTAGTTGCAGCTGAAGTAATTACTAATGAAACAGACTATTATTTTTGAGACAATCTCTTAAACGTATTTTTTTTACTAGCAGCAAACAAAGCGGCGCCTATAGCTAATAATAGTATACCTAAATCAATAAGTAGATTGGTGTCTACAAGTGAACCTGTTTGAGGCAACTTTGCAGCTGAAGCTGGCTTAGCATTTGAGGTATTGCTGTTGCTTTTTCCAGAAACAGGAGCTGTGGTATTTGAAGCAGGAGCAGGATTTAAATTATTAATTGCTTTTTCTGCTGCTGTAAGTTTATTGGAATTTGCTACTAAGGTTTTTTGATCAGGAGTTAATAAATTGTAGGCTGCTCTTGCTATTGTAACAGCAGGTTTGTCAGTCAGTGTTACTTTGTCAGGGATTTTATTAATTATATCCGTAACTTTTTCTGCAACATAAGAATTTGATACCTGTAGTGCTGCTGAAACAGGAGAGACGGTACCAGAACCGATTAAATCATCAATGTAAGCATCGGCTGCTGCACCAGAGGTTAAAATGCTTACAGTATGAGCACCAGAAGGAATATTGCTTATTTTTAATACTCCATTTGCATCTGTATTTGCAGAATAAACAGTACCTTTATCAATAGAATAAAGAACTGAGGCATTTGCTAGATTTTTTGAGTCACTTCCAACTAAAGTTATAGCCGCAGTATATGGTTTATAAACGTAATTAGATACAACCTTTGATCTTCCTTGAACCATTGGATAAGAGAAGGTTCCATTTCCATTTTGCGTTAGGTCACTTATGTATTTAGTGACTATTCCATCTAAGGATGCACCTTCACCTATATTTTTTAGGTTTCCAAGCATAGTATAGCCATCTCCACCACTTACTTCATAGTCATTTGATACTAGTACTATTTTGGTAGTGGTATCGTTTTTGTCTAGCAATTGCTTGTCTGATCCATCTGCATTTAAAAGGTATATTTTGTTAACACGATTAAGTGAAGGCTTTGTAGGATCGTATTCAAACCTAATTCCTGATATTTGAGGAAAACGACCATCAGCACCATTAAGAACGCCGGTAGTTTGGTCCTGAGACACAACTTTAGAAACACCATTTTCAATTACTCCATATAAAATTGCAGGTGTTACTTCTTTAAGTGAAAGTATATTTCCAAAAGGTAATACTGTAGAAATCTCACCAGCTGTAATATCGCCTTCTGGTATTGAATCACGTACACCACCACCATTTTCCAGTGCAACAATTGGAAGATTTTCATATGCTGTTCCTTGAACCTGTGATTTTGTACTATCTTTCATGGCATCAGCAATTAAATCACCAAGATTTGTTTCTCCTATTCTTGCAATAGATTGATTGTTTACAGTACCGGCCCAAAGAGCAGTTGAAATATGCCCTACTTTAGTTGCAAAAAGTTGTTTTTGTTTTTCGTTTATTTGAGAAGCTAAATTAGAAACATTGCTGTCTGGAGTGTATTTAGTAGCATCTGCGGCAGATATCATATTTTCGGCAGCAGTGACTTTACCATCAGGAGAAATCTTGATATCTAGTCGGCCTAGATTAGCACTGTAACAAACAGTTTGAGCAATAAGTGTATTATTGACTACGGTATTTTCTAAGGTATGACTATGACCGTCAATTATGACATTAATTCCATCTACATTTTTGGCAATATCTGAACTTGTAGGGTTACTTGATGGGTCGTCTCCAATATGATCTATTGCGATTATTACAGAAGCACCCTCTGATTTTAGCTTAGCCACTTCTGCTTTTGATGTAGCAATAGGGTCCTCAAAGGTAATACCTGTTATATTAGCAGGATTAGTTTTATAAGAGGTTTCCTGTGTTGTTATTCCAAAGAAGCCAACCTTTATACCGTTGACTGTTTTTATAAAGTCACAGCCGTTATTTCCATTTATTCCTTCTAAGAATGGTTTGCCGTTTTTGATTGTGTTTGCTGAAATAACAGGAAAGTTTGCAAGCTTTGCATTAGATAAGGTATTGTCTTGTCCATAATCAAATTCGTGATTTCCAAGTACCATACCGTCATATCCAGCCGCATTCATTAATTTTATTACATCTGCGCCTTTAGTGAGGGTCGCAAATGGGAGGCCTTGAGTTGCATCTCCTGCGTCAATAAGAAGTGAATTTGGTACACTTTTTTTTATTGCAGAAACGTAATCGGAGCCAATTTGAGTAAGAACATTGTTTTTGAAAGAGTCTAGTACACGACTGTGCATATCGTTGGTGTGAAATACTGTAATGCTTACTGATCCATCTGAAGTATCAGCAGCATAAACAGGAATTTGAACTGCGAAAGAGCTTATTATGATCATAATTGATACAATATAAGCTGTAAGTTTTTTTTTCACTATTTTTCCCCCTTTATTAATATATATTTTATAATGAAAATGAAGGCTTAACATGATTATTTTAACATTTAAAATAGGCTTATACAATTGAATTTAATAAAAATAGCATGGAAAAATTAATGATTTAATTATTCTGTTATATAATCAGCGTGAAAACAAAATTATAAAACATGAATTTTAATAGTTGAAATGTTTTGTCTATAAAGATTCAATGTTGGCAAAAAAAGCTCTAGAAGGCTTTCTTGGTGAATAAGAACTTTATAAATAATAAATTCATATATTATACTACACAGAAAGTAATTTGTACTTTGAAATTTAATTGTGTGAAATACATTCATTTTGAGGGGTTAATTAACATGATAATTCATATTTATGCTTTGTGTTGGAATGAAGAAAAGATGCTTCCATATTTTTTTAGGCATTATGATAAAATAGCTGACCAATATTATATTTTTGATAATAATTCAACGGACAATTCTTATTCTATTCTAAAATCGCATCCTAAGGTTGTTGCAAATAAAATCAATTTACCAGGACAATCAATGGTGGAAGCTGCACAACAGCAATATAATAGTATTTGGAAGAAAAGTAGAGGAAAGGCGGATTGGGTTATAGTTTGTAATATGGACGAACATTTTTATCATCCTAACCTTAGAGATTATCTTGAAAGATGTACTTCTGTAGGCATTACATTAGTAATACCAACTGCATATGAAATGGTTTCTGATGTTTTTCCAGTCAGTGATAAACCTTTATGTGAAACTGTAAAATATGGTGCAAGAGATTATACAATGGATAAACCTGAAATATTTAATCCAAATGAAATTCAGGAAATAAACTTTATACCCGGTAGGCATTGGGCTTCGCCTGTAGGTAATGTTAAAAAGCCACCTATTAGAGAAGTATTACTTTTACACTATAAATATTTGGGGTTTGATTATGTAAATAAACGACATTTAGAACTAAAAACTGGATTAAGGCAAACTGATATTGTTTCTGGATATGGTATTCAATATCTTATGAATGAAGAAGTAAGGCGAAAGAAAATTTCAAAATTAAAAGAACAATCTATAAAAGTAATATGAAGTAAACAGGTGGTATGTATAGATGATATTTATAAAAGGAAGTGTAAGAAAAAATGATTTTGTTGTTAATTACAAACGACCCAATCATGGCCGCCTATGCACAATCTGCTGGAATAGATAGAATAATGATTGATTTGGAGGTTAATGGCAAGAGTCTCCGTCAACGAGGTAAAAATCTTTTCTTGTCTAATCATAAGATTAGTGACATTCCAATTATAAGAAAAACTTGCAAGAAAAATAATATTCTTGTTAGGATAAATCCAATTAATAGTGATACAAAAAAAGAAATAGATACTGTCATTAAAATGGGTGCTGATATCATAATGCTTCCTTATTTTCATAGTATGGATGAGGTTCAAACTTTTTTAAAACTAATAAATGGTGCAGTTAGGACTAGTTTGTTAGTTGAGACGAAGGAAGCAACAGAGCTTCTTCCTAAAATAGTTGATTTACCAGGAGTTAATGAGATTCATATTGGATTGAATGATCTTAGTATTAGTTATGGATATAAGACTATATTTGAACCTATATTAAATGGGTCACTAGAAGAATATTCTAAAATTATAAACTTTAAAAAAATTCCATGGGGGTTTGGTGGAATAGGCAAATTGTCGGATGAAAATGTTCCGATAAACCCTAAGCTAATATTATATGAACAAATAAAGCTAAAAACCTCTATAGGGTGGCTAGGAAGAAGTTTTAGAGATGCATTAGATAAGGAAAATATAGATATGTCTATTAAAATGGAAACTTTATTATTAAGAAAATTTATGAAAAAGTATGCTAACGCTTCAAATGACTTTGTTCAGTCTAAACATGTAGAACTTTTGGAACAGATTTGTTCAATGACAAATAGTATGAAGTAAGGAAATTAGGCTAGAAGCCTGTATTTTTAAATACATTGTTAAACTAATATAAGAAAAGGTGTTTTTGTTTTGAAGGTATTATGTACTTTTGATTTTGGTAAAGAGAAAATGGATCGTATTAAAAAGTTGGGAGGTGAAATTGTTTTAATAAAGGAGAAAGATATATGTCAAGTTGATAATTGCAATGATTTTGATGTTATTATTTGTAATAATTCTTTCAGGCATTTTGATATTTCTAAGTTTGTTAATTTAAAATGGATTCAATTAGTTAGTTCTGGAGCAGATGCAGTGCCTATGCAGGCTTTAAAACATTCTGATGTTATTTTAACAAATTGTAGAGGTGCTTATAGTATACCAATTGCAGAATGGGTTATTGCAAAGGTATTAGAGATTTATAAAAGCAGTAAAAAGTTTTATGATTTGCAAAATAATAAAAAATGGGAGAAATATAAATGCATATATGAATTAAATAATAAGAAAGCTTGCATTTTGGGAACAGGAAGTATAGGCGTTGAAATTGCAAGAAGACTTAAAGCTTTTGGAGTTGAAGTGATGGGAATTAACAGCACAGGAATGGAAATACAATCGTTTAGCAAATGTTTTACTATGGAAGACAAAGATGACATACTAAGTATAAGCAATATAGTAATAAATACACTTCCATTAACAGCAAAGACAATGAATTTAATAAACGATAATTTTTTAGCTCAAATGAAAGCTAAAAGCGTTTTGGTAAATGTTTCTAGAGGAAAAATATTAGATGAAAAAGCTTTAATAAAATATTTAAAATCAGGTCATTTATTAGGCGCTGCACTAGATGTGTTTGAGTCAGAACCGTTACCTTCAACTAGTCCTCTATGGTTATTAGATAATTTAATTATTACACCGCATATTTCATATAGATCTGATGTTGGGAATCAACGAGTGTTTAAAATTGTATTTGAGAATTTGATAAGATATAAGAATCATAAAAAATTGATAAATATAGTAGATCATAATAAAGGATATTAATGCCCCTGAAGTATTTATTATTAGATGCTTTTGGGTATTTTTTGAGTTATTAAATCTTTAAGCTCTGTGTAAGCTATTTTATGTTTTTTATCAAGATTTATATAATGGATGTAAGCATTGTTGCTACCAACTAACTTGTTAGCAATTTTCGCCTCAACTCTTCAGAGGCAATTTTTCAAAAATTTTCTACTATATAATTAATTTTATAGTGCAACACCATCATTTATTGAGTAGCATGGTTAGTATTTGCTATAAACATCTGTAACCTTTGCTACATAATCATCATATCCTGATTTTGCTAATACTATAATAGGCTGATTTTGACCTGATATTTTAACTAGGTATGCCTGTGAGTCGCCTTTATCAAGGTATTTATCTCTCTTAACACTTATTTCATCTCTATTTGCAACTCTGTAATCTTCTAGAATTTCTTCAACTCTATTTTCTAAATTTCCAGTTGGACATTCAAGCTCCTTAATTCTATGGATTGCTTCGTTAATTTTGTTCATTGTATTCTCCTCCTATAAACTAATTATAATTTTTATTATGCCCCTTTATTTCTTCTTAATTCTAAGCATAACTGTATTTTAGGAAAAGCTTTTTACTACTATATAGTGAAACCAGCTCAGCTACAAATTATTCATGCACCAAAATGCCTAGAGGACGGCATTTTGGTACAAATAAATTTCAAGCTTCAGAGTGGTTTATCTTTAATGGTTTACTTTTTATTACGAATTTTAGGTTTATTATTTTGAATATTAGTTATGAACTTGGTTAAATGTTTTAAAAAATTATTTACATATTTGCTATTCACAGAATTATAATTTTGAGTTGCATAAATAGTTCTAATGCAATTGGGATGCTCAATTGGAAGTAGTACTACATTTTTTGCAGTTAATTTTCCCCAAGCATATTCTGGCCAAAAAGCAATTCCAAGATTAGAAGCAATTAAATTTTTAATACATTCTGGATTATCGCTCTCAAAAATAATTTGAGGTTTAAAGCCCTCTTCTTTGCAGTATTCATCGCAAATAGCGCGAAATGGTCTTGCACCAGAAAAGCTAATGAAGCCTTCTTTTTCAACCTGTTTTAGCGTTATAGATTTTAAAGAGGCATATTCACTAATGCTTGGAACAGCTAGTAATACTTTTTCTTTTAGCAGAGCTACAGAAGTCTGTGGAATTCTATCTGATGTTGTACAGGAAATACATATATCAAAGTCCGGTTCACCTATATCCTGCAGCAAACGAAATTTAATTTCTGGATATAATTTTTTAAAGGAAATAATTGATTGGGTAATAAGCACCGATGCGGCTAAAATATTTAGCTGTATGGTAGTTGAAGCTTTCTTATCAATTTCTTTTAAACGTAGAGGCATAGAGTCTAAAGTATTTATAATAGGTATTAATTCGGACTGCAGCAGCTTACCACAGGCATTTAAGCGTATGCTTCTGTTTTTTCTGTCAAAAAGTACAACTCCAAGTTCTTCTTCTAAGTGTTTAATAGATTGAGAGAGAGCTGGTTGAGCAATGTGCAGCGAATGAGCAGCTCTAGTCATGTGCTCATATTCAGCAGCAGCAAGAAAATATTTTAATTGAAGAATATCCATAGTAACCTCCAAATTTTATCATAAGTAAAACTTATCAATTTAATAAATATTATATATTTTTATTTATGAAACAACAACAGTATAATTAAAGATGTCGTTAAATTAGGCAAAAATATTATTTATAAAAAGGTGTTTTACATTGAAAGATAAAAAAGGTTGTACAGAAATAACAGAAAAATTATGGTTTGCAATGCTGCTTGCAGCAACAGGTGGCTTCATGGATATGTATTCATATACTGTTCATGGAAATGTATTTGCAACTGGACAAACAGGAAATTTTGTACTTGTTGCCGTCCATTTAGCAAAGCAAGATTATACAGGAGTTTTTCGCTGCATTATACCAATCTTATCGTTTTGGATAGGTATTTTTATAGCATGGCATATGTTTTACTCTTATTTTAAAGAAAAACAATTATTATGGAAACGAAGTATTATAGTAGCAGAGATAATTACTGTATTTATTGCAGGTTTTATTCCTCTATCCTGTCCGGATATAATAGCTAATACATTGGTTTCTTTTGCGGCTTCTCTACAATTTTGTGCATTTCGTAAATTAGGTACAAGCGAAAATTATGCTAGTATATTTTGTACCGGAAATATGCGCTCTTGTGCAGAAAATTACTACAAAGGGATTGCAAGAAAGGACAGTCAATGTCTAAAAAAAGCAATGCGATATAGCACTATTCTAATTTCGTTTTTTATGGGTGCAATTATTAGTGCATTAGAAGCAGGCTTTTTACATCAAAAGGCAATTTGGAGCGTGGATGTCATATTTTTATCAGCTTTAATAGCTTCCTTTGTATTAAATATTAGAATGAAAAGAAATTCATTTGAAGATGAAGAAGCTTTAGAGGAACGTGCAGTATAGATTTTCTTATACTAGCAATTTTATTTATGTAAAAAAGGTGCCTGAAATAGAAGAGGAGTGATTTATATTGCTTCTCTTCTATTATTTTAATCTGCTTGGGTGCTTTTTTTTCTATAGGATAGAGGTGTATAGCCTACTAGCTTTTTGAAGGCTCGAATGTAGTAGCTAAAGTTTTCAAAGCCATTTGCAAAAGCAATGTCCATAATTGGCAAATCTGTATTGATAAGCATATCCATAGACTTATCAATTCTAAGTCCATTTACATATTCAATAAAAGTCTTGCCAAAATTGTCCTTAAAGAACTTACAGAAATATTTTGGCGACATGTTAAATTTTTCGGAAATAGTTTCTAAATATATTCTTCTGTTATAATTCTCATGTATGTATGATGTGATGTTTTTTAGTAAGTTTAATTTATTGTCTTTGACTATGGAGAGGCTAGAGTTTCTCTCCTTTATAAGTTTTCCTTTTGCTAAAAGATATACTATATTTAAAAGAGATATTTTAGTTGCAAATTGATATTCATTTTCTTTTGCTTCATTCAAGTGAATCAAAGTTTTTAACTCATGTAATATTTTTTCATAGCTTTCAGAAGTGATAGGTATTTTATTTTCAAAAATGCTGTTTTTATTACAAAGAGCCCCCAAATATGAATTTTGTACAAGATCATTCATTTCAAAGTTTAAAAATTTTAAAGGGAATAAAAATGCATAGTATAAGGTACAAGTATCTTCTGTATACATTCCGTGCAACTCTTCTTCGTTAACAATAAATATATCACCAGAAGTGCCTGCATATTGTTCGTTGTTAATGTTAATAAAAAGCCTGCCAGCTTGTACATATATTATTTCAACATAATTATGCCAGTGATGTAAAACAAATACCTTAGTGGTGTTGTCGTTCATATAGTAAATTTGAAATGGGTATAATGATGTTCCATGTGATTTTTCTTCTTTTAGAGAATAATTCATTCTTAACATTCCTTTCTCGTTTTATTGTACCAGCCGTATATATTTTTTCAATAAGTATTTGCGAAAATTGTGTTATTTTTAATGAATATTTTGCAAGAATTAATGATTGCATTATTGATATTATGTTATTGGAAATTAAGTTTGTGTATTACAGGAGGAATTATTATGTCAAAGTGGCTCGATAATGCTATATTTTATGAAATTTATCCACAGAGTTTTAAAGATAGCAATTCTGATGGTATTGGTGATATTCAAGGTATTATACAAAAATTAGATTATATTAGTGAATTAGGCTGCAATGCAATATGGCTTAATCCATGCTTTACATCTCCTTTTTATGATGCTGGTTATGATGTTGAGGATTACTTTAGTGTAGCTCCTCGTTATGGTACAAATGAAGATTTAAAGGAGTTATTTGAAAAAGCTCATGAGAAAAACATGCATGTAATTTTAGATTTGGTACCTGGACATACTTCTGTTAGACATCCTTGGTTCAAGGAATCTATGAAGACAACAGAGAATGAGTATACAAATAGGTATGTTTGGACAGATGATATTTGGAAGGATTTTAAGGATATTAAGGGTATTGCTGGTAATATTCGAGGAATGTCTGATAGAAATGGTTGCTGTGCAGTGAACTTTTTATCCATGCAGCCAGCGCTTAATTATGGCTTTGCAAATCCACAGGAAAGTTGGCAATTTTCAACTTCTTCAAAAGAAGCAATTGCTACAAGGGAAGCTATGAAAGAGGTAATGAGCTTTTGGCTTGAAATGGGCTGCGATGGTTTTCGTGTAGATATGGCTGGTTCACTAGTAAAAAATGATACTGATAGTAAGGAAACTATTAAGCTTTGGCAAAATTTTAGAAGTTTTTTGGATAAAAAATTTCCTAAGGCAGTGCTTATTTCTGAGTGGGGAGAACCAGAAAAGTCTTTAGCTGGTGGCTTTCATATGGATTTTCTACTTCACTTTGGTACATCTAACTACATGGATTTGTTTAGAAGTGAAAATCCTTATTTCTCAAAAGAAGGAAAAGGAGATATATCTAAGTTTGCTAAGAAGTATGTGGAAAATTATAAACTGACTAATGGAAAAGGGCTTATGTGCATACCTTCTGGTAATCACGATATGCCAAGAATAGCACATAAATTGGATGAAGAAGAAATAAAAATAGCTTTTGCATTCTTACTTACAATGCCTGGAGCTCCGTTTATATACTATGGTGATGAAATAGGAATGAAATACTTAGAAAATATTATATCGGTGGAAGGCGGATATGCAAGAACAGGAGCACGTACTCCAATGCAATGGGATAATACGGTTAATGCAGGATTTTCTACTGCTCAAAAAGAAAAATTATATATAATGCAAGATCCAAGTGAAGATAGGCCAACAGTAAAAAATCAGATGGAAACTGAAAGCTCTTTATACAATGAAGTGAAAAAACTTACTAAATTAAGACTTCAAAATGAGCCTCTTTGTTCTAATGCAGGAATAGAATTTTTATATGCAGAAGAAAATGCTTATCCATTTGTATATAAAAGAACTGGAAAGGAAGAAAGTATCTTAGTTGTGTTAAATCCTTCAAAGGAAAAGGTAGCATGTGAAATAAGTGAAAACTTAAAATGTGAGGTAATTTATTCAAACAATGGTGAGGCAGTTATAGACAATAAGATTATCACTGCTCCAGCTTGTTCTGCTAGTATATTTAAAATATTAAAATAAAAAATTGGATGTTATGATGTAAGATATTAAACAAAGTGGCTGCTACACTAAGAATTCAACGGTAATTTATAAAGATTGCAAATTACGGTTGAATTCTTGGTGCGACAGTTTTTTTATTTTTTGCAATTGACTGCAAATTGAAAAGGATATATAATATATTCAATACAATATAATACAAATTGTTTTATAATAAATTAAGGTGTATCGCGCGAGCACTTTATAAAATAGCTATATAATTAGTTTAAAAGGAGGTTTTATATTATATTTTGAAATCGAATACAAAGTGCTGTCAGCTAAATCTTCATCAAAAAGAAAGAAAAATGCATCTAATGTACCAGCATTAATTAATACATTACAATACAAAACAATGAAAAAAGTAGTGTTAAAGATAAATCAACTTGAAAGTTGGTGCTTTGGAACATAAGTAGTTTAAGTTTTGCAGTAGTTTCACTATATATACATTAACTTAGTCAATTGAATTACAAAAACTATAAAAAACTTGTATGTAAGATAGAGGAGGAAGACAATGGTAATTGATACACATATACACCCAGCTCTCTATAAAGAGATTTGCTTGGATAAAGAACGTTTTGACAGAAGATGTGATGAAATGAATTTTCATCTTATGAAGCCTTCTGATTTGGATATTTTAAAAAAACAATACGCTTTGGCAGATATTAAGCATGTAGTACTGCTACCTCAGGATTGTTCAGGGGAAAATGGAACAGCCATTATTACCAATGAAGAAATTAAACAGATTGTTGATAAAGATCCAGATTTTTTTATAGGTTTTGCATCAGTAGATCCTAGAAAAAGCAATGCAGTGGAGTTACTTACGGATGCATTTGAAAAATTAAAGCTTAGTGGATTAAAAATTAATACTGCAAAGTTAAAAATGTATCCAACAGATGAAAAATTAAAGCAGCTATATAAAGTTTGTCAGAAATATAAAAAACCAATTATATTCCATGCTGGCATGTCGTTGGAAACGAATACAGTAACAAAATATTCTCATCCAATGGAATTTGAAGAAGTGGCAATAGAATTTCCAGAAGTAAAAATATGCCTAGCACACTTTGGATGGCCATGGGTAAATGAAACAGCAGCTTTATTAATAAAATATGATAATGTGTATACTAATACGGCTATGATGTACATGGATAGTCCTAAGGATTTGTTTGAGAAAGTATTTAAGCAGGATTTAGGCAAGTATTGGTTAGACCATAATTTTGCTGATAAAGTTATGTTCGGCTCTGATTCACCAAGGATTAGGCCTGTAAGAAGTAAGCGAGGCTTGGATGCATTAGAAATGGAAGAAGTAACAAGAAAAAAGGTCTACTACGAGAATGCTGTAAGATTTTTAGGATTGGAGGAATAAGAATGGTAAAGTTTTTCGAAGTACCCATATGTGCTTCTAAGGAATTTGAATTGATAAAGATTACAGATACTGTTAGAGAGTATGTAGAAAAATCTGGAGTTAAAAATGGTGTGGTTCATGTAATAACAGAGCATACTACAACTGGGATTACAGTAAATGAAAGTCTTCCTTGCGTGGAAACTGATTTGATGAATGCACTTGATAGGATGTTTCCAGAAGATTATCCATACAGTCATAATCATTATCTTCCTTCATATGGAACTATTGGCGGTAATGCTCCGGGACATTTAAAATCTTTGGTTACAGGAAATCACTGCGTATATCCAATTATTGATGGAAAAATAAAACTTGGTGGGGCCACAGATATATATTTTGCAGAGTATGACGGAATTAAAAACCGAAAATATATGATACACATAATGGGGGAATAAGGGGGAAGTAAAAATGAAAAAAGCAATTGCATTAGCAGACAATTGTATTGATGTATATTATAAGCTGGATCGTTACTACCTTACGGGGAATAGCATAGACTTTGCCTTTAACTATAAAGAAATGGGTGGAGATATCACGGAAATGACCATCCTCGGAAATGATGTATTTTCTATGGCTTTAGAGGAGAGGTTAAAAGAAAGAAATATTCCTTTACGTATACTTAAAAAAGTAGACAAGCCAACAGGAATGGCAACAATGGACATTGTAGATGGAGATAAAAAACATATACAGTTTTTAGGAAATGCAATGGAGGATATAGAACTTAGAGAAGATGATTTAGAGTTCATCAAGAATTTTGATATTGTTTATGCAGAACGTTGGGCAAAGATAGGCAGATATATTAAAGATCTAAGAAAGGATAATCAAATATGGGTTTATGATTTTTCAAAAAGACTTGAATTGCCAAGTAATGATGATATTATTCCATATTTAGATTATGCATTTTTTTCGTATGATGCTGATAACGACTACATACGGGAGTTTATGAAGAAAACACATAAAAAGGGAGCTAAATGTGTGATAGCAATGTTGGGGGAATGTGGAAGCCTTGCATATGATGGTTTTAAATTTTATGAGCAGTCAGCGGAAAAGGTTGAGGTTGTAAATACGGTTGGGGCAGGCGATTCATATATTGCTGCTTTCACTTATGGAATTAGTCTTGGGGAATCAATTCCAGAGTGTATGATGAGAGGTAAAGAGCGGGCTACAAAAATAATTCAGCAATTTCAACCTTACATATAACGCAGAAGGAAATAAGTAAATATATAAAGTAATACAAGAGGAGGAGATAAAATGATTTCCATTTCTAGATTAAGTGCAGCAAATTATCATTATAAAAGATATAGCTTGGATTATTTTCTTGATTCAGTTGAACGTCTTGGTTATGAAACTATTGAACTTTGGGCTTCAGGTCCTCATTTACATCTGGAAGATTTTTCGCTTGGAAGACTAAATGAGGTTAAAAAGAAAATTGAAAGTCATAATTTAAAATTAATATGCTTTACACCAGAACAATGCTTATACCCAATAAGTGTTAGCCACCCAGACAAAGTTTACAGGGATCGTTCAATAGATTTCTTTTGTAAACATATAGAGGCAGCTGCTGCTCTTGGTTGTAACCGTATGGTAATGTCCACGGGTATCTCATATTTAGATGTTGATCCCCAAAAGGCGTGGGAATGGTGTGTAGATGCTTTCCAAAAGATATGTCAAAAGGCCGAGAGAGAGGGCGTGTATTTAGCAACAGAACCATTTACTAAATATACAACGAATATCTGTAACAATATTTCTCAGTTAAAGCAGCTTATAAAAGAAGTTGACAGCCCTATGCTTAAGGGATTGGCTGATACAGATGTTATTGCCACTACAGGTACAGATTCAATCGATGATTTTATTAAAACTCTAGGTGAAGATTTGAATCATGTTCATTTTCTGGATGGAAATCCTGGAGGTCATCTTGTTCCAGGAGATGGAAAGTTAGATTTGAAGCATGTATTAAAAGTTTTAGATCAAGTAGGATATAAAGGCTATTTGGCGCTTGAAATTCTAGATAGAAGATATGTTATGGAGCCTGAAAAAGCTTTAAAAGCAGCTATGGACTGGTATAAGAAAAATGCATTATAGTAAAATCAGAACTTATGATAACCAGATTGCGTATAAATGAGTTAAGGGTGTAGAAGGAATAACTCAAGTTGAGCTTTCAGATGAACTTTATATAAGTATGTCAGCCTTAAAAAGCTTTCAGGTGGCATAGAGTTTTAAAGTCCAGTAAATCTCGTTTTCCTAATATCGATATTAGAAAACGGAGCAAAAATAAATTAAAGGCTATGAATTTAGAACTTTACTAAATTCGTAGCCTTTCTGCATTTCTTAAAGTTTACTATTTCGCTTTTTAATAAAAATATAAATTGGTATTCCTAAAGCGGTTACAGCCAGACCGTATAGTGCGTTGGAAGTATCGCTAATCAATGTGCTAATTAGTATGTATACTCCGCCTCCTATTCCTACGATTGGCACTATAGGAAATAGAGGAACTGTATAGGGTCTTTTGATATCCTTATGTTTTGATCTTAATATAAATATACCTATAACAGTCATTACAAAGAATATCCACATGGAGAATACAGCTAAATTTGTTAAGGTTTCAAAGGAACCACTAAGTACATATAGAGCTGCTAACACTGCTTGAAATAATAAAGTGTTTATTGGAGTTCCAAATTTATCACTTAATTTTCCGAAAAAGTTTGCAAAAGGAAAAAGCTTGTCTTGAGCCATGGCAAAAGGAACTCTTACACCAGTCATTAAATATCCATTAAGTGCACCTAATATAGATATCATAATACCAACTGCAATTAGAGCGGCACCTTTACTGCCCAATAATATAACTGCAGCATCAGAAGCTGCTTTTTGAGACGCTATAACCTTTGTAATAGGCATTACTTTTATAATTGCAATATTTATCAATATATAAACAACTATTATAATAACTAACCCCGTGATTATGGATCTAGGAAGGTCCTTTCTTGGGTTTTTTAGTTCCCCTGCCATATTACCAACATTAGCCCAACCATCGTAAGCCCATAAGGTTCCAAGTATAGCAGCTCCAAAGCCAGATAAACCTACAGAAATGCTTGAGGAAGAAGTAGCTGTTGCTGTTGCAAAACCATTTGATTTGTTATATAGAAGCCCAAAGACAATAATAACAAAAATAGGAATTAGCTTTGCTACTGTAGCTATAAATTGTAGTTTGCTACCAAGCTTTGTTGAAATTACATTTATAATTGTTATAAAAAATATTATGAAAATAGCTAATATTTTTTGACTCATAGGTGATAAATAGGTGAAATATGTTGCCTGTGTGGCGAATACTATAGATAATGCAGCTATAACACCAGGAGTGTAAATAATCGTTTGCATCCATCCAAATAAGAATGCCCACTGTTCACCATACAATTTTTTAAGGTATACAAATATACCACCTGTTTCAGGAATAGCTGCAGCAATTTCTGCGATTGTAAGTGCAGAGGCTATAGTAATCATACCACCAACTGCCCAAGCAAGTATTCCTAATATTGGGGTCCCTGCATTATTAAATACAGAAGAAGCTTTGAAGAAAATGCCAGAACCTATTACTACACCAACAACCATTGTAATGGCCTCTGGCAAATTAATTTCTTTTTTTAACGACTTAATATTTTGGGTATCGGATTTCAATATTATGCATCCTTTCTTTAGTCACTTAAAAAATTAAGCTTTAGTTTAGTATGAGCTAGAATTAACTAATATATTATAAGGCAAGATTTCATTAATGTAAATAAAAACACATATATACTATAAGGATATTTATAAAATACATAAATTTTACATTAATGCTATTTACAGCATATTTTAAATGTGATATTATTGAGAACGGTAAACAAAATGATTTATAAAAAATCGACAACTATGGTAGGGTTTGAAAAAATCCTGTATAATTTCTTGGGATTATGCAGGATTTTTTATTATGGTTATTTTTAATTTTACAGTAATAAATATAAAAGAAATGATATTTACTGTTGTTTAAATAATTAATTAATTTTATGTGAAAGATGCTGATTTTGGCAAATTTGTAATGTCGTAATCTAAAAAAGTACCCCAGTTTTCTACTTTATTAAAGCGAGGATTTTTGGATATAAAATAGACTAATATTGTAGCTTTGTTTAATTCAGGATGTGTACTAAAAAACTTTCTGTCTCCGTACCTAATAGCTTCTAAAGCAAGCGGCAGTTCACGTCTAAAAATGTAGTTTCTTATGGCAGCTGTTTTAGAGCCTAGCTTGCCGTCTACATGTAAGTATACATAATAAATATAATTCTGTCCTTCTTTTATCCACTGACCAAGTACTTCATCTCTTTTGTTGTTATCAATTTTATCATAGGCATATGTTAATCCAATAGTTAAAAAGAGTTGCGCTGTTACATCAGAATGTGTCAGAGTGTAACGCCTAGGAATAATAGGGTCTGTATCAGTAACGTCTTTTCTAAATTCTACTGATAGCTTTTTAGGATTTAATTTACTCATTAACATACTCCTTTGAAATAATTCCGATATAATAATTATATGATAGCTTGCAGAATTATGTTAAAATTTTATAATGAATTTTTAAAGTATTATAGATAAACAACATGAAAGATTTAAATTCACAATACCAAATTTATGCTGTTAAACTATGGTTTAACTCAGAGCACAACTGACAGAGTACATAGCACAGTGAAGGTAAACTTACCTTTCGTTTCTCTTAGGTAAATCTTAGAACTTATTTAGTATCAGCTGCGCTGAATATTATACTTTAAGTAAAATCTTATTTTCTAGGATAAATTTGGTCATAGTAATTTAAAGCTTCCAGCTTGCTTATCTATAATTAGTGAAGAGAGCATTAGGTATAATGGAAATTATATAGATTTAGTTCAAAAAATTACAAACAATAATATTATAGAAGGAGAGATTGCAATGAACCAAAAAGAAAGAATGATGGCAGAGTTACCTTATAAAGCATGGCTAGATGGACTTAGTGAAGAAAGAATACAAAATAAATTGAAAATATATGATTACAACTTACTTCGTCCAGATGAAGTGAAGAAAATGGAGGAGATGATTAAAGACATACTTGGAAAAACAGGTGAGAATATTTTTGTAGAACAGCCTTTTCACTGTGACTATGGCAAAAACATTGAGGTTGGAAACAATTTTTTTGCAAATTATAATTGTACAATATTAGATGTTGGAAAGGTGATAATCGGAGAAAATGTTCAACTTGCTCCTAATGTATCAATTTATACAGCGGGTCATCCAGTTCATCCAAAGTCCAGGAACTCTGGATATGAATATGGGATTAAGGTAACAATAGGGAGTAATGTATGGATAGGCGGAAGTGTTGTGATAAATCCTGGCGTTAACATAGGAAATAACGTTGTTATAGGTTCTGGAAGCGTTGTTACAAAGGATATACCAGATAATGTTATTGCGGTTGGAAATCCATGTAAGGTAGTAAGAGAAATAACAGATACAGATAGAAAGTATTACTATAAGAATAGAGAATTTGATGTTGATGATTATTAAATAATAAAATAAGCGGTTGAAGTTTAGCCAGAAGGGACTTATTTTTCTTTAATTATGAATTGTCTGGTTTTACCCATAATATAGGCAAGTTTTATCATAGATTTTTCTTCTGGCGACATTTCTCTATTGTACATTTTCTCAAATTGATCTATTAAAGCAGCGGTATCAATTTTTTCTTTAGGCTCAGCAGCTCTTTTATGAAAATCAAACTGATAGATATCGGGCTTTATAGTATTATTATAAATATGTTTAAAAACCTCTCCTGTATAATAAGCGTCATTAAAGGCATCATGAAATTCGCCATTAACCTGTATATTTAAAATATCTACAGCGGTTTTTAGGCCAATTCTGGATTTTTTAGGAGCATTGAGATGTTTTGAAGCATACCTTTGGACATCAATATAGTATTTAGGAATTGATGAGCTTGGTAAATTATAAAACTTTACATTTCTTATAAGTTCTTTAATATCGCTTGTTCCCCAAACGCAGAGCACTATCTCGTCTTTATCAATAAACTTTAAAAAATCCTCATAAACCTTTACGAAGCTTTTGCATAGACTAACCTTAGAATTGCTTATTTTAGTTAGGCTTTCTACATAAGGATGAATTTTAGGATAAACAGTAGGTTTAATAAGAGCATTAAACTTGGAAATTGTTTCAAAGCTTTCATTGAGCTTTAATGCGCCAATTTGAATAATCTCAAAGGGTAAGCTTGAAGTATTATCGGACTTAGTTTCAGTGGAATCTGGATATTTTTGATTAAATTCTAAATCATATATTATATAATTCATTGTTTCTGCGGCCTCCAAAGTTATAAATGATTCTATTTTATTATCGTTTTATTTTAAGCCAATATTTATGATTTTACACTTGTTTAAAACTTTCTTTTATGTTTAATCCATATTTAAATAAAATATAAATTTGACTTGTAGCTGGAATTAAAGATAAACCACCCTGAAACTTGAAATTTTCAAGTTCCTGATTTATAAATAAAGTATAGCGGAGGTGAATAGAAATGAAAAAGATTAGACTGATTGTTATTGCAGTTATTATAGTTATTACGGGTGCAATGACAGCAGTGTATATGCATATACCTAAACCTATTGCTAAAACTACATCAGCAGTAAAACCAAAGACTGAGCTTACTTTTGCTGTATTAGGAGATGTTCACAATAGGATCGATAATCTTCAAAGAGCTATTAATGACTTATATACAATAAATCCTATTATGGATGCACTTATATTAAATGGCGATACTGTAGATCAAGGTGTTGACAGGCAGTATGCTTCAGTAAAAAGCACTCTAAATAGGAATAAAGCTTTGCTGCCTAAAACGATTATTAAAAATATTGGGAACCATGAATTTTTTGATTACAGCATAGGACGAAATTCACCTAAGCAGGTTAAAACTTTTATAAATAAATATCTTGAGTTTTCTGGAGAAAAGAAGGTATATCATGATAAATGGATTAAGGGGTACCATTTTATATCGCTTGGCTCTGAAGATGGTAAGTCTAAAACCACAAATTCAACAGAAGCTTCTATATCTGATATTCAATTAAATTGGTTAAATGAAAAATTAGCCCAAAATTATCAGAGGGGGAAGCCTATATTTGTATTCTTACATCAAAATTTAAAGCCCTTTTGGAATTGGGTTGGAGTTAAGCAAAGTGAAAAGGTTAATGATATACTGTCAAAATATCCAGAGGTGATACTGTTTACATCACATACGCATGCTGATATAGATGCTGGGAGTGTAGTGTTAAATCAGCCATTTACCATGGTTCACGTTCCAGCACTTCAATATACGCTTGAACCTGAAGTAAGAAGTGGCGTTATAGTAGGCATAAATAAAAAGCAGTATATTAAAGGCTTGTATGTTGAGGTAAATGGAAATACTGTTATTATTAAAGGAAGGGATATTAAAGAAAAGCAATGGATATTTACAAGGAAAATTTCTAACTAATGCGTATACTTTAAAAGGAGGATTATTAAGTTTGTAGATGTATATAGCTGTGAAGCTAGGCTAGGACTACAGTGAGGTACGCCTAGCATGTCTTTTTGCAATAGCAATAGCTTCCTTTAAGGAATGGTGGATAGAAATTGCTTGTTCAGGGCAGTTATTTATACAAAGACTGCAATGGGTGCAATCTGCTTCGTTTTTTATAATAGGCTTTTTATCTTTAATTTCAAATACTTTCATTGGGCATACAGCATAACATTTGTTGCAGCCAATACATTCATTATAGCGAATTTCAACATTATGACCATTATGAACAGTATCTGTACCTTTGCAGTATTGAGGCAATATACGGTTTACAAATCTTGCTGCTTTCATTTCATCATTTTCGTTTGGCTTTCCTTTATTACCACCTCCAACTATGATATATGGACCGGTACAATCATAACCTCTAGAGGAAAACTCACCAATGACAGGAATACCTTGCTTGTCTAAAATAGTTTTAAGGCTGTTATGGTATTTGCCGAGGAAGGGGCTTCCATGTGTAGAGAATATAAATGCCTTTTGCCCATTATTCATTTTTCCCGCAGCCTCTAATAGCTTTGGGTGATGAGCGGTGAAGTATATTCCGGAACCAAGACCAATTATCTTATAATCTTCTATATTTTCAGATGAAGCTTCTTCACAATTCAAAAGACGGCAATTTAACTTTCTTGCCATAGCAGCAGCTAATTTTTTTGTATTTCCATGATACATTGATTCACATATAATTAAAATTTCCTTGTTCATTTTTTCCTCCTATATAAACTTCAAGTTTCACATGGTTTATCTTTAAATATCAAATAATAATGTTGACACTGTAAACATGGCTTTATTTTAGCACTGAAAGTTTACAGTGTCAACATAGAGTGATATAATTTTTATAATGAAACTGAGGAGGACAGAAAATGAGAGAAGATCAATATCATCATGGTGATTTAAAACAAGAGCTTATAGATAAAGGCTTGCTGCTTTTAAATGAGGAAGGCATTGAAGGCTTTTCACTTAGAAAGGTAGCTAAAATGTGCGGCGTAAGTCATGCTGCGCCATACAAGCATTTTAAAGATAAGGATGCGCTTATAAGCGAAATTATAAAAGAAGTTTGGAAGAAACTTTATTTATCACTGGTTGAAGTGACAAAGCTTTATTCTAGTGATGCTAAATTGCAGTTAGTTGAAATGGGGAAAACTTATGTTAAATTTATGACTCAAAATCCTCAGTATTTAAAATTTATGTTTTTATCAGATAATAATTGCAGTGTAGATATTAAAAATGGTGAGTTTTTTGTGGAGGATGCAGCCTTTGAAGTATTAAAAAATAGCGCTGAAGTTTTTTTTAAAGAGACTAAGCTTGATAAAAAGCTTTATATGCAAAAGATATTAGGTATGTGGAGCTTAGTACATGGATTAACCATATTAATTACTCAAAAGAATCTCAGATATGATGGGGATTATTTAGATTTGGTGGGGGAAATTATAGAAAGTAATATATAGATAAGAAGTATGCTTTGAATTAGTAACTTATGTTACGGACATAATAGATACAATGCATTAAACTTTAAATAAATTAAGAAATATTTAGGAGGGTTAACAGTGGATGGAAAGTTTTTTAAGAATATAGAGTTTGCAAAAAAATTAGCACTTAAAGAAGAAGTTACTTATGCTAAAGGCCAAGTGGTTAGTAAGACACTTGTACAAACGGATAATGTAAGTATAACTTTGTTTTCTTTTGATAAGGGAGAGGAAATAAGTGCACATTCAGCTCCAGGAGATGCACTTGTTTATGTTATGGAGGGCGAAGTTACTATAACAATTGGAGATAATGCACCAGAGGTTGTTACAGAAGGAAATTTCATAGTTATGCCAGCTAATATTTCTCATGCCTTAGAAGCAACAGAAAAATTTAAAATGATGTTAATAGTTGTAAAAGGTTAATCTAAGTTTAGGGATAGGAGCGGTATTATATGATAGACATAAGTAATTTTACAAGGCAGCATAAGGATATTTTAAGTGACATAAATGAAATTGACAAAATAGTAAATAGGCAAGACTATGAAGAGTACTTAAACGAATTTGTTTCACATATAAACAATTTATCAGGAAGATTAAAGATTCATTTAAGCTATGAAGATAAGTTTTTATATCCAAGTTTAGTCGACGGACAAGACACAGAATTGAAAAACTTGGCACAGGAGTATGCACATGAAATGGGTGACATTGCCGATGTTTTTTCACATTACAAAAATGAATTTAACACTAAAAGCAAAATAATTGAGAGACTAGACACATTTAAAGTTAATACAAAACATATATTGGATGAAATAAAAAATAGAATTTCAAAAGAGGAAAACGGACTATATAAAGTGATTTTAGAAAAGCGATTATGATAAAAAATTGCGAAGTAACAATGCTTCATCACATTAAAAAAATTCTATAAATCTAAGTGATGATTTTAAGCGAGTGCTTGCTTGAGGTATAGAAGGACAATGGGCAAAGCCCAAGCCCCGTGTATGTTTACTTGCTGAAAAAATGCTCAGACAATTGAAATATCTAAGTATTTTATGATTTTTGAGCCAAGATTTATTAGGACTTTTTTAAATCGTTCCTTCAGCATTGTTACTTCGCTCCCACAGTGGTGCAAGGAAAAAATTCCTCTGTACCTCCGGAATTTTAGGCTTGAATCTTCGTAAGCAATTAAATCCTTGTAATATTATAATATGATTATTAAATTCTATTGATTAACCATGTTTACAGAGAGTTTTTCGTAGAGAAACGGAGAAAAAGTTACCTTGTATTTCCGGGTTAGCGAAGTAACATTAATACGAAATCTATGCTTTTCGTTTAAGCTTTCTTTTCTTTTGCAAGTATAACTGTTGAGATTAATATAAGTGCACTTCCTATGAGTAATGAAAATGTCAGCTTTTCATTCAAAAATAACACTCCTAAAAATACGCTAACTATAGGTTCAAAAGTTCCAAGGATTGATGAAGATGACACGCCTATTATATCTATAGCTTTCAAAAGTAAAATTATTGATAGTATTGTTGAAACTATGGAAATTCCAACACAGCAAATTAAGATGTTAAAATTAAAGTTTAAAGTTATAGAATTATTAAAGGTACCACATAAAACAGTGCCTATTGCCGAGCCTATGCAAAGATACATAGTGGTAACTCTATTATCTAAAGAATTAATACATTTTAGATTAAGGGCAATCAAGGTTAGCCCATAAGCTAGGCCGGAAAATAAAGCTAAGGAAATCCCCAAAATGCTTATAGCGTTATTTTTTAAGCCAACCAATGAATAAACGCCAACTGCAGCAAGCAGCAGAGATATAATTTTTTTGCTGCCCATTTTATCTTTATAAAGTATAAAACTTGTAATGCAAACTATAACTGGATATATAAAATGCAGAGTAGTTGAAAGACCTGCACCTAAATAATTATATGATATAAATAAAGCTTCAGTTGTTATGGTATATCCAGTTATACCAATAGATATGAGTAATAATACTTGCCTTATTTTTAAGTTAATATTAATATGTATGCATTTTAAGTATAGAAATAATATTAACGCTGAAATTGAAAATCTAAATATTAATACGGCGGTTGGATTAGAACCATTAGCGTATGCAACCCTAGCTAAAATGGGCATAACTCCAAATGCTGCTGAAGATAAAAGTGCATAAGCTATTCCTTTGTAACTATTCAAAACTTGTCCTCCTCTTTAGCTTAAGTAAAAAACCACAGATTATTATAACATGGATTGAAAAGCAATATGTTTGTATTTTATTAAATTCGATTATTAACTAAATTTCATATTTTATATTTATATAAATATTGACAATAGTTTGATATAAAACTATAATGTGAATTATGAAAACAACAGATATAATATCATTAATTTCAAAAATAAGGGACAATGCAAACCGGTTTATTGTAAATGAAATGGATAGCTGGGGAGTAAAAGGACTTGCACCATCTCATGGTGACATTATTTTTGCACTTTTAAAAAATGAGAAAATGACAATGAATGAGCTTGCAAGGAAAATAGGTAAGGATAAGTCTACAATAACTGCGCTTGTAAATAAATTAATAAATCAAGATTATGTTCAAAAAACCAGGGATACTGAAGATAATAGAGTAGTATTTGTGACTTTAACTAAAAAGGGAAGAAAATTAGAACCTATGTTTAATAAAGTATCAGAAGATTTATTGTCTACGGTGTATAGGAATATTTCTCAAGATGAAAGAGAGGAGTTACTTAAAACTTTAGAAAAAATAAAAAACAACTTCTAATTTTTTTTGGATAAATAGTTTCACATAAAACTATTTGATATAAAATTAAATTAATACGAATGGAGTGAATAGTATGAAAGAAGTAAAAATCTATAGGAACATTGCTAGGCTAAAAAATATTGATATGTTTTATTTTGATACAAAGACACAGAAACCAGTGATTGTTTGCCTGCATGGAAGATGGGGAAGAGCAGAAGTATGGGCTGATTTTATTAATCACTACGGAAAACAATATAGAATTATTGCACCAGATCAGAGGGGACATGGACTTAGCAGCAAACCTATATCAAAATATACATCTAAGGAAATGGCAGAGGATATAATTGAGTTGTTAGATTTTTTAGGAGTACATTCAATTATTTTAGTAGGACATTCAATGGGTGGAGCAGTAGCAGGATATTTGGCAGCTACATATCCTGAGTATGTAAAGGCGGTAGCTATACTTGATGTGTCGGCAGCAGGACATTCAAAAACAAGTAGTTTTCCATTGGATGAAAGCAAGCTTGTAGATCCTTTTACAAAAGATTGGCCTATGCCATTTGCAACTCTAAACGAAGCAAAGAATTTTATTAAACAAGCTTCACATTCAAGTTTGGAATATCAATATTTTATGAATAGCTTGATAGAAACTGTAGATGGATACAAGATGATGTTTAGTTCTCAAGCCATGGCGGCCAATAGCGTATATCGTGAAGAATGGTTTCATTTATTACCTAATATAAAATGTCCAGCAATGTTAATAAGATCGAGTAGCCATGAGGGAATACCAGATGAAGAGTTTGAAAAAATGAAAGCCTTACTTCCAAATTGTATTGCTTGTGAAATGTCACATCCAGATCACAATGTTCATTTAGCAAATAAAGAAGAATTTTATAAGTATTTTGATAAGTTTTTAAAAAAATAAAAAGTAATTGTAGTTGCACACATTGTGTATTTGGGTTACAATATGTAACATAGGTATACAATGTGTGTTGCTTTATTTGAGAATAAGAATTGATGGAAAGAGGAGAGGTAAAGTGAAAAAGAATATTAAAATTGTTGGAGTAATAAGTAGTTCAAAAATAAAAGGAAACACTGCAACTCTTGTTAGAGAAGCACTTAAGGGTGCAAAAGAAGAGGGGGCATCAGTGAAAGAAATTTTTTTAGCTAAGCATAAGCTTAATTTTTGTACAGGCTGTTTAAATTGTACAGCTAAAGGAAAGTGTCCTTTGCCAGATGATTTTGAGGAAATTAGGAAAACTATTTATGAAGCAGATGGAATTATTCTAGGTTCTCCAACCTATGCCACAGAGTACAATGCAATAATGAAATGCTTTATTGAACGTTTAGGGCCGTATACCCTATATGCTTCTTTACTTGGAGGAAAATATGGTGCAGGAATATCTACAGCATATGGTGCAGGAGCAGCAAAAAAAGTTGCCAAAAAGCTTGCCAATACTTTTGGTTTTGCAATATTTCAAAGATCTTATGTATCAGGATATCTAGGAGTTGGGACTATGTTTAAAGGGGAAGAAAAGAAAAGCTGTGAAAATGAAGAAGCACTAAAAAAGGCGCATAATTTAGGCGTCAAAATTACAAAGGACATAGAAAATAATAATAAATATCCTTTTCAAAGTTTAATTATTAGATTAATGGCTGGAGTATATTTAAAACCTATATTTAAAAATAAAATCTTGAACTGTAAAGCTGGAGAGGAACGTGCTACATATGAAAGCCTTTCAAAAAGAGGACTATTATAAAATAAGTGAGGTATAAAAGTAAATGAAAATAACGGATAATGTTTATGCACTAGATTCTACAAAGGGAGCGTATGCTTACATAATACTTGGCAAGGAAATAATTCTTGTTGATACAGGGCTTAAATGGCAAGGAAAAGGAATTTTAAAGGAACTTGCAGCTATGAATATAAAATTAGAAGATATAAAGCATATAGTTCTAACTCATCATGACTTGGATCATGTTGGAAATGCTGTAATGCTTCAAAAGCTAACTGGAGCTAAACTGTGGGCAGGTAGTAAGGATATTCCATACATTAAAGGATATAAAACAAGGCCTGGAATAAAAAGAGTTTTTTCATTTTTTAATAGAGTTGAAAAGCCAGAAGAAATATATGCTTATAATGAAAATGCAAAAATTGGTGATATACAAGTTATACCGACACCGGGGCATACACCAGGTCATGTTTGTATACTTTACAAGGATATATTGTTTGTTGGAGATCTAGTGAAATCTAAAAAAGGAAAAATAGAGCCTTATCCAAATATGAATTGGGATGAAGCACTATTAAAAAAGTCTATAAAAAATATATCATCTGTTCCGTTTAAATGGGTATGCCCAGCACATGGAGCGCCAGTAAGGAGAGAGGATAAATGGGAAAGGATGTGCTAGTTTTTTTTACGTATAGCATCACATAATAGGTTAATATTAAAGCGTATAAATTCTTCTTCGTTAAGTGAAAAGTGGCTCATAAATGTTTTGCCGGATACAGAAAGCATGTGGAAAAAGCCTGTTAATGAAAATTCAGAGGATAAGGTTAAACTCATAGTGTCAACGTCTGTGCGGATGGTTCCATCCTTTTTACCCTCATCAATAATTTTAGCAACTTGTTGTGCTACTGAATCTGTGATTTTATTGAATTCCTTGAGCTTATCTTCACTTTCTTTCTTTGATTTAACGTATCCAACATAATTCATAAGGGCAAAGATGCCAGAAAAGTCCTTATAAAATTTATAATAGGCAAAGCCTAAATTTTGAAGCTTTTCAAAGCCAGTAGTTCCATTTTTTATTTCTTTTTCAAAGTACTCTAAAAGTTTAGTAAAACCTCTAATCACAACTGTATAATATAAGTCTTCTTTATTGGCGAAATATTGATAAAGTGTTTTTCTAGTAAACTGGCATTCTCTTGCTATTTGTTCCATTGAGGCTTCATTATAGCCTTCCTTTATAAATATTTTTTCTGCGGCATTTATTATATCTTCTTCTCTTGCTTGTTTTTCTCGTTCTCTTCTAGATATTGTGTTCATTAGCTTGCGCCTCCTACGATAATATATGTGATACACATACTGTATACTAAGGTTACACTGCGTAAAACAATCGTATATTATATTTTGATTTATGTCAAGGGATTAAAAAAGACCTATTGAGTATATAGTGATTATTTTGTAATTTTATGGTCTACATGGTAAAATTAAATTCGGTATAATTGGTATATAAAATAATTGGGAGGACTTAGAATGGCAAAGATAGGAATTGACTTAGGAACAACCAACAGCTTGGTTGCGTATTTTACTGATGATGGACCAAAGATAATACCAAATGCTTTTGGAGAAAATCTTACTCCATCTATAGTAAGTGTAGATGAAAATGATGAAATATTAGTAGGAAAAATTGCAAAGGAAAGACTTATTACTCATCCACAGAATACAGCTTCAACATTTAAAAGATACATGGGCACGGACAAGCGTTACAATTTAGGCAAGTATGTGTTCTCTCCAGAAGATTTGTCGTCTTTTGTAATTAAATCATTGAAAGCAGATGCAGAAGCTTTTTTGAAAGAAGAAATATCAGAAGCAGTTATAAGTGTACCAGCATATTTTAATGATGCTCAAAGAAAGGCTACAAAGCATGCAGCAGAGCTTGCAGGTTTAACAGTAGAAAGACTTATAAGTGAACCAACCGCCGCAGCTATATCCTATGGAATACATCTTAGGGATGCAGATACAAAGTTCCTTGTTTTTGATCTTGGAGGTGGAACCTTTGATGTATCAATTTTAGAGATGTTTGAAGGAATAATGGAGGTTAAATCTATAGCAGGAGATAACTTTTTAGGCGGCGAGGATTTTACAAATCTGCTTGTGTCTTATTTTATAGAAACTCAAAAAATAGATATTGATTCGCTTGACAGCAAAGAACGTTCAGCTATATATAAGCAGGCTGAAATGTGTAAACTTGCTATAAGTAATGATAGCTCAGGTGAAATTAAGTTTACCAAAGATGATAAAACTTTTGAGATGAAAATTATTAAAAATGAATTTGAAAGACTTGCAAATACTCTTTTAGTACGTCTTCGCCAGCCAATAGAAAGAGCTTTAAGAGATGCATCATTAGCACCAGAAGATCTTGATGCCGTAATCTTAATTGGAGGGGCTACACGTATGCCTTTCATAAAATCTGTTGTTGGCAAGATGTTTGGAAAACTTCCATATTCAAATATAAATCCAGATGAAGCAGTTGCACTGGGAGCGGCAATTCAAGTTGCTCTTAAGGAAAGAAATAAAAGTTTAGAAGAATTAATACTTACAGACGTATGTCCGTATACTTTGGGAACTGATGTTGTCCATAGAATTTCTGAGAAAGATTATGAGGCTGGATACTTTTTACCAATAATAGAAAGAAATACGCCTATACCTGTAAGTAAAGTGAAACGTTTATATACAGTAAGTGATAGGCAAACTATAATAAATGTTGATATATATCAAGGCGAAAGCAGACGAATTGAAAACAATATTAAACTTGGTACACTTAAAGCAAATGTGCCTTCAGCACCAGCGGGTAACCAAGCGATAGATGTAAGATATACTTATGATATTAATGGAATTCTTGAGGTTGAAGTTACAACAGTAGAAACAGGTGTAAAAAAGAGAGTCGTAATTCAAGAAAATCCAGGAGTAATGTCAGAAGGAGAAGTTGAAAAAAGGCTTGAAGCTCTCAAAGATATTAAAATTCATCCAAGAGAGAGAGCGGAAAATAGATATCTTTTGGCGAGGGCAGAGAGATTATATGAAGAATCTCTTGGCGATAAGAGAGCGTTTATTGGTATGGTTACTGAGAAATTCGAAGCAATATTAGAAAGACAAAATGAAGATGAAATAAAAAAAGCAGCAGAGGATTTTAAAAGTCAATTGGATTATATTGAAGGTGAGGTTATATATTAATGGGATTTTGGGATGTTTTAGGCATTGAGCCTACAGATAAAATCTCTGATATAAAAAAAGCTTATGCAAAAAATCTTAGGTTACATCATCCTGAAGATGATCCTGAAGGATTTCAAAATCTCAGAGAAGCTTATACTGCTGCAATAAATTATGCAAAGAGAAGTCAGAAGGGTACTGCCCCAAATGATATAGAGGAAGAAACTTATGATACTAAACTGCAGGATGTCAATTTTCACAATGAAGCTAAGCAGGATATTAAACTTCAAAATATTAACTTTAAGGATGACCTTGAAGTAGATAGTAAAAGGATAAACCTTCATAATTTTAAGGATTATGAAGGTTCATCAACTAATGAGGATAACTTTAAGAATTCTGTGGATAAGTTTATTAGCAATGTGGAAAAGTTATATGATGATTTTTACTCTAGAATTGATATTGAAAAGTGGAAAGAGATTTTAAATTCAGATGTTATATGGTACATGGGAGACAAAACATATCTTAATGATAAATTTATTGGATTTTTAAAGACAAGATATTATATGCCTAGAAAAGTATGGAAGCTTATTGATGATACTTTTGAGCTTACTAATAACAGAGATTATTTTTATAAAAGGTATTCTAAAGAGGTTATGCAATATTTATATATAGCTATAGATGGACCTTTTGAATTTTCATTTGAGCATCTCCAAAATGTGGAAAATATTGATATTGATGAATATTTTGATTTCAGAGAATCAGGTTACTATGAATTTATGGATGGAAATTTAGAGGAGGCAGGGCAGGAATTTTTTAAGGCATATAATATTTATAAAAACGATCCAAGTCTTCTCAAGATGATTGCTGAGTACTATTTTGCAATTAAGGATTTTGATAATGCTCTTAAGTATTTAAAAAATGTTTTTGATATAACTCCAGATGATGAAAATGCTGCTTTTTTAAAAGCAAAAATATTATACGAAAAAGGTGATGTAAAAGCTTCTTTAGATATTTTAAAAGAGTTAAATAAAAAATCTCCGGAAGATGAAGCAGTGCTGAGCTTTCTTGGAAGAAGCTATTTTAAATTAAATGATATAGAAAATTCTCAAAAAGTATTTTTAAAGATAATAAAGAAAAATCCACTGGATATTCAAGCTAAAGCTGTACTTATGCGTATTGTGTATAAAAAGAAAAAAGGTCTAAAGGGAAGGCGTGAAAAGTCAAAATTAATTAAATTATGCCAAGAAGCTGGAATTTCACAAAAAAATTTAAAAAAGCATATTAAACCTAATATAAAAGCACTTTTGTTTATATTTTTATTTTTTGTAATTTGTGCATTTACTTCTATGAAATCGATGATGAAGGATGCAGATATAAATATTTCTGCAGAAAATATGGTTAAGTTTATTCAGCACAAAAGAACTCCTGTAGTTATAAATAATTATGGTGAACTTATGAAACTTAAGTTAGGGGAAAATGTTGTGGAACTCAAACTTAAAGATGTTCAATTTGTGGGTGTATGGGGAGCTAAGAAAAAGTATGGTAATAAGGAAGTTAAGTTTTATGAAACTATAGAGGATTCTGATGCACCCAAACGTAGTTTGGAAACTCTGGATACAGCCGTATGTATAGGGAAACTTGGTAATAAAAATGTAATCATTATAATGGATGCAGATGACTGCCCTGTGCCTGGCAAAGGTATTTCTTTAGATTATTCAGGAACTGTTTATAAAAATAAATCTTCTGGTCTTACAGAAAAAATAAAAGAATCTTTACGGGAAGGTCATGTAGAAACTATATATAGTAATCAAAATATCAATACCAATATATATGTTGGACCAAAGGCCAAGCTAAAGGAACCAAATGGTTTTAAAACATTTATTTTTGGAACTTCAGTTGTTTTGGGACTTTGGGTGCTTGCATCATGCTTAGTAGAAATACTTAAGAGCATCACTAGCTTTAGGAGGGGAAGACATGAATATACGCCGTGAAATAAATGAATCTGTAGATAAGCAAAAGTTATTTATGCTTTCCATGGCATATTTATGTTCAGATAAAGATTTGCTTTGGCAGAATAAGATATATGGGTGGAAATGCAACATAAACACGAATGACAATGTAGTAAAAGATAGGCTCAAATTTTTAGAAATACAAAACTCCGAAGACTTAAAACAGAAGATAGATTGGTTTTTGAATACAGGTTTTAGAAAAGATTTTAATGAGAAAATGTATTTTTTAAAGGGATTTTCATCTAAGGATAGAAAAGATCACATAAATTCTTTATCAGAGGATGATGAGCAGTATAAAAAGCTATTTATTGTAGAGTATTATATGAACAAGCTCCCTTTATCAACTATAACTGCATATGACTACTCTTGGTGTTGCTACTTGTATTTTGCAGGAAATGCACTTGGATATATTTCTGATAATGAGACGTGGCTATTAGTTAAGGAAGTATCACAAAATATTCAAAAGGCTTACTCTGGCTGGGAGTATTATGTAACTTCTTATGCAGCTGGAGCCCAATTTCATGCATTAGATACAGCGTTTAATTTTATTAAGAAGAATTCTAAATTCTTTGAAAGATATTTTTTGTCACCCAAAAGTCCTGCGAATAGGATTGAGTGGGAAATAGAATTGTAGGGGATAATTTATTGTTTTTATTCTAAATTTTGTTTCAAAAACACCTCATAAATTAGATTTAGAGGTGTTTTTTAGTTAATTATTGTTCAGCTTAATATTTTATTTAATCAAGCATATGATCAATTCATTAAGTAGTTCAAATATTTTTTTGAGCATACTTCCATGCTAATGAGTATGTTATATACTTCCTATCTCCAAAGTGAGTGGTCGGTTTCATATATTGATATCATGTTTGCATCATATAAACAAAATTTATCCTTTACTTAGTTTGTTTATGACGCTTGGAGAACCAGAAATTTTAACTTTAGGTTTCTCCTTTTTTAAGGTTTCTTCAATATGCTTAATATCATCTATTTGCTGTTTATATATTGAAACATCTTCTAAAATTACTTTATGCTTTGAAAATTCAACCTTTTCTTCACTGATAGGTATTCTGATAATTTGAACTGGCTCTGCTTCAGTAGATTTTTTTTCTATTACAAGTTCTTCACGCTCAACAGGTACAGTAAAATTCTTTTTTTCAGATAAGATTTCTCTATGAATTTTTACATCTCCTGTTTGTATCCACTTTTTGGCTATATCAAGTTGTTCTTCTTTGATTTGAAATGTTGCTTCATTTTGAGAAGATGAAAATTTCCCCATGATATTACCCTCCATTTGTTTAAAAAACACCTCGTAAGTTAGAATAAGAGGTGTTTTATAGTAGTTACTGTTGGTCGGTTCCCTGATCGATTACATTAGGATCACCAGTTGTATTTATACGAGCTTCTTCGTGTTTAAGAGTTTCATCTACATGTTCTGTGTCTTCAATGGCACGTTTATGTGCTGAAACTTCTCCGGTTACTACAGTGTGCTTACCTACATCAACTTTTTCCTCACTTACAGGGATTTTAATAGTTTCTTCGCCTGTTATAGGTGTATCACTTGCCTCATTGTTTAAGGATTTTCGCTCAATTACAACTTCTTCACGTTTTACAGGTACATCAACAGCTTTGTTTTCTTCTATAATTTCTTTGCTAAGCTCTACTTCGCCTTTTTTTACATTATTTTTTGCAATGTCTAGCTCTTCTTTGTGTAGGCGAAGTTTTTTATCGTCATCATTAGATTCTTTTTTATCGTCATCGCCATTTCCAAATATATCTCCCAATATGCTCATAATAGCACCTCCATAAGTCAAGAATTTTTCATTTATATATTTCCCTTTAAAGAAGTATATTATCCTATTTTAAATTGGGGCTAATGTACAAGATTGGTAGAGTGAATTTTTTAATTACATAGAAAAAAACACCTCAAATAATCAGAGGTGTTTTTTATTTAATTATCTTAAATTCATGTTATTAACTATGAGCTTTGAGTTTTCAGAAATTTGTTCTACTGTGGCAGATACTTCCTCTAATGAAGCAGCTTCATTTGTTGCTATTTGGCCAAGCTTATTTATTGTATCTATTATCGTTTTCATGTTATTACTCATTTCGGCAAGTGCAGTTGAAACTTTTTTAGAAGAGTCTCGGCTAGTTGAGGCTAATTTACGCATTTCGCCAGCTACAACTGAAAAGCCTTTTCCATATTCTCCGGCTCTTGAAGATTCTATTGCAGCATTTAAACCAAGAAGATTAGATTGTTTTGAGATACTTTGAATTAAAGTTGTAGCTTCATTACTTTCATTTATTAATTTTTCTGTTATTTTAGTATTTTCTATCATGTGATTTAGCTTTTCAGATAATTCTACTGCGTTGTCTGTGATTTGTGATAGAGTTGAGTTTGTCTCTTGGAGTGAACTTTCTAATTCAACTGTGGCATTTTTTATTTTTACAAAACCTTCTATGCTTGTTGAGAAATTAATTAAACCAACAACATCATTTTTTTCGTTGACTACTGGAATTATAATGACTTTTGAGTCTGAACCATGTTCAGCTTTAGTAAGCATAGCTGTAAATGGCTGTTTAGATATAAATATAGTGTCATAAGCACCTAATCTTTCTATAAAGTTAATATCAAATTTATCTCCAAGCTTTATAGTAGATTTTGTGTTTTGATCATCTAAAAAATATATGCATTGCTCTTTATCCCAAATTGAAATGACTGCATTTCCACCATATAACTGTTTCATAATTGGAGCTGTATCAATAAGCGACTCCAAAATTTTTTCCATTGTAAATCCCCCTTTAATCTTTAGTAATGTAAATAATATAGCATATATAATTAAGCTTTTCTACTATGTAAATAATTTCTTATGACTTACTACAAAATTTATAACTATAAAAATATAACCTTATAATAAAATAAGTTTAATGATTTTAGAAAATAATCCGAAATTAAATATATATACTTTAAATTTGTATATGTATAGGAAGGATGCTAAAAATGGTTAAAAGAATTAAATTTCCATTAGAGATGGCAAATGGAGTGCAAGTTCGTAGTCTTGATGAATTGCAAGAAAATTTTGATTTGGAAAAAATTATAGGTTACTATATGAATGGTAAATTGCTTGTATGGCTTAAAGATAGATATTATGATGATAAGGCAGAAGAAATATTAGCACTTGATAGAAGTGATAAAGATTTTAAGAAAAAAATTTGCAATGTTTTTGGTATAAAATGTACGGATTCGAAAAATATAGATATTACTAGATTAGAGGAACGCTCTAAAAGAATATTTGAATTAAAGAAGTATACTGATGATAAGAATGTAATTGATAATGTTGATAAAGTGGCTTTTACTCAAGAGGAAATGGATAGTTTATTGTATGAAAACGTAAATACAGTATATCTATGTGGTAAGCAATTTGTAATTCCACTTAATAAGGAAAATGTTACATATGTTGGCATAAATAATCCAATAGTTATTATTAAATCAAGTACCGTTGTGGATTTTTTAAAGAAAAATATTTTGCTAAATGGTGTTTCTTACAATGAGGAGTATATGAGCGTTTTAGAAAATGCTATCTTAAAAAGAAACGAGATGGAAAATAGGCCCACTTCTCTGCATTATAAAGCATCAGGCTTATTTAATTCAATGGTAAAAAATAGTTATAAAAATGCGAGCCCAAGATTATTTGATGAAATAAGCGATAAATTATTAAAATTTAACTACGATATTGATAAAAAGACTAGGAATAGTGTTGATATTATAAAGAATGCCAATTTATCAGAGGCATTCGATAATTATTTAGACAGAATTTCTTGATTATAGAGGAGTAAATGAATTATGGAGAGTAATACAGTTGATAAAATGAAACAAGCTAAATTTTTTGTTTTAGTTGAAGATATAGATGCTTCAATGCCCTATGTATCTTATAATATTTCAGAAGCAGAAAGAGTGGCAAGCCCTTTAAATTTAATTTTTTATAATGATAAGGATAATGGATATATAGAGGCAATACTATTAAAAGCAAGATTTAATCTCCCAAATTGGTATGGAAGATACAAAACATCAGACTTTAAGGATGTAAATGAAAGAATGTCAGCTGCAAAGGATTTAACCCAAATGCTTAGAAATGATCATTATGAGGCAATAAGATTTATATTTTGGGCATTATTTGCAGTGGCAGTTGATAAAAGAAACTATGATGAAAAAGTTTCGCTAATTGCAGATTTTGCATATATGATTAAAATTGACGAAAAATCTATAGCAGATATTATAATGGTTGTTAAAGTGGCTTTAGGCGAAGATAAGGAACAGCTTAAATTTCAAACAAAGGATGTAAAAAACTTTTTTATGGATTTTTTATGCTGCTGGGGAAAGTAACAATTAAGGGGGAAATTGAGAATGAATTATAGCTTAAGGGAAAAACTAATTCGATATATAGATGCAGGCTTTCCTATAATTTATATTAATAGCTTTGAGGAAAGTAAAGTTGATGAAGTTATTAAGTATGCTATCTCTGGTAGAGAAATTGTAGAATGGAATGGCTTTAATGGTTATGTTGATTTTATAACTAAGGCAAGTATTATAGAAAATTGTTCGCTTAGAGATACTTTAAAGGTGTTTAAAAATAACAGTGAACTTAATAGAAAAGTATTAGTGCTAAAGGATATAAGTCCATTTATCAAAAATGCTAATATTATTTCTTATATAAAAGGAATAGCTCAAAATATAAATGAAGGGCTGGATGCAAATATTATTATAGTTTCTACATCAGTATATATTCCTAGTGAACTTGAAAAATATATTACAGTATTAGAAATGGATTATTTAAAAACTCCTGAGATAGAAAAGATTATTTTAAAGTTTATAAAGGATAATTCCTTGCAAAGTATAAGTACAAGCTTGCTAGAAGAAATGTCGGTTGCATTTAAGGGATTATCTCAATTTGAAATTAATAATATTTTGGCCCTTGGATATGCGGATGATGGGGAGCTAACACACAAGGATTTATCGCTTATTTTTGAGCAAAAGCAGCAGATAATAAAAAAAGCAGGAATTCTTGAAATGATTCCACTTAAGGAGGATATAGGCGATATTGGGGGGCTAGAAAATTTAAAGGTGTGGCTAAAACGTAAAGCAATGGTGTTTAAAAACCTTGTCAAAGCACGTCAATTTGGAGTGGACATGCCTAGAGGAGTTTTAATAGCTGGAGTGCCGGGGTGTGGAAAATCTCTTAGTGCTAAAGCAGCAGCAAAGTTACTTAGATTTCCACTTTTACGTTTGGATGTAGGCAGGTTAATAGGAAAATATGTGGGCGAATCTGAAAGAAATATGAGAAAGGCAATTGCACTAGCTGAGGCAATTTCACCCTGCGTTTTGTGGGTCGATGAACTAGAAAAGGTATTTGCAGGCATTGGTGGTGCTGATGAAGTTGCGGCAAGACTCATAGAAAACTTTCTTATATGGATGCATGGAAAAGAAAGCCCAACCTTTGTGGTTGCAACTGCAAATGATATTACAAAACTTCCTCCAGAGCTTTTGAGAAAAGGGAATTTTGATGAAATATTTTATGTAGGTCTTCCAAGTGAGGAGGAGCGTAAAAACATATTCCGAATTCATATAGCAAGACGTAGAAAAAATGATTTAGGCAGTATTGATATTGACAAGCTTATTTCAAAGACTCAAGGCTATAGTGGAGCTGATATTGAAGAGATTGTAAAAGAAAGTATAGAAACGGTATTTGTAGAGGGCAAAAATGAACTGACTACTGAAGATATTTTAAGGGTAATTGAAAAGTCTCATTCTCTTTCTGAAATAATGAAGGAACCTTTAGAAAAGATGTCTAGAGAATACGAAAATCGTAAATTTAAGAATGCATCAAAATTGTAAACTAAAGACTGGAGTTTCAACTACTTCAGCCTTTCTTAAAAATTTTTTATATTCGCCTTAAGTCTAATTAAAAGCATAACATTTTAGCTCCTGCCTGTGAAGGTTAGATATAAAAGCACTGCATTTAGAGATATTATTATTATAGCTATTAGTATACCAATAACTCTTGTAATGATCTTATTAGCAAGAGCTCCCATTAAATCTTTTCGCTTTGCTATGGTTAGCATTTGTATAATTGGAAATGGTAGTATAAAGCTTAGAGCTACTTGGCTTAAAACAAGTGTATTCATAGGATTTATACCGATAGCAATAATGATTAAGGCTGGAATCATAGTTATAAGTCTTCTCACATTTACAGGTATACTTAAATTAACAAAACCTTTCATAATAGTTTGACCTGCAAGAGTTCCAACTGCAGAGGAGGATAAACCAGAAGCTAAAAGGGCAATTCCAAAGGCTCCACTTGATAAGGAACCTAAAAGTGGTTTTAAAGACATATGAGCTTGCTCTATTGTATCTACGACAATTCCATTTTTATGAAAGACCGCTGCTGATACTATTACCATGGCAGCATTAACAATGAATGCAATATTCATGGCTATAATTACGTCTAGTTTTTCCATTTTTAAATGCTTTGCTTTGCCAGAGTCAGAATTGTCGTTGCATCTATACTGTACCAATTGAGAGTGAAGGTATATAACGTGAGGCATAACAGTGGCTCCAAGCATTCCAACGGCAATTAATAAAGCTTCACTATTAGGTAGATTTGGAATAATGGTATGGATTCCAACCTGAGTCCAAGCTGGTTTAGCAAGAATGAGTTCTATTGAGTAGGCTATGCATATAACTGCAACAAGCAGGGTAATAATAAGTTCTACTACTTTTTGACCATATTTCTCCATATAACAAATAAAAAAAGTTAATACTCCTGTAAGAAGACCTGCGTAAATCATTGGAATTCTAAATAGTAAGTATAATCCTAAGGTTCCTCCAAGGAATTCTGCTAAATCTGTTGCCATAGCTCCTAATTCTGCTATAATCCAAAATATCCAATTCGTACGTTTTTTAAATACCATAGCACACATTTCTGGAAGGTTATGTCCTGTAGCTATTCCCAGTTTAGCTGACATTATTTGAAGAAATATGGCCATTAAATTACTCCATAGTATAACCCAAATTAGAGCATAATTAAATTTTGAGCCTCCGCTAATATTTGTTGCAAAATTACCTGGATCTATATAGGCTACACTAACAACAAAAGCAGGACCTAAAAACTTCAGCAATCCTTTAGAACCTTCTACAGTATTTCTATTTTTCTTCACGATATTCGTGAATCTAAAAAAATGTCTTGGCTTTATCATAACATCTTCTCTATCCATTAAAATTCACCTTTCTTGTAAAAATAAACTATAGCATTAAAATACTTAGTTTTAATTAAATTTATTTACCTAATACAAAATATGAAGCCGAGGGTAAAAAAGTTACACTAAGGTAAATTATTTGATTTTTTCAGCATATAATGTAATGAGGTATATTAAACTTAAAAAGCTGGGGGAGAAATTATGAACTACAATGATTTTCACACTTTTAGTGAATATATGAAAAAAGAAGATAATAAGATTACAGCATCAATGGAAGATTATGTTGAAATGATATGGCGGTTATCCATGGATACGGGATTTACAAGAATAAACGAACTTGCAGAAGCACTTAATGTACATCCTCCATCTGTTACAAGAATGGTTCAAAGGCTTGGAAAGCTGGGGCTCTTGAAATATGAAAAGTATGGTTTGATTATTCTTAAAGAGAGTGGAAGAAGGTTAGGAAAATTTCTATTAAAGCGGCATAATATTATTGAAGCATTCTTAAGATCGTTTAGTATACCTGAAGATATGATCTTAACAGAAACTGAAAAAATTGAGCATACTTTGAGTGCTGAAACTACTAGATGCTTTGAGGAGTATGTTTATTTTATAAAAGATAACCCTGATATAATTGATAGGTTTAATGAATATAAAAAATTAATATAATAATCAAAACGGGTCTGTGAGGTTAAACAGCCCGCTTTTACTGTATACATTATTTAACTTGAGATTTCTTTAGGTATATATATGGACTGCTAGGTTTATTTATGCGTTTTATGCTTTCAACATCAATTATTGGAATTGTTTTTTGATCGCTGTAGTCTTTATCAAAATTTTCTATGGAATTTATAGTACCAGTTATACTTATCCATTCATTGTTTTTAGGGCTAGCATTGTTTTTTACACGACAGGCAAGACCAGTAACTTCAGCATCAGCGGCACAGCATATTATGAGCATTCTTGCAGTTACGAAGGTATTCTTTGAAAAATGATCATCCCTGTAAACAAAGCCTGAAAGGGTTATTTTTTTACCCTTATACTTATTTAAGTTATAAGATATTTCATTTGTCATGTCCGAAAAGTTATCATTAGTAAACCTTATTAAATTCTTATTTACAGCCATGTTTTCTAAATCAGCTTGATTTGAATAAATATTAGAGGTTACTCCTTTGTTTGAGGCAATATTTGAGTTTAAACCTTGAGGATTTATTATATAAGCAAGTATTAATGGAACAAAAAAGATTATTGACACAGAAGTTATATGTTTTTTATCAAATAGAATTTTTTTAAATTCAAGTATGGATAATAAAAACAAAACAACCATTGAGAAAATTATGTAATTGGTCATTTTGGGATGTATAAATAGATATAGCTTTTTGCTTAAGATTAAGTAGTACATGTAATATGCAAATCCAAGTAAGAACATGAACCATTTAAATTTTTTTATCATACATAATCACCACTTATAAATATATTTTATATAGGTATTTTAAGAAAGTTAAATATAATGCCTATGAAAAAGCAGACTGTCATTATAATGCAAGTTAACTTGAATATAAATTTCCAATTGAAGACGTCATTGAGCATAAGTGTATTTTTTATGTCTATCATAGGTCCGCATATTAAAAAGGCTATTATGGAGCCGCTTGTGAATTGACCAACAAAAGTTCTTGCTATAAAGGCATCTGTTTCCGAGCATACACACATGATATATGCAAGAAAAATCATCACTAGAATTGATAATATTTTATGATTTCCAACAGACAAGATATATTTTCTAGGAATGACAGTTTGCATTAAGGCTGATAGAAAAGCACCTACAATAATAAATTTACCAACTTCATTTAGCTCTGAACTTACATGCTCCAGTATATGAGAAACTACATGAATAAAATTTCTTTTATCATTGGGATTATGGTGATTATGCTCATGATGGCAGCAGCAGATGTGTTCGTGTGAACTACTAATATGCTTGTGGGGATCGCTTTCACAGTGAAAAGTTCTTGCATTAAATAAAAGTTCCTTTAATCTAGTAGTTTTACTATGCTTATAGTCTAATTTACTTATTATATAGCCTATTATAATGGAGCTTGTCCATCCTATAAAACCTCTTAATACTACCATATGAGGATTATTTAAAAAGGCATAATAAGTGGAGGATAAGACTACGGGATTGATTATTGGAACTGAAAGCATAAAGGTTATTGCAATGTATAAGGGAACGCCCTTTTTTAATAGTCCTCTAGCGATTGGAACTATGGCACAATCGCATACCGGAAATATAATACCAATAGATGCAGCGGCTACTAAACCTACAAACTTGTTTTTTGGTATTAATTTTGCTATGGTTTCTTCTGATATAAACATTTGAATAGCGGATGATATAAATACACCTAATATGATAAAGGGGAAGGCTTCTAAAATTATACTTATAAAAATTGTTGTAAAGCTTTGAAGTACGTTATTTTGAAATATAAATTTAGAATTAGATTTTAGCACATCAATATTTACAATAAACATAAATGCAAGTGGTAATATAAGTGCTAATAGTGGAATAAAGATAAAAGATTTTTTGCTTTCCTCCAAGATTGAAACCTCCTTTATAAGAATATTGTTTATCTACCTTTGAAATATAGCAAACGTTGATTTACCTAACTTTTTAAATGTTGGACCTTTATCTTTAGCTATATGAGAAGATATTTTAATAATCTTAATACTCCTAATATGTATTGTACTAATTGGAGTGAATTTTTATACCATATTTGAGAAGTTTTTCATAGATGGATATTTTGAAAAGAATACGAAGTAAGTACATAACAGGATATTAAATAGCAATATATAGTATGAAAATTTAATTGGTTACAAAGATTCATGCCTAAAATTCCGTAGGTACGGAGGAATTTTTTCCTTGTGCCACTGTGGGAGCGAAGTAACAATGCTGAAGAAACAATTTAAAAAAATTCTAATAAATCTTGGCTCAAAAATCATAAAATACTTAGAGTTTTAAATTTGTTTGAGTATCTTTTCAGCGAGTAAACATGCACGAGGTTTGGGCTTTGACCATTATCCTTCTATACCTTGAGTAGATACTCGCTTAAAATCATCACATAGGTTTATAGGATTTTTTATTGAAAGTAATTTTATCTTATTCTAGAAGGATAATGGGATTACATCCCAAACCCCGCGTATGTGTATGTGACAAAGCATTGTTGCTCCGCATTACTTTAAGCTACTATAAATCATTTCTAAATTTGATTTCATAGCGTTAATGTAATCTTTTCCATCTTCCTTGCTTTCAATTGTGTATATTTTTTCTACTTTAGCACCTACTTCCCTAGCAAGTGTTTGAGAAACCTTAGGGCTTACCATATCTTCCACAAATACCGTTTGGATTTTATTCTTTTTACAAAAGTCAGTTAACTCAGCTAGTTTTTTTGTGCTTGGTTCTCCTTCGGCAAAAACATCTTCAACGCTATCCTGTTTTAGTCCAAAATCCCTACAAAGATATGCAAAAGCAGCATGACCCGTAACAAAGCTTTTATTTTTTACAGTTTTGAATTTTTGGTCATAGTTATTATAAAGCTCCTCTAACTGTTCTTTAAAATCAGCATAATTTTTTTCGTAAAAAGCTTTATTTTTAGAATCTGCTTTTATAAAGGCATTTTCTATGTTTTTAGTTTCTAATTCTGCACCTTTTAAGCTAATCCATAAATGAGGGTCATAAGTACCATGCTCCTTTATTTCTCCTGCATCAGTATTTTTTATTCCGTTAACTCCATTTGAAGCTTCTACGGTAATTAAATTTTTATTATTTATTGATTTTAAAGTCTTAGAAGTCCAGGATTCCATGCCTAAGCCACTATATATAAATATATCTGCATTTGTAAGTGTTTCGATATCCTTTGTTTTAGGTTCAAAATCATGTGGTTCTGTCCCATTAGGTGTCATATTGACTATAGTTATTTTATCTTTTCCTACTGCATAAGCGAATTCTTTCATTGCATTGAAAGAAACTACGACTTTTAATTTTTTATTGGAAGAATTTGAGGTACTGTTGTTACTGCAAGCAGTAAATGAGAAAAAGATAGATATAGTTAAGAATAAAGTTAGAAATTTTTTAAACATTTTATCACTCCTATAATATTGTAAATGCAATTAATTTGCATTTACAATATTATATTATTAAGAAAAATTTGTCAATATTACTCTGTACTTTAAGCCAAGTTCTGGTTTTCCAAGATAAACTTAGAATTTAAAATTTTTAGGTTTCATGTTGTCTATCTATAATGATGGCTTAGTTTATAAAATAATTATTTTTGTATTGTTGAAATAGAAACAAAAAATTAATATAATATTGTTAATGCGCCAACAAGTGGGAGGATAGACCATGAATAAAGAAGAACAGGTCATGATGAGTTTAAGAGAGCTATTTGATAAAATGGCTTGGCTTAATAAGTTTAAGATGGAAGACAGTCTTAAGGGGTTTAAGTCTTCTGAAGTACATTACATAGAATGCATTGGAAAAAATGCCGATTCTAATGTGACAAAACTTGCAGAGTCACTTTATATGACAAGGGGTGCCATAAGCAAAATGACCAAAAAGCTTATAAAAAAAGGTGTAATTGAAAGCTATCAGAAACCAGACAATAAAAAAGAAATTTATTTTAGGCTTACTGAACAAGGAAAGAAAATTTATAAAATTCATGAGGATTTGCACAAAGAATTTCAGGAACGGGATAAAGTCGTATTTGAGCAAGTAACTGAAGAGCAATTTGAAAGTATGCTTAGCTTTTTTAAAAATTATATTAAACATTTGGATACAGAAATAAAGAAGCAGAATATAAATGAACAACATGAGACATGAAAATTTGAATAACGGAAATAAACTTATAGGCAGCTTAGCTCTGTTGAGAGCAGGCTGTATTTTTATTACTATAATTTTGTTGACAAGGAAACAAAAAGATGATACGATAAAAATGTTTCCAGGGAAACAAAGTAATGATTTCTGAAAGGAGAATTTAAATGTTTAAATTTAAATCATATAGTAAACACAATAAAGAACAAATTGTAGATAAAAATGCTTTGATATTCGGTCTTATATCTGTATTTCTTTGTGGATTAGGCTTAACTATAGTAGCACCCGTTATCCCATTCTTAGTTCAGCCTTATATAAGCAATGCAAAAGATCAAGCTGTAGTTGTTACACTGCTGACCTCTGTTTATGCAGTCTGCATGTTTTTTGCTGCTCCTGGACTTGGAGCTTTAAGTGATAAATACGGACGTCGTCCAGTGCTCTTAGTATGTCTTTTGGGTTCTACCATTGGGTACTTGGTTTTTGGCATAGGAGGAGCTTTATGGGTACTATTTGTTGGACGCATAATAGATGGTATAACAGGTGGGAACATAAGCACTATTTTCGCGTATTTTGCAGATATAATTCCTAAAGAACAGAGAACCAAATATTTTGGATGGATGAGTGCAGTTGTAGGTGTAGGTACCGTTATTGGTCCAACTATAGGTGGATTACTTGCCAAATTTGGTTATTCTGTACCTCTGTATTTTGGAGCAATAATCACTTTTTTAAATATCATTTATGGATTCTTTTTTATGCCTGAGAGTCTTGACAGAAATAATAGACTGAAGGAAATTGAATTTATACGGCTTAATCCATTTACACAGCTTGCAGATATACTTTCTATAAAAAGTTTAAATAGGCTGCTTATCTCAGCTTTCTTACTCTGGATACCAAACGGATCTTTACAGGCAATTTTTTCACAGTTTACAATTGATGCTTTCAGCTTTCAGCCTGCATTAATCGGACTTATGTTTTCAATTATGGGCATCCAAGACATCATTTCACAAGGTTTAATAATGCCAAAGCTTTTGACAAAACTTAGTGATAAACAAATATCAATTCTTGGAATGATATCGGAGATTATAGGGTACAGTTTTATAGGAGCATCAGCTCTAGGTTCCTTTTATCCTCTTTTTATTGCTGGAATGTTTATATTTGGTTTTGGTGATTCGATATTTGGACCTTCATTCAATGGAATGCTTTCTAAGTCTGTGGATTCTAATGAACAAGGAAGGATTCAGGGAGGTAGCCAGTCTGTTCAATCTTTAGCAAGAATGCTGGGACCTATTATTGGAGGTCAAATTTATGTATCATTTGGACATGCTGCACCCGCTTTTATGGGCATGATTCTTATAGCAGCGGCAATACCAGTTTTGTATAAGGGTACACAGCTAAATAAATGAACTATTTTAAGTAAACATTATTTTATTGTGGCAGGAAGGCAAGGGATATGCACATATAGGAGTTTGGCATAAGTCCAAACTCCTATATGTGTATATGACGAAGTATTGTTACTTCGTTAAGTCCATTTTTCAGCCCATTTTTGTATTTCATCCATTGATTTTTCTAAGTCTCTGCCCTTTTCAGTTAATTTATACTCAATACGCACTGGAGTTTCAGGGTATACCGTGCGAGTTATTATTCCCTCTTTTTCGAGTTCTTTAAATCTTTCTGTAAGCATTCTAGCACTTAAATCAGGGATGATTTGTTGAATGTCGGAAAATCTTTTGGAACCATCAAGCAAGGAACGTATAATTAGCCCGGTCCATCGTTTACCAAGTAATGCAAAAGCAGCTTCAAAGTGTGGACATAATCTGAAATTATCCATAATGATCATCCTCCTAAGCTTATTTTATCATATTTACTTGACAAAAGTAAGTGGCTTATTATATTATAGTTACATAAAGTAACTGGGTGTATAAAAGTAATTATAATTTGGAGGTTTATGATTATGGAATTTAAAAAACTTGTTGAAGAAAGACGTTCTGCCAATAATTTTATAGAGGGAATTGAAATTCCTAAAAGTGATTTTGAAGATATTTTTGAACTATTAAAATTAGCTCCATCTTGCTTTAATATACAACATGCAAATTATATTGTTATAACTGATAAGGATATGAAGGAAGTTTTAAGAAATGCGGCATTTAATCAATATAAGATTCATACGGCTTCGGCGGCTGTAATTGTGCTTGGAGATAAAGAGGCATATAAAGATTCAGATAAATTGTATTCTGGAATGCTCGATTTAAAAATGATTTCTAAATTTGATTATGAAAATATATTAAATGATATAAAAAATCTTTATGACGGACGAGGAGAGGATTTTAAACACGATGAGGCTATAAGAAATGCTTCCCTATCAGCTATGATGTTTATGTTACTTGCAAAGGATAAAGGTTGGGATACTTGTCCTATGATAGGTTTTGATGCTGATAAGGTAAGAAAATTTTTTAAGATTAAAGATAGGTATGAAATAGCACTTATTATTGCGATGGGAAAAGAGGACACCAAAAACAGAAGGCTTAGAGGGTATAGAAAGCCTATAGATGAGTTTGTTAAGTTTATCTAAATTAAATTTACGCATCTTCAAAAAAATAGTAAGTCCACCTTGGTGATAATTTTGCGTAATATTTTGTCAGCAGAACCCGCTAAGACTACCTAGTATTAACGGAACCTACTTCCTCGTATTACACAAAATTCTTTCGCAATTTGGAATTGTTATTTTTTTAGATGCTTTAAGGGAGTTGATATCATGATTTCACCAATGTTTATATGTCATGGTTCACCAGATTTAATACTTCAGAATAATGAATATACAAGGTTTTTAAGAAAAACTGGAGGCAAGCTTAGACCTAAGGCTATTGTCATATTTACAGCACATTTTGAAGAAGAAATAACAACTATATGTTTTAGAGATAATGCTTATGATATGATTTATGATTTTTACGGTTTTCCAAAAGAATTGTATTCTGTAAAATATCAAGCAATTGGTTCAAAGGAAATAGCTTTAAAAATGAAAAAGCTACTTGATGAAGCGGGTATAAAAAGTGCTTTTAATAAAACAAGAGGAATTGATCATGGTACCTGGAGTGTTTTAAAGCTTATGTTTGATAAAGCACCAGTACCAGTAATTCAAGTTTCTATTAATCCTTACTTAAGGCCAGAAGAGCAATATGAGATTGGCAAGGCAATTAGAAGTTTGGCAGATGAAGATATACTTGTTATTGGTAGTGGTGCAACTGTTCACAATCTTTCTGAAGTTGAATGGAATAAAAATGATCCTGAACCTTGGGCTGTAGAGTTTGATGATTGGCTAATTGATAAAGTGGAGAAAAAAGATTTAAAGGCATTATATTCTTATAGGAAGCTTGCTCCATATGCTAAGAGAGCAGTACCTCGTGAAGAACATCTTGCTCCTTTATTTGTAGCTATGGGAAGCGGATCAGAGCAGAGTAAACCTAAAGCTCTTTGCAGAATATATGAGTATGGAACTTTAAGTTATATATTTTTTCAATTTTAAAGTTAGTAATTAATAGATTGACATTTATTTTTAAAGACTGCTGCAATAGTGATTTAAAATTACTATTGCAGCAGTCTTTTTTTAATAATATGTTGAAATAATTGGGAAAATATTGGTCAAATTGCGTTTGATAACATAATAATCCTATTGTATAATTAAGTGGTAGATACACAATATATAGTATTTTTAGGAGGACGCATATGCTACATGTAGTGAAAAGAGATGGGAGAGAAGCGGAATTCAATCCTGAAAAAATAAGTAATGCCATAAGAGGTGCAGCTAAAGAAATAGGAGCAGAAGTTAAAACAAGTGAAGTCTTACACCTCACACAAGAAATTGCAAAGCAAATAGAAGCTTTAAATTTAAAAAGCATAACAGTTGAAGAAATACAAAATTTAGTTGAAAAAGAGCTTATGAAAAATAACTTTAGAGATATTGGTACTGCATATTTTAATTATAGAAGAGAACGAACTAAGATAAGAAGCATAAAATCAAGTCTTATGAAGGCAATTAGTAAAATTGGGGTAGAAACAGATAGAGACAATGCTAATGTTGGCAATAATTATAGTTCTAAATTGCTTAGAATTGCTAGCGAATCAAACAAATGGCACAATCTTGCTAAAATGCCTAAAAAACTTGCTAAAGCTCATGAAAATGGGGATATATATTATCATGATTTGGACAGCTATAATTTAACAACCAATTGTCTGCACATACCAACAAAAGAAATATTAAAAAGAGGTTTTAACACTGGCTATGGGTATATAAGACCGCCAAAGAGAATAGAATCAGCAGCAGAACTTTCATGCATACTTTTACAGTCATCACAGAATGATATGTTTGGAGGACAATCACATCCGGATTTTGATAATGATATGGGTGAGTTTGTTGAGCCAACAAGAGAATGTATAAGAAAAGAATTTGAAGATGTAGTACAAGACAAAAATAAACTTGAAGAAATGGTTAATGCAAAGTTAAGAGAGTGTGTAACCCAGGCAATGCAGGGAATAGTTTATAATTTAAATACAATGCACAGCAGAGCTGGTTCGCAGGTTCCGTTTTCTTCAATAAACATAGGACTTCCAAGAAGCAATGATGCTGCACTTATATGTGAAACCTTTTTGGAGGAATATGAAAAGGGGCTTGGAAAGGGTGAACAACCTATTTTCCCTAATATAATATTTAGAGTAAAAAAAGGTGTTAATAGAGAAGAAGAAGATCCATATTTTTATTTGTATAAGCTTGCTTGCAGAGTTGCATCAAAGAGAATGAATCCTACTTTTATGAATATTGATGCAAGCTTTAATAAAGAATATTATGATAAAGGAATCATTCCAGCGACAATGGGCTGTAGAACTTATATATGCTCAAATGTGAATGGCGAGCCAGGGGTAAAAGGTAGGGGCAACATAGCTCCAACAACAATTAACTTACCTAGAATAGGACTGCTTGCAAAGGGAGATAAAGAAAAATTCTTTTCCCTCTTAGATGAAAGGCTAGAACTTTCAAAGGAAAGTCTTTTAAACAGATATGATGTCCTTAAAAAGTTGAGAATTAAGGATTTACCTTTTGTGGCAGGACAGGGAATTATGAAAGGACTTGATGGACTTCCACCTGAAGCTTCAATTGAACCTGTACTTAAACAAGGCACCTGGGCTATAGGCTTTATAGGTTTAGCAGAAGCACTTGTTGCACTTACAGGGAAACATCATGGTGAAGATGAGAAAGCAAGAAAACTTGGCCTAGAAATTGTTAGATATATAAGAGATTACACAGACAAATTAACTATTTTAACTCATCTTAATTGGAGTTGTTATGCCACTCCGGCAGAAGGTTTAAGTGGTAAATTTATAGTTAAAGATAAAGATGTATTTGGAATAATTAAAGGTGTTACTGACAAAGATTATTACACAAATAGCTATCACATACCAGTAGGATATAAAATTTCAATTAGGGATAAAATAGATATAGAGGCTCCTTACCACAAGCTTTGTAATGGGGGACATATAAGTTATGTTGAACTTGATGGTTATCCGGATGAGGCTTCTGTTATGGATATAATAAATTATGCATATAAAAATACGGATATAAGTTATATGGGAATTAATTTTCATATAAGATATTGTAAAAATTGTGGTACTTATATGGAAGATAATGAAGGTAAATGCCACAAATGTGGAAGCACAGATATACAAGGAATATCTAGAGTGACTGGATATTTAAGTCTTGATGAGAGATTTGGCAGTGGCAAAGCAGCAGAAAGAAAAGATAGGATACCACAGAATGCAAAGTAACATCATTTTGAAATATTAAATAAAATTAATAAATCTAAGTGTCAAATTGTTAAAAGCTTAAGAGCTTTTAATAACTCTCTAAAAATAATGATTGAAGTATTTTCAATCATTATTTGCTGAATTTCCTGTATTTATATATGTCTAATAACTATTGAAATTGCGATAAGCATTATTAAGCAGGCTAAACTTAAACACAAAGAAACAATCTTCATTATGTTCCAAAATTTACTTTTCATTGATTTATTTTTGCTCATTTTTACTGATGAAATTATGAAGAATATAACCCCAGCTAAAAATGTCAGAAATATTATTCCCATAATAATAATTATTATAATACCAATTAACAAAATATCTACTCCCTTTTATGTTTGTTTTGATAGAAGTACAACTTCCTTTATGCAGTTTATTTTTGTGAATGCTTCAAATTCTATTTAATAATAGTTTAGTTAGTTTAATGATTATATGTTATATTGTGGAATCATATAAGTCAAGCTATCGAATTTTTAGTAACTTACAATGTCTATTTAGTTAACTTCAGACAATATAATTATAAAAGACTTGCTTTTTAACACAAGGACAGCAAGTCTTTTTTTGTTCATTTGAAATACTTACAGCCTAAAAGTTATTTTTACTAATTTTATAATTAGGCAAAATATAAGGGGATTTCCTACCTGTTTTATGTGGCAATCAAATAAGATAAATATAAAAATTAATGAAAATATAGGAAAGGAGTGGTGATAATGAATGAACTTGAAAAACTTTATACGGTTGAAGATATTAAAAAGCTATTTAATAATGGTACTGTTTCAAGGGATATTCGAGACAACAAAAAACAAGGGGTTCAGTCGTAATTTATAAATAATGAGAACTAACGCATAACGAAAGAAATTACCTTCGGTAAACAGTGAAGGTGGATTTTCCTCCATTACATTGCGGAAAATCTTCTAATATAGTTTTGGGCAAAGCCCATTAAATTATTTTTCGTAGTAAAACGGGTTACAAAGATTCACACCTAAAATTCTGTAGGTACGGAGAATTTTTTTAATGCGACGAGGCATTGTTACTTCGCATTATTTATAAATCATCAAGTATAAATAGTTCTTCAACTTTAGTATTTAGTAATTTGGCAAGTCTCATGGCAAGTTCAAGTGTAGGGTTATATTTTTGATTTTCAATGGCATTAATAGTTTGCCTTGTAACTCCGACAGCCTTTGCTATATCTTCTTGTCTTACTCCTAGCTTTTTTCGAAATTCTCTTATTTTATTTTTCATCTTTTCCAAGCTCCCATTTTAAAAAATATTGAATTGCAATTAGAACAAGGTTTTGTGTTACCAAAAGAAAAAATGCTAATCCAAAGGTTTTTGTCTGAATATAATCGTATATAACCTAAATTGCTAAAAATAAAACTGTATATGCCCATGCCCATTTTATTGCCTTTAAGCTAATGCTCATTTCCATTTCATCCATTTTTCTCACATAAATCACCTCTTAATTTTAAATAAGTGTCAATAACATTCCAACCGCTAGAATTACTATAGAGCATAATAAAGTACCAATGAATGTTTTCATAAAACGCCTATAAAATGTCAAATGCTTTTTACATTATAAATATTATTCATAATGTTAGTAAATATTTATGCGCAATTAATATTATTTCAAGAGATAGTAAATACTAAAATGAAATAAATTATGGATATAAGAGGTGATTATATGAGCATAACAAGTACAACTAACAGATTAGCTAACGAAAAGTCTCCATATCTTCTTCAGCATGCCCACAATCCAGTAGACTGGTATCCGTGGGGAGATGAAGCCTTTAATAAAGCAAAATCAGAGGATAAACCAATTTTTTTAAGTATAGGTTACAGTACCTGTCATTGGTGCCACGTTATGGAGGGCGAGAGTTTTGAAGATCAAGAAGTGGCAGATTTAATGAATCAAACCTTTGTCTCAATAAAAGTGGATAAGGAAGAAAGACCAGATATAGACAACATATACATGGCAATATGTCAGGCCATGACCGGCAGTGGGGGATGGCCCCTTACAATATTTATGACTCCAGAAAAGAAGCCGTTTTTTTCAGCTACATACATCCCAAAGGAAAGCAAATATGGAAGAATGGGAATGATGGATTTAATTAAAAAAGTTGATTATCTTTGGAGCACTGATAAGAAATCCCTTGTTAGTTCGGCGGAAAAACTAGCCAGAGAACTTCACAATATTTATGCGGGAGAAAAAGGAAAAGGCATAAATCAATATGCACTAGAAGAAGCGGTTACAGATCTTGGTGGATTGTTTGATGAACAGTATGGTGGTTTTGGAACAGCACCAAAGTTTCCATCTCCACATAATTTGCTTTTTTTACTTCGAGACTACAAAAGAAATAATAACAAAGATTCTTTAAATATGGTTACAAAAACGCTTGATGCCATGGCTATGGGAGGAATATTTGACCATGTAGGTTTTGGATTTCATAGATATTCTACAGATAGAAAATGGCTGCTCCCTCATTTTGAAAAGATGCTTTATGATCAGGCAATGATAGCCCTTGCGTATATTGAAACTTATGAAGTAACTCAAAATGATAAGTATAAACTTATTTGCGATAGGATTTTTGAGTATATTATGAGTGACATGAAATCTAGGGAGGGCGCTTTTTATTCTGCTGAAGATGCTGATAGCGAAGGCGTTGAAGGTAAGTTTTATGTGTGGAGAGTAGAAGGCATACGAAAGATACTAAATGAAGAGGATGCAAAGTTAGCAGTAAAGATGTATGGAATGAAGGAGGAAGGAAATTTTAGAGACGAAGCAACTGGAAAGCTGGAAGGGCTAAATATACTTCATTTTGAAAAAGACCTTGAAGTTTTAAGTAAAGAACTTAATTTGAGTGAAGCAGCTTTAAAGGCAAGGCTTGAGAAAATAAGAAGGCAGCTTAAAGAAGCTAGGGATAAAAGGATAAGACCATCAAGAGATGAAAAAATTCTTACGGATTGGAATGGATTAATTATTGCAGCTTTAGCTAGAGGCGGAAGGATTTTCAATAATGAAGAGTATATAAAAACTGCAGAGATAGCGGCAAATTTTTTCCTAAATAGTATTAAAGAAAACGGAAGGCTGTTGCACAGATATATAGATGGTCAGTGGAATTTCAAGGGCAATATTGATGATTATGCATTTTTAGTTTTTGGCTTGCTTGAATTATATGAGGCCACCTTTGATTTAAACTATCTTAAAGAAGCTTTCTCATTAAATAACGAGGCAATAAATTTATTTTGGGATGATGAGCAGGGCGGATTTTATTTTACTCCAAAGGATGGGGAAGATATCATAATAAGGACAAAAGAAGTATATGACGGAGCTATACCATCTGGTAATTCTATTCAGTTTTTAAATTTAATAAAGTTATCACGTATTTCTGGAGATAGCAAACTAGAGAATTACGCAGATGAGCTCCAAAAGGTATTTTCAAGAACTGTAGAAGGTTCTCCACTTGGATATACACAATTTCTATGTGCAGTGGACTATCTAATTGGACCATCCTATGAAATTGTAATATCTGGGGATAGAAACTCTGAAGATACTAAAAAGATGCTGCGCCAATTAAATAGAAGTTTTGTTCCGAATAAAGTCGTGATTTTTAACCCGATTAATGAAGAGGATTCGGAGCTGATTAAAATAGCACCATATGTAAAGGATGAAAAAGCTGTAAAAGGAAAGGCTACAGCATATATTTGCAAAAATTTTACTTGTGGAAGGCCAATTACAGATGCAGATGAGATGTTAAAAAGTTTAAATTCGTAACTTATTTTAAGATTTACCTAATAAAATGTGGGTAAATCTTTTTTTAAATCTAATAAAAATATAAACAAATTACATATAATGAGAATGTAAACTATATAAAGATACAAAATTACATATTATGAAATAAATCGACAAAATTAGACTTGACCTTGGCTGAATCTGCCTATATAATCATAGTATAATCAGTAGGTTAGTGATTACTCACCTATCCTATACGGAGGTATAAATGTGGAGCTTCACATAAAAAGAAAGGATAAAATTATTCAAACCTCAATTGATATTCTTGATGAATTAGGATTTCAGGGACTGACAACAAAAGAAATTAGCAAAAGAGAGCAGATTTCAGAAGCAGCAATATATAAGCATTTCAAAGGGAAAGCTGAAATAATATGTGGCATTTTAGATTATTACTATAAATTTGATAATGACATTAAGCAGACAATAGAAATAAATAGATATTCACCAAAACAAAGTATCCGTTTTATAGCAGAATGTCTTGGTGAGTACTATGAAAATTATCCCGCCATTACTGTTGTTCCTTTTTATTATGAGGCATTAAGTCATGAAAAAGGTGCTAGTAATAAGATTAAAGAAACTTATAAGCTACGCAGCAATTACTTAACACATTTAATTGAAAAAGGAATAAAAGAAAGAGAATTCCCAAAGAACACTAGCAGCGAAGATCTTGCTAATATAATCCTTGGCACTAGCAGAACTATTATATTAATTTGGAGAATGGAAAAAGGTGAATTCCTGCTTAAAGAAAAGTTGCTATCCACACTTAACATAATTTTAAAGGCATGTTAGGATTATGCTTTTAAGGGAGGTGATTAAATTTCAAAGACTTGCTAGATATTCAGTGTATTGTATATGAATTGGCAAGCGAAAAATATGCGCTGAAAATTAGTGATGTGTATGAAATAATTAAAATTGAGAAAATTACATCAGTTCATAATAGCAAGCCTTTTTTAGAAGGGATAATAAATTTGAGAGGTAAGGTTGTACCAGTTATTAATTTGCATAAAACATTTGGGTTTGAGTCATATTATAGTAAGTTAGCGGAACATTAATCGATTATGGTGTAGAATGAGAAAAAATGAGATATAAAAAAATTTGTAAGAGAAGAAAAGACACGATCGATTCAGAAGATCTTCAAAGGGTATCTTCTGAAGTTTTTGTGACAGTTGAAGATGTGACAGTCTACATAGATCAGCTTGCTCAAAATGCTGTGCACAACAAAAAATTGCTTTATTTTAGAAAGATTCCATAAGAAGTATGCAAGCGTTAAAAAGAGATAATGAAAAACATATAAAATAAGCTGCTGCACTAATAAATATTTAATATATAATGTGAAAAACAATGTGAAGAAGCATCATTGGAAGGAATAGCTTAGACATATTTATTAATTTTGTTTAGTATCTCAAGATGATGTTTCTTCACATTCTTTATATTTAAGTTTGAGGCTTCAACACAACTTTTATACAGTTATCATCTTTACCGTCAAAAATTTTGTAAGCATGTTCTCCTTTATCAATAGAAAGCTTGTGGGTTATTATATCGGTAGCATCAAATTTGCCAGCTTTAATTAGGTCTAAAATTGGATCGACATAGGCTTGAGCAGGACATTGACCCATTTTTAAAGTTACATTTCTAGAGAAAAAGTCACCCAGAGGAAATAAGTTGTATTTAGCACCATAAACTCCTACTAATACTACGGTACCGCCTTTTCTTACAGCTTGTGAAGCTATCTCAATGGCAGATTTTGAACCGCCTTGAAGCTTTAAAACACTTTCTACTTTTTCTATAGTGGACATTTTTCCATCCATTCCAACGCAGTCTATTACAGCATCGGCTCCGCCGTGAGTAATTTCTTTTAAATATTCTCCGGTGTTGTCATATTCCTCAAAGTTTACTGTTTCAACTTGATTATAATTTTTAGCATGTTTTAATCTGTAATCTATACAATCTACAGCAATTACTCGTTTTGCTCCCTTAAAAATTGCCCATTTTTGAGCTAAAAGTCCTACAGGGCCGCAGCCTAGAACAACTACAGTGTCACCATGCTTAACACCTGCCATATCTACACCCCAGTATGAGGTTGGTAAGATATCTGTTAGAAATAATACTTGTTCGTCAGTTAGCTCCTCTGGAACAATCCTTGGTCCTACATTTGCAAAAGGAACTCTTAAAAATTGTGCCTGACCTCCTGCGTAACCGCCATAAGTATTGCTATATCCAAATATTCCACCAACTTCTCCATTTGGATTGGAGTTATCACATTGGCTCCATAAATCATGCTCGCAGTACCAGCAGTGCCCGCAAGCAACAGGAAATGGGACAATAACCCTGTCTCCTTTTTTTAGATTAGAGACTCCTTTTCCAACTTCTTCAACAACTCCCATGGTTTCATGACCTAGTACAAAACCTTTTGGCAAATTTGGAATAAATCCGTGAATTAGGTGAAGGTCTGAGCCACAAATAGCAGTAGAGGTTACTCTTATAATTGCATCATCATTTTTTTCAATTTTAGGATCTGGGGTTTCTTCAACTTTAACGTTTCTAATGCCTTCATAAACTAATGCTTTCATTATTACTAACACCTCCATATATTTAAATTGCATAAAACTTTTAAGTTAGTTTTTATTTAAAATCTACAAATTATATATATAGTATGACCAAGTACTAATTTTAAATGTACATTCTGAAACATTAATTCAAAAATACGTAGATGGTGAATATATTTATATACCAAAGAAAGAAGAAAATAAAAGAGCGTGGGGTGAACTGACAAAAAGTAAAGAAGAGCTTAGGACTCGGAATAATAAAATATATAGAGATTATCTAGAAGGAATATCTGCATAGTTCCTTTCAAAAAAGTATTATCTATCACCAAAAACTATACAAAAAATTATTTCTAAAAAAAGAAAATATGAGAATACTGAAAGCTCTATCTAGTTTTTGTTGGATAGAGCAGCTGTAACTTGAACAATGGTATTAAACTATAGAAATCAAGGAATTATAGTTTGCATCAAAGTTTAAGAATTTATTAATACTTCTTTATTGTTAATATCAAGAATTGAAATCTTACATGTTCCGCCTAAATTGCAATTTACTGCTTTTTCTAAAGATTCTAAAGCACTCTCAAACTCCTTTAGTCTTCTTTGATCAATTAATTCAATGCACAAAAAAGCGTTTTTGGTATTTTCAGTGAGCATAGTTCTTACTGCTTCGCGCCAATTAAAGCATCTGCAAATTGCTCCTTCATTATCTTTATATATTATTTCACCTTCATAGGGTGGTTCACTTCTATCTGTTCCTAATGTAACAAAACTTTCATTTCCGACTGCTTTAGTTAATCGTATATCTCCAGCAAATGCATCGATATCTTCGCCGCCGCAGGGTAATGCATAGCTTAAAGAAATCGAATTGTAAATATCAACTAGGGGATTAATTGTTCCTATATGATTTCCTTTATAAACTCGCTTTAGCAATGCTTCAATAGATGATCTTGCACCCTTCTTTGTTTTAAATTTTTGAAATGCTTCTCTCCATACTTTTATTACTTCGTTACTGCTGAATTCTTCATTGCTCAAATATTTTAAAGCTTCTTTTTCTGAACTGTAAATCATATCTTTATATTGTTCTTCAGTTTTTATAGAGTTATCTATACCATGACAAACGACAACTCCAATTTTTGCATTGGGAAATAAGTGCCAAAAATCATTTTCAATGACAAACTTTTTCATTAAAAATCCTCCTCTGTATTAAAGTAATCTAGCTGTACATTTTGTATTTATAACTTTTTTTAGTTAAAGATAGACCACCTTGAAACGGTTTATTTATAGGAAAATAAAATAAGCCTAGAGAAATATCATAAAACATCTCCCAGGCTTTTATCCTTCCGTGTACACAATTAAATGTGCGTTCTCTCTTGGACCTGCCAGTTACAAGCTGCGGAACCCTAGAAAACTTAAGTATACAGTTAAATTATGGCTTGATTTTAGCATAATTTTAGACCTAAATCAACTACACATGTGTAGAAAGTCCTTGCGAGCACGGCTTTCTTAAAAATTTCATTTAAGCCTGTAGCATTGTAGATGCTATAATAAGTAAAGAGTTTTAACTTACATAGTATTATAAAATCTTTCATGAAGGCAAAATACTTAGTTATTAACGAGCAGCATGAGTTAAAACTCTTTACTTTTGAATTGTTTTTAATACTTTTATAAATAAAAAATATTAGTTTACAAATTCCACAATTCCAAGTATTATGAGAAGTATACCGGAGATTAAAGGAGCATACTTGCCTAGAAGTCTTCCAAATATATGGTTACCAAAGACTTCTCCAATTTTAATTGTAGCAATGCTGAATATAAATGTAAAAATAACTGTAAGGGTGATATTCACACCAGTTATACTTGCAGCTATTCCTGTACCTAGGTTATTGAAGGTTAACCCAAAGGCCACAAATAATGCCTCCTTAATATTTATATCACCGGATTTGTCTAAATCTGAGATTTCAGCATATTGAAGCATATCATTGATGTCCTTTAGAGAAAGTTCTTTTGGATTGGTGTTATTTATAAGCTTTATTATACTTTGAATTATAAAATATATACCCAAAATAATGATTATTATAGCACCTAAAGAATTAGCTACATAGCTTGGTAAAAGCTTGGAGATATATTTTCCAATTGACATTGACAAAAAAGTTCCTATTGATGTAACGACAGCTATTATAAAGTTTGCAGCTATTCCTATTTTTATGTTTTTTACTCCATAAGCTATACCTATAACTAGATTGTCTAAGTTAGAGGATAAGCTAAATAAGAGCGCTGATAAAATCAGTGTCATAGATGACTTCCTTATTAATTGGTTACATTATAATATATGAAATTTTATTTTTATGGTTCATATAGCTAAAATATAGACTGCTTCAAGTTTAATTTATTTACAATGATAATATGTATTTAAAGATATTTATTTTTATACATAATTTATGAGCATATATAAACAATAATTTAAAGTGCAACTTAATTTTAATATGGGGTGATGAAATGAAAGCTTTAGTGGTTTTTTATTCTCTGGAAGGTCATACGAAGTTTATTGCTAGTGTTATTGCAAAAGAGTTAAAATGTGATTTACTTGAATTACAACCAGAAAAAGAAATTCCTAAAACAGGATTTAAAAAGTTTTTTTGGGGTGGTAAAAGCGCAATATTTAAGGAAAAACCGAGTTTGAAAAATAAAATTCCTGATTTAGAACAGTATGATACAATATTCCTTGGCACACCTATTTGGGCAGGTACTTATGCACCTCCGATAAATACTTTTATTTCAGATAATGAAATAAAACAAAAGAATATTGCTTTTTTTGCTTGTCATAGTGGTGGTGGTGCAAAAAAGTGTTTTGGTAGATTGCAGGATTTTCTTAAGGATAATAATATAGTTGGATCAATTGATTTTATAGATCCTAAAAGTGATGACGAAGAAAAGAAAAGTGAAATTAAAAATTGGCTAAATGATATTATAATGACGAAGTTGAATTGATAGATATGATATTAGTAGAAAAGGTTTTGTAAACTATTCATTTTTTTCTTCATAGTATACAACGAGGGGTGGAGATTAATGAATGGTGATATTGTTAAATATAAAGTGAAAAAAAACGTAAACCCGCAAAGAATAAATAAAAATAAAGCAGCAGAAAGTACACAACTAATGAAAGAATCAGCAAACTTAATGTTTAAAATTCCAGTGTTTTTAAGCCATCCAAGTAGACTTAATGCGATTCAGCAGCAGTTTGTTGATGAAATAATAAGGCAGATTAGAAAGGCATTACTTTTCCCAAGGACTTTACCGGTTACAGAGCAATACCCAGAAACACCATTAACTAATATTCGTCGGATGATCTCATCTAGTTATGGAATGGTATCACTTAATTTAAAACAGAGACAGGTTAGGATTATTCAAAATAATCTTAATAATCCTGATGGACAGATAGTTTGGGAAGGAAGTCCATATGCACAAATTGAACCTGCAATGGCTTATCAATATGGACTGCCTTTGCTTTTAATAAGAGAAGTAGAAGTTGAAAATAGTGGTATTTGGTTTGTGGGAGCAGGACCTTTTTTGATATTGGAATGGAATTCTAACGCAGCAAATCCAATTGAGACATTTTTTAAGCAGACTGACTGGAAATCAATTTTTCAAAATTGGGTCGGACATGTAAGAGAAGGTTACTATATCCAAACACAACCTCAATTTCAATATACCTGCTCCAATAGTAAAGAAATGTAATCCTACACGGGGTTTGGGCGGAGCCCATTATCCTTCTATAACCCAAAGCGAGCACTGATTAAGCAACAGACAAAAACGAAAAGCAGAGAGGGACCAAGAGCACGGGGTTTGGGCGAATATATAGATAACTAATACAAATTAAAGAAGGATAATGGGATTACATCCTAAACCACGTATGTCTCATCTCATATAACTATCTAATAGATTATTTATCTTATTATTAATCACCTGTATGTTAATAGAGGTTGTTTTAGTATCTTTCAAATTGTACTTTTCCTTTAGTTTTAAAATCCTATATACTTTCTCATTAATAGTTTTCTCAGGAAGAGTGCCTTTGGTAACTGAATTTTTTATGGCATTTAAAACAGTGACTTCTTTATCAAAGTCGTGACAAACTAAAATAATATCTGAACCAGCATTAAGTGACTTTATAGAAGCCTCTCCTATATCATATTTTTTTATAATTGCGCCCATGGTCATGTCATCGGTAATTACGACACCATTAAAATTCATGCGTTTCCTAAGTATATCTGTAATAATAGTTTTTGAAAATGAAGCAGGATTATTCAAATCGATTTTAGGCAGAAGTATATGGGCTACCATTATCATGTCAACTCCATGTTTGATTGCATTAGAAAATGGGACAAGTTCTAAATTGTTTAATCTTTTTATGTCGTTGTACACTATAGGAAGTCCGAAATGTGAGTCAACTAATGTGTCTCCATGTCCTGGAAAATGCTTTACTACAGAGATAATGTTTTGCGATTGTATTCCTTTCATTGTTTGTATTCCTAAGTTAGAAACTAAAGGAGGATTAGAGCCAAAGGATCTATCACCTATAACAGGATTTTTACGGTTACTGTTTACATCTAAAACAGGAGCAAAATCTACATTTAATCCAAAGCCTTTAAGTTCTTGACCTAATATTTCTCCAATTTTATAGGAAAAGTTTGAATTATTAACATGACCAACAGCTGCATTGGATGGCAGTTTTACAAATTCTGAAGGCATTCTTGAAACTCTGCCGCCTTCCTCATCAACTCCAAGTAGAAGAGGAGTTTTATTATTTGATGAATTAGTTTCTTTTAAAGAATTAATTAGCTCTAATAATTGAGCAGAATTTTTAATGTTTTGACCAAATAAAATAAACCCTCCTACATGATAAGTGTTTATTAAGGTTTTTGAATGTTCATTATTTGTATAATCATCTATGCCAACTATGACAAGTTGACCTATTTTTTCATCAAGAGTCATATGGTCTAGTTTTTGCTTAATTGGATCTATTGTCTGTCGACTGCTATTATTAGCTTGCTTTTGATTGCTTTTTTTACTTAGAGTTATGATTTTTGTGCAGCCTAATGTGAATGATAAAGTTAAGATTAGTGCAAACAACGATATTTTTTTTATTTTCATTAAATTCACCTCTTCTTAGTGCAGAGTTGTTCATCTATAAATAATACCCCTTATCAATAATAGTATTCTTTTTAATAACTGTAATATAAATTGAAATTATGCAGGAAGAAATTTTAATCCTATTAATTATTTAGTTGACATACTGTTATATTTAAATTTAATATATTAATAAAAGTATAAATGATTATTAACTATTAGGAGGAATTGCTATGTTGTATAGAACTCTTGGAAAAACAAATGAAAAGGTCTCGGAATTAGGTTTTGGTTGTATGAGACTTCCTGTTATTGATGGAGATGGTTCTAAAATCGATGAAGAAAAAGCCACAGAAATTATCCGCAGTGCTATTGATAGAGGGGTTAATTACATAGATACAGCGTACCCTTATCATGGAAAAGGAGGAGAAGAAGGAGGAGAAAGTGAACCATTCGTAGGAAGAGTTTTAAAAGACGGATATAGAGAAAAAGTTAATCTAGCTACAAAGCTTCCTAGCTGGTTAATTAAAACTAGAGAAGACATGGACAAATATTTAAATAGGCAATTAGAGCGTCTTCAAACTGATAAAATAGATTTCTATTTACTACATGCTTTAAGTAAAGAACGTTGGGAGAACCTAAAAAAATTGGGGGTAACTGAATTTTTAGACTCAGCAATAAAAGACGGAAGAATAAGGTATGCAGGTTTTTCATTTCACGATAAAGTAGAGGTATTTAAAGAAATAATTGATTCGTATAATTGGTCTTTCTGTCAGATTCAATACAATTATTTAGATGAAACAAATCAAGCAGGAACAGAAGGCCTTAAGTATGCTGCAAGTAAAGGCTTGGGCGTTGTTATCATGGAGCCACTTAGAGGTGGTAGAATAGCTGGTAATCTTCCAGAAAAGGCTAAAGAGGCTATGGATAAGGCAGACATTAAGAGATCTCCGGCAGAATGGGGACTTAGATGGGTATGGAATCATCCTGAAGTATCTGTTGTTTTAAGCGGCATGGGCGTTAAAGCAAATGTTGAAGAAAACATAAAGACAGCAAGTGATGCTTCACCTAATTCACTTACAGAAAAAGAACTGGGGATAATAGATGAAGTTAAAAATGCATTTAAAGAAAGAATAAAAGTTAACTGTACAGGCTGTGAATACTGCATGCCTTGTCCAGGGGGAGTTAATATTCCTAAAAACTTTTCTTGCTATAATGAGTACAGCACATTTGTTACAAAAGAGACAGAAAAGGAACTTAAGAGCATATATGATGGTGTAGCTGCAGCAGAAAGAGCGGACAAATGCCTTAAGTGTGGTAAATGCGAAAAAGCTTGTCCACAGGGCATTAAAATACGTGCTGAATTGGAGAAGGTTAAAGCTTTATTTATTGAGGCTTAACTTATGAAAGTCTTTGTTTTAAGTAAGTGCTGACTTTTACACCTGTTTAAAACAAAGCAGCTTTAAATAGCAGTGACTATTTATTAGGGGGCATATAAAGTGCATATACCAGATAATTATTTAAGCCCATCTACCTGTGCGGTCTTTGGTGCAATAATGGTACCAATTTGGAGAAGAGCAAGCATAAAAGTTAAAGAGGAAATGACAAGGCAAAAGATGCCTCTTCTTGGGGTTTCAGCGGCTTTTTCATTTTTAGTTATGATGTTTAATGTACCAGTTCCAGGAGGAACTACAGCACATGCTATTGGAGGAGCCCTCGTAGCTATTCTACTTGGGCCGTACTCAGCGACCTTTGCAGTTACAATAGCCCTTGTAATCCAAGCATTGTTTTTTGGAGACGGAGGAGTTTTAGCAATAGGTGTAAATTGTTTTAATATGGCGTTTATAATGCCCTTTACAGCTTTTTACTTATTTAAACTTATAAAAAAGGTGTTTAAAAGCAAAAAGGGAGAGCTATTTAGTGCTTTTATTGCGGCTTATACCTCTGTTAATATAGCAGCTTTGTTTGCAGCAATTGAATTTGGTGTTCAGCCACTACTTTTTAAGGATACACTTGGAAGACCACTTTATAGCCCGTATTGCTTAAAAGTATCTATTCCGGCTATGATGATTCCACATCTATTAGTGATAGGTATTTTAGAAGGAATAATAACTGTTGGAGCATATAGTTATATAAAAAAGTTTTCTCCAGAGGTTATATATGAAGGAAAGGCTGGAAAAACAAAAGTTTTATACATCATAATAGGAGTTCTTGCTTTGGCTACTCCGCTGGGACTTTTAGCTAAGGGAACAGCTTGGGGAGAATGGGGTACGGATGAAATTAAGAAATTAATAGGTTTTGTACCTAAGGGAATGAAAAATGGAGTGAATTATAATTCTCCAATGGCGGATTATAGTATAAAGAATATGAAAGAGTACTTTGGATATATAATATCAGCAGTAATAGGAGTAATAGTAATAATAATTATCATTAAAGTTTTAGGAAAAGTAATTTTTAATAGAAAGCAGAAGGAGAATAAATGATTCCACAATGGCTCTCAGTAAAGGATGAATATGTTCCAAAGGAAGAAAAAAGTTCATACATAGAAAAGAGCATTTTTTCTTTAATAAAAACTCTTTCTATTATAAGACAGGACAAGTATAAGAACAAAGATAAGTTAATATATTCTTTAAACCCAACCTTGAAGGTTCTAAGTAACATAGCGATTATAATATGCATATCAATTTCAAGAAGCCAGATTTATTTATTGGTAATAGAAGCTTTTGCCTTAGGAAACCTTTTACTTATGGAAAAGAAGATGATAAAAAGGATATTAGCAAGAAGTTTAATATTTCCATTTATAACCTTGGCTGCTTTGATACCTTCTATGCTTTATGGAAACATTTATAATAGTTTATTGTTATTTCAGAAGATATTAGTAACTATACTTCTTATGAATTTATTATCTCATAATACTAAATGGAGCGAAATTAGCAAGTCCTTAAAACTGCTGTTTGTGCCAGATATATTTATATGGATAATGGATATAACTATAAAGTATATAGTTTTGCTTGGAGAGCATTCAATAGATTTATTTTATGCTTTAAAGCTAAGATCTATTGGAAAAGCACCAGGCAAATACAATTATATTACAGGAATTATGGGAAATTTGTTTATAAAATCTTATAGCATGAGTGAGGAAATGTTTCAGGCTATGGAGTGTAGAGGATTTGTAGGAGAATATAAAACAAAAGTTAATTTGAAATTTATAAAATTAGATTACTTATATTTGATAATGGTGGTAATATTAATTGGATTAGCTATAAACCTATGAGTTTCATATATAACTTAAATACCTTTCAGTGAGTTAGGGTTTATGAAATCGCCAAGAATGAAGTCTTGACGATTTTATTTGTATACAGTGAAACTAATGAAATTTAAGTACATTATTTATACATAAGCGTTAATTGGAAACCTTTTATGATAAAATATAGAGCGGTAGTATGTCCAAGATAATAATAGTTTCAGTTGATGCAAGAAAAGATTTATTGGTTAATTAACGATATAAAGAATAGAAAGGAAATTAACTACGAGAGACAGGAGGTGTTTCAAATAAAAGAATTACCTAGTATTCAAGAACTTGAGAATTTTATGATATATGGAAAGATACAAAATTTTACGCTGGCCGCTAATCAAGCTAATATAACTCAATCTGCTTTTAGCTTTCAAATGAAAAAGCTTGAAGAAATCTTGGGAGTAAGTCTTATCTTACGTTCAAACAGAGGCAGCCAGTTAACACATGAAGGCGAATTGTTTTATAAAAGAATAAGTGAAATACTACCCCAGTTAGTGGAGACAATTTACGAATTTCAGCAAAAAAATGGTGAAAAATCAGTAGAACTTAAAATAGGCGTACTTACATCACTTGGAGACATACTTATGAACCGCCATGTTACTTATTTTCAAAAAAACGAAAATATATTAATTACCGTTTATAGTATGGAAAAAGATGAACTTATACGCTCATTGAATAATGGCAAAATTGATATTGCATCTACTTTTCTTTCTGATGGTGAAGTCTTAGGAAACCTTGAAAAATTACTATTTAGTATGGATAAGATTGTGTATTATGCACCAAATATTAAAGTGACAGGCAAAAAAGTAACTCTAAATACTATGCTAAAATTTCCATTAGCAAAATATCCACCTGATAATTTTATGAATAAAATGCTTGATAAGTATTTTGATGCTGCTGGTAAAAAACCGGTTGTGGCAGCTCAATTGCCATCACCTTATGCTATATTTAATTATTGCAAGGAAAATGTTGCTGGTGCACTTATTACAGAGCGTTTCATTAATAAACTTGGTGTTAGCATGGGGGAAGGATACTTTGATATTGATCCATCATACTATATGGAGGCTTTTCTATTGTACAAAAAAGAAAATCCTAAATATGGTGCAATAAAACTGTTTAATAATTATTTGATCAAATTAAATCAAAATGATGATTAATGTTTTTTATGGCTGATATAAAATTATTTGTTATGAATTTTTTTTATATCAGCTATCTTTTTATTTGGCTATACAAGCATAATACGATGAACTATAATAGCTTTCGAAACACAAAAGATTTAAAACACAGCCTAAAATAAAAAGAAAGGATGTTGGAAGTTATGGAGTATGTTAATATAAATTTGCCTTACGATAAAAAGCAAATTGTCGCAAAAATAAATAAAAAAAATTTAGCTGGTATTTTAACATCAAAGGCAGAAAGTTATAAAAGTGAAATGTCTGAAAGAGAACTTGTAGAAAAATCTCTTGATAATCCTATTGGTTCTTGTAAATTGGAGGAATTAGCAAAAGGGAAGAAAAATATTGTTTTAATTAGCTCAGATCATACAAGGCCTGTTCCTTCAAAAATCATTACACCTATTTTACTTCGTCGTATTCGCAGTGTTGAACCTAATGCAAAAATAACGATACTTGTTGCTACAGGATTTCATCGCCCATCAACTCATGAAGAATTAGTTAATAAGTATGGTGAAGAAATTGTTAAAAATGAAAATATAGTAATGCATGTTTCAACAGATGATTCAGCCATGGTGCAAATAGGAACTCTGCCATCGGGAGGTCCATGTATTATTAATAAAGTAGCTGCTGATGCTGATTTACTTATTTCTGAAGGATTTATTGAGTCTCACTTCTTTGCTGGTTTTTCAGGCGGACGTAAATCAGTGTTGCCAGGAATAGCATCCTATAAAACAATTATGGCAAACCATTGTGGTGAATTTATAAATTCAAGCAAGGCTCGTACCGGTAATATAAAGTGCAATCCTGTTCATAAAGATATGGTGTATGCGGCTAAAAAAGCTGGCCTTAAGTTTATCTTAAATGTAGTTCTTGATGGAAATAAAAAAATCATTGGTTCCTTTGCTGGAGATCTTGAAAAAGCTCACGAAACTGGTTGTGATTTTGTAAGGAATCTGGCATCAGTTAAAAAGATACCTTGTGACATTGCTGTATCAACAAACGGAGGTTATCCTCTTGACCAAAATATTTATCAGGCGGTAAAGGGAATGACAGCAGCAGAGGCAACAAATAAAGAAAATGGTGTTATTATAATGGTTGCTGGATGCGCTGATGGACATGGTGGCGAAGGGTTTTATAAGAATCTTGCCAATGCCAAAACACCTGAGGAATTCCTTGAAAAAGCTATTCACACAGAACGCCAAAAAACTATTCCGGATCAGTGGACATCTCAAATATTAGCACGTATTCTTTCCAAGCATCATGTAATAATGGTTTCTGATCTTGTTGATCCAAAACTTATTAAGGACATGCACATGGAACTTGCAACAACCTTTGAAGAGGCGCTAAAACGTGCTTATGAACTAGAGGGAGAAAACGCTAAAGTAACAGTTATTCCAGATGGACTTTCTGTTATTGTGCAGTAAGAAGGGATTGGTATTAATGCATTATAGTTTGGCTGTAAGAATGGTTTGTGAAATGATTGGTACAGCAATTTTAATATTATTTGGTAATGGTGCTGTCGCTAATGTAGAATTAAAAGGAACAAAAGGTTATCGTAATGGATGGATTATTGTTGCTATTGGTTATGGAGTTGGTGTTATGATTCCAGCTTTAATGTTTAGTAAAATTAGTGGAAGTCACACAAATCCAGCTATGACAATAGGAATGGCTATAAATGGGCTCTTTCCTTGGTCAGAAGTTTTACCATACATATTAGCTCAGATGGTTGGAGCTATAATTGGACAAGTTATTCTTTACTTCGTTTATCTTCCGTTTTATAAAAAAACAGAGGATGTTGCGAGTATTCTTGGTACATGTTCTACAATATCAGCATCAGGAAGTTATGTAAATGGCTTTGTTACAGAATTTTTTGGTACATTTTTATTAGTTTTAGGTGCAATGTTTATACTTAATTCAAGTGCAGTAAAAATTACACCTTCAGTAGGATATGTTGGACTTGGTTTTCTTGTTTGTTCCTTAGTTACATCTTTAGGAGGACCAACTGGACCTGGATTAAATCCTGCCAGAGATTTAGGACCACGTATTGTACATTCACTTTTGCCGCTTGAAAATAAGGGGAAGTCTGAATGGGCATATGCATGGATTCCTGTAGTAGCACCAATAGCAGCAAGTATTGTTGCAATATTCTTATATAAGCAAATTTTCTAACTACCATATTTTTAAGGGAAGTCATTTTTAGTGGCTTCCCTTAGTTTATTTTAAGAGTTCTTTCAAGTGCTAGATTGGGAAAGGGCAGCAGCTTAGTCATCTTCTGCTTTAATGGTTTTTAAGCCCTTAAATGTTCTGTTAATTATAAATCCACCTAGAAGGAATATAAGCATAAATATGATAAGAAAAATGGTTATTTGAGTTAATCTTGAAGCATTTATACCGCTTATTATCATTCTAAGCCCTTCAACTGTGTAGGTCATAGGGAAGAATGGTGAAATAGCCCTAAAAAAGCTTGGGGCAGTTTCTATAGGAAAGGTTCCTCCAGAAGATGCCAGTTGAAGTATAAATAATATGAAGATTATTGGAGTGCCAATTATTCCAATAGCATAGGATACTCCATACATTATGCTGAAAAAAACTACCGATATAAACATGTTTTCAAGATAAAACAAAGCTAGGTTTGAAGGGCTGAGACCTAAAGCATTAACAAGCACAAAACTTAAAATAACTGACTGCAGCATAACGAGAGCTGAGCCTACTAAAAATACTCCTGTGTAAGTTTTGAAAAACTTATATTCAATTATTTTAGATAGTTTTGTTAGAGAGATTATTAGGTTCATAAGCATTGCACCTAGCCAAAGTGAAAGTGAAATAAAATATGGCGCAAGTCCTTGACCGTAATAAGGAACCGAGTTTATTGATACATCGGATAAAGTCAGAGGATTAGTTACAAAGCTTGATATATTTTCTACGCTGAATTTTAAATTACTGCTCATGGTAGTATATCCGCTGCTTAAGCCATCCTTTAGCTTTGTGGCTCCACTATTTGCTGCACTAATGCCGTTAGTTAAATCCGATGCTCCAGTATTTAAGCTAGTAAGCCCTGAAGCTAGACTTCCTGTGTTTTGAGTTGCTGTATTTAAACCATTAGTTAAGCCTTGGCTTCCGGATTTAAGTTTGTTTGCTCCATCAATAAGCTGGTTAATTCCTGAGACAGCATTTTTTTGATTTGTGGCAAGTGTGCTTGAAAGCGTGTTTGTTCCTGCTGCCACCTGTTTTGCTACTGTGCTTAATTGATTTAGGCTGCTTGTTAATATTCTTGCATTGCCGGCAGCGGTTCTTAGGTTCCCTTCTAGATTATTAGTATTAATGGTATTTATTAATCCATTTAATATACCTTGAGCTTGAGCAATACTTTGAGGATCACTAGAAGAAGCTAAAATTGAAGCTGCCTGACTTAAGGCAGTTTTGATTTGTACTATGCCATTTGCAGCAGAGGCTAGGTTTTGAGAAACGTTAGCATTGTTTGCTACTGAGGCTATAGTAGATACTCCATTTGATACTGCGTTAGCTCCGTTTACCAATTGCGTGAGGCTTCCTGCGTTTTGTGTTAATCCATTTTTAAATTGATTTAATCCATTTGTTAAGGAATCAATTCCTGTTGATAGTTGAGCTTCACCTGCAGAAGCTTGCTTTAATCCATTCTGAAGTTGATTTGCACCATTTGCGGCAGCTGTGAGTCCGGTACTTAATTGCCTTGAACCAGTAAGCAGCTTTTCTGTCCCGTTCTGCAGTGCGTTTGCACCATTGCTTGCTGTTAAAAGTGAATTTTTAACATCATATAAGCTGCTAGCTAGTGCTTTTACAGTTTGTTCTTGTATGCTTGAAGCAATCTCTGCTTTAATACTTTCTGCAGCTCTTTCAGATACCTGAGCAAATACAAAATTTTTCCCTTTGTTTGCTTCATAAAGTAAAATTGGCCTTGTAAGATTACCTCCCGCAGCCGCAGAAATTTTTTGAGAAAAATCTTCTGGTATTATAACCGCTGCATAATAAGATGTGCCATTCACACCTTTTTTGGCTTCATTTAGGCTTACAAATTTCCAGCCAATGCTGTTATTTTTTCTGAGATTATTTTCTATATCTTTTCCTATATTATATCGCTTGCCATTTTTTACAATAGGCTTATCCAAATTAACAAATGCTACAGGAACATTGTAGAATTTTCCATAAGGGTTCCAGAAAGCACTTAGGTAGATTCCTGAATACAGTATAGGTACAAATACGATTGCCGCAGTAGAAATTACTATAATTCTAAACAAAGACCTTCTTTTATTTTCTAGAACTTTTTCACTCATAATTTTCCTGCTTATTATAGATAAACAAGCTGAAAGCTTAAAATAGCTGATGTTATAATTTTACAAGTAATATTTTGCAAGACTTAACCAGTTGACAATGGATAGAGGACAATTGACAGTTAAGGATGATTTATCTTTCGCTTCTCTCAGATGTCAACTGATATATGTTCATATAACCAACATGTTCCAAAACAGAATTCAGCTAATTTTAATATTCCAAGTTGTCTATCTATAATATAGCCCTACAGGTTTCCACCTACCTTTCAAATTGGCTTTAATGTACATATTGTCTGCATAATGTTAAGGAATTATGTATTAATTAAAAGGGCAAACAAAAGGAACTTGGAGTATAAGTAAATACACAAAGTTCCTTTATTTTTAACTATGGATTTTAGTAAGAATTTTTAACTGTCCATTTTTCACAATTCCAAACTTCTGTCACTATATCTTCATAAAATTCTGGCTCATGGCATACCAGAATTATGCTGCCAGTGTATTCCTTTAAAGCACGTTTTAGCTCGTCTTTTGCGTATATGTCTAGGTGATTAGTTGGTTCATCTAAAATCAGTATATTAGTTGGCTTGTTTATGAGCTTGCATAGTCTAACTTTAGCCTGTTCTCCTCCACTTAATATATTAATAGGACTGTCTATATGTTGCCTTGTCAGTCCGCATTTAGCGAGAGCACTTCTTACCTCAGTTTGGGTTAAGCCTGGAAAGGTATTCCACATTTCATATAAAACTGTATTGGTACTGGTAGTGGTAATTTCCTGTTCAAAGTAGCCTATTTTTTTATAATCGCTTAGGATTACTTTACCGTTTATAGGCTGTAATAGTCCAAGTAGGCTCTTTAAAAGAGTTGTTTTGCCTAAGCCATTAGCTCCGGTTATTGCAAGCTTTTGACCTCTCTTCATTTTTAAATTCAAAGGTTTGCTCAAAGGAGCACTGTAGCCTATAACTAAATCGCTAGTCTTGAAAATTATACTTTCTGGCATTTTCGCACTTTTAAAGTCAAAGTGAGGCTTTATTATATTCTTTTTAATTTCTATTCTTTCAATCTTATTTAACTTTTTCTCTCTTGATTTAGCTTGCTTTGCAGTTGCTGTTCGTACTTTGTTTTTTCTTATATATTCTTCAAGCTTTTCAATTTCATGCTGCTGCTCTTTGTACTCAATTTGAAGCTGCTGCTTTTTTATTTCATAAAGCTTTAGAAAGTAATTATAGTTTCCATTGTATCTTGTTAAAGTTTTATGTTCAAGCTGGTAAACTACATTTACTACACTGTTTAAAAAGCTGTTATCATGGGATATTAATATAAAGGCGTTTTCATAATTTATTAAATAGCTTTTTAACCACTCTATATGTTCTTCATCGAGGTGATTGGTAGGTTCATCTAGCAGTAGAATATCTGGTGTCTCAAGTAAAAGCTTAGCAAGTAAAAGTTTGGTCCTTTGACCGCCGCTTAAAGCTGCAACATCCTTATCTAAAAGTTCCCTAATACCAAGACCTGCGGCGGTTGCTTGTATTTTTGAGTTTATGCTGTAAAAGTCGTTTTTGTCCAGGGTATCCTGCAATTTTGAGAGCTTATCAAGTGCCTTTGAAAGTTTATTTTCATCCATAGCTCCAAGCTTATTGCAGAGATTATTTATTTCTTGCTCTATATTAAATAATTTTGAAAATGCACTTTTTAAGGTATCAAGGGCAGTGGTTCCTTTTTTTAAACTAGCATGCTGATCCATATAGCCAATGCTGAATTTTTTATTCCATTTAATTGTACCGCTGTCTGGTAAAAGCTCACCGGTGATAAGCTTCATGAAGGTGGATTTGCCTGCCCCATTAGCACCAATAAGACCAATATGCTCCCCCTTTAATAATCTGAAGGCTGCATTTTTAAATAACGCTCTATCGCCAAAGTAATGGCTCATATTTTCAACTGTTAAAATACTCATGATTTGTTTACTTCCTTTTTGTAATATATGTATGAATGATACCATGTAATACGTTGGTTTCTCAAGGGTATAAATAATTCTGTAATGTTTAAGATCATATATAGGATAAGAATTTTAAATACGATATAATATGATATATATATAACTAAGGAAGAAGTGTTGTGTATGAGGATAAAGTACAAGCTTATTATCAGCTATTTAGTTTTAATTATATTTACCATAAGTATACTGGGTGTTTTAGTTGCGTTAAAGGCACATAATGAGTTCTTAAGCGAGATAAATGAAAAAAACAGACGGCTTACAGAATCAATTGAAACAACTCTTAGTGTAAGAAATGAGCTGCTTAAGGAAAAATCTTATGGTGATTCTAATTTTGCAAGTTTAATATTAAGTAAGCTGGATAATTTAAAAATAAATTATAATGAAAACGTAAAAGTTGGAGAGTTTAAGCTGCCAGTTTTATATGCTGGAAATCAGAGGATATCTTTAAACAATTCAATAGTTGATGAACTTAAGCAGTCTACAGGTACTGCTGCAACTATATTTTTACTGCATGAAAATAAGCTTGTAAGGGTATCTAGTACAATTTCTGAGAAGGATAAAAAATTAATAGGTACGTATATACTAAGTAGTTCTGATATATACAAAAAGATAATTAATGATAAAGAATATACTGGTGATATTTTAATAAATGGTATTGCTTATGTAACACGGATAAAGCCACTTTTAGATAAAGATAAAAAGGTTATAGGGGCCATAGGTGTAGGAAATAAAATTCTCAACAATTACTTAGAGAAAACCCTAAGCAATATAAAACTAGGAAAAACCGGCTATTCGTATATTATAGACTCTGATGGTAAGACAATTATTCATCCATTTGAAAATAAAAGGCATGCTACAAGACACAAGCATCTTGTAAGGAAGATACTTTCAAGTGACAACGGAACGATTGAATACACTACTCATAATGGTGTTAAAAAGGTAGCGTATTATGAGTATTTCGCACCTTGGCGCTGGTATATAATAACTGCAGTTAATTATGATGAGCTAAATTCTTCATATAAATCAACCTTTATAATGTCAATAGCTGCTGGCATTGTAATAATTATTATTGCAGGAATTGCAGCTGTATTAATAGCTAATAATTTTATTAAGCCTATCAATGAATTGAAGGACTGTATAGAGGCTGCGGGCAAGGGTGATTTGACAGTGCACTGCAGTGTAGATGGCAAGGATGAGATAGCAATACTAGCAAGCAGCTTTAATAATATGATGGCAGAAAATAAGAGCTTGGTAGAAAAAACTTTGCAGTATGATAAATTAAAAACAGAGTTTATTGCAAATATGTCTCATGAATTAAGAACTCCTTTAAATATTATTTTTTCTACGGTTCAGTTGTTTGATGTTCTCATAGGTAAAGGGGATAACTTAAATACAGATAAAATAAGGGGTTATACAGGAGGAATAAAACAAAATTGCTATAGGCTGGTGCGTCTTGTAAATAATCTAATTGATATAACGAAAATTGACTCTGGGTTTATGAACTTGAATTTAAGTAATCAAAATATAGTGGAGGTTGCAGAGGAAATAACACAGTCAACGGCAGAGTATGTACAGAATATGTCAAGGACCATTATATTTGATACCAATGAAGAGGAAAAAGTTATGGCCTTTGATGCAGAAAAGCTAGAGAGAATTTTACTTAATTTAATTTCAAATGCTGTTAAATTCACGAAAACAGGTGATATAATTTACGTTGCTTTATATGTTGAGGAAAATCAGGTTACTATAGCTGTAAGGGATACGGGCATAGGCATTCCGGAAGAAAAATTATCCCAGCTTTTTAAGAGGTTTAAGCAAATAGATCCCTTACTAAGTAGAAGTCATGAAGGCAGCGGTATAGGCCTAACTATAGTTAAGGCTTTAGTGGAGCTCCATGAGGGAACCATAAAGGTGAAAAGTAAATACGGCGAAGGTACAGAGTTTGTAATATGCTTGCCTGCAAAGGTTATTCCAGAGGAAGAAAATGTGAAGGGTAATGTGGATTTTGCAGGGGAGTCAAATGTTCAAAATATTAATATTGAGTTTTCTGATATCTATAAGTAAAATGCGAAAGAATAATGCTGAAGAAATATTCTTTCGCTTCCACGGCAATGCAAGGAAAAAATTCCTCCGTGCCTATGTTGTTTATCTATATGATTAAAATTAGTCGCTTTTTTGTTTTCTAATAATTCTTCTAATACTGCTTTCTGTTAAGAAGTACTGATTGGATAGGGTTTTAACAGGTACTCCTAGAAGGTACTTGTTAAAAATTTCCTCATCTCTTGTTTTTAGATATTTTTTTGTCTCAGTATTTTCTCCCCAGGATTTTTTATTACTATCTTTTCTGGGTATATAGATATATCCGCCATCGGTATATTTTTGAATTATCTCAATTATACTTTGAGGCAGTATATTTTCTGCTTTTTCATATTTCATAAGTCTCGCTCCATTCTACATTTAATTTATAAATGAAGAAGCAAAGACTGAATAAAACATGAGTTAATTTCGCTCCAGGCAAAAACCCTTCATGCTTTACAATCTTTGCATGGAGCTTACTACATTAGCCAAAAACATAATTAATTCACTTCCTTATATTGTTTTTATTGCATCTATTAATTTTAACACATTTTCTTCTTTTGTTGCCCAACTTGTGCAAAAGCGCACAGCACTGTGGCTTTCGTCAATTCTCTGCCAGTAAGAATATAGAAAATTCTCTTTTAGCTTTTCCAGTACAGCATCTGGCATAATAGGGAACTGCTGATTAGTGTATGAGTCAGAAAGGAAGGAATATCCTTTTTCTATACAGGCCTTTCTTATAAGCATAGCTAGTTTATCTGCATGCTCTGATATTTTAAAATATGCGTCATCTTCAAACAAAGTCTGAAATTGTATGCCTAATAGCCTTCCCTTTGCAAGCATTCCGCCCTTTTGTTTAATTAAGTATCTAAAGTCTTCTTTTAAACTTTCGTTTCGAATTACTACAGCCTCGCCAAACAAAGCTCCAACTTTAGTTCCGCCAATATAAAAAGCATCACAGAGCTTAGTTATGGTAGGCAAATCTAAGTCATTTTTTTCTGAGCACAAAGCATATCCTAAACGGGCTCCATCCATATATAAAAGAAGATTATTCTTTTTGCAGGTTTCACTTAAAGCTTCTAGTTCAGCTCTAGAATAAATAGTTCCTATTTCAGTTGGGTTGGATATGTATACTAATTTAGGTTGCACTGTGTGTTCAGGACCATCTTCATTGTAATGGCTGTCATAAAGCTCCTGTACTTGTTTTGCAGTTATTTTTCCATCGCTGCTTTTTAGGGTGAGAACCTTGTGCCCCGTTGCTTCTATGGCACCAGTTTCATGAGTGTTAATATGACCGGTTGCTGCGGCTACTGCACCTTGATATGGTCTAAGGGCAGCTGCAATAACTGTAAGATTAGTTTGAGTTCCTCCTACAAGAAAGTGTACATCTATATTTGTACAGCCGCATTTTTCTTTAATTATACGAGCAGCGGCCCTGCAATATTCATCTTCGCTGTAACCTTCTGTTTGGTCGAAGTTTGTTGTAGCTAGTTTTTCTAATATTTTAGGGTATGCACCCTCGGTGTAATCACAAGTAAAGCTTATCAATAAAATCGCCTCCTAAAATTGTTACTTCGCAATTTCCAGTTTAACAGGATAAACTTGGAATTATCAATTTCAATCTTTAATGTTATTTATCTATAGTATAATAAAAACTATTTTCAAAGTCCAATTTTAAATTATAAGAGAGATTTTAATATTTTATGCGTTAATATATATGAAGGTACCTTTAGAAGGGATGAAAGAGATGATAGATAAAAAAAATTTTATTAGTGGCTTAAGACACAGGGATTTGAAAGCCTTAGATTATTTAGTGGACAACTATTCTGATTTAGCACTAAAGGTAAGCTACAGCGTCTTAAATAACAGAGAGCTTAGTGAAGAATGTGTTAATGATGTTTTACTTAAAATTTGGGATAATATAGTGTCTTTTAAAGATGATGAAAATTTTGATAAATGGTTTGCTGTTATAACTAAAAGGCAGGCAATAGATATTTTAAGAAAAGAAAAAAGGCACAGCTTTAGACTAGAACTAAAGGAGGACTTTAATTATAGTGCTGATGATAATGCTTTTGAAGAAGTGAGGAAAAAACTGGAAAGAGAAGAATTAAGAAATAGTATAGAAGGATTAGACGAGAGCAGTAAAGATATAATTGTAAGGCGGTATTTTAAAGACGAAAGTTTGGAAGAAATAAGCAGCAGCCTAGGTATAAGTAAAGGTGCTGTGAGCAATAGGTTGCTTAGACTTAAAAAGAAGTTAAAGCAAGTATTTTCTAGGAGGGTTTATAATGAATAGTTATAAAAATGTGAATTTAGAAGAGTTTAACTCCATAGATATAGAGTTTTCCAAGAAGGAGAAGGAACAGCTTAAAAAGAGGCTAAGAAAAAAAATTGTAAAGGAAAAGAGCAAAAGAAATGTATTTGCAGCAGCGGTAGCTGTACTCTTAATATCTGCAATGTTAGTTCCAAATGTAAGGAAAGTATGTGCTGATGCAATTCCTACATTTAATAACCTTTATGAAACCCTTGGTTTTAAAAGTGAATATTTAGATCAGTCTGTTTATATAGGAAAAACCTATGAGGAGAACGGCATAAAAATAACCTTGGATAATTTAATAGGTACAAAGCATTTAGTAAAGGCAACTTTAAAAATTCAATATAGTGATAAATGGAGTGAGTCAAAAAGACCTTTGATTTTTTTTGATTCTGGTTTTAACGGAGAAATGAGTACTGGTTCAACTGGAGGCTATAAGGATACTGATAAAAATACAACAATTAGAGTTATAGACTTAATGCAGGACAAAGAATTTAAAAGAAAGGGAGATTTTACGATTAAAGCTTTTAGTGATGCTTTTAAGAAAACTATGACCTGGAATATGAAGGTGGATTTTTCAAAGAACTTTGACGCTGCTATTGAAAAAGATGTAACCATGTCTAAAGCTTTAGAAGCTAATATAAAACATATAGAAATCAATAAAAATGTAGTTGCTATAAGTAGTGATAATTGGTTAACATCGGTGTCAAATGGAAAGAGTTATTGCTTGAAGATGGATAATAAGCTTTACCCAATTATTGGTGCGTCAATTGGTGATGAAAAATGCACTAAGCTTACATTTATGGAGAATATGGATTATAATGCTGTTAAAAACTCTAAAAACATTTCACTTGTGGAGTATCAAAATAAAGATGTTTATGATAAAATGACCAAAACTGAAATGGATAAGCTTGCAGATGAGCAGCAAAAGGAGTTAGATAAGCTTCCTAAAGAGGAAAAAGTTGGTGTAACCTATACGAAAAATGTTACTTTTAAAAACGGAAATAAAGCTGAAATTTATAAGATTGAAAGAAAGAGAAATAAACTCTATGTTTATTTTAAAGGCAATGATAAAAAACAGCTATTTAATATGCTTTTAAACTATGGTTTGTATACTAGTTCTGGAAGTTTGGTTCAAAGTATAGAGGAAACTAATGAGGGGTATATTGCAGAGTTTAATGATGTACCAAAGGAAAATGTTGCTCTTAAAATACAAGCTGGGGCATTGGAGCTTAATGGAAACTACAGTGAAAATGAGTCAAGAATAATTTTAAAATAAGGCTAAGAGCTGGGACGCTAATAATTATTTAATATATAATTTTTAGTGTGATAGCTCCTGATTATAGATAGATAAGTTGAAGGGTTGAAATTGCTAGTTAGTACCAAGTTAATCGTATTAAACTGGAATTTGGAAAGCAGAGTAGAGAGTAGAGTGAAGGATGATTTTTCTCCGCTGTGCTTCGGAAAATCTAAAACTTAATGCGCGCAAAACGCTTAGAACATAGTGTTCAGCGCAGCTGAAACTATTAAGTTTTAAGATTTACCTGAGTGAAACGAAAGGTAAATCAACCATAACTGTCAATTGTCCTCTGTTCATTGTCAACTGATTAAAGCGCCCAAAATATTACTTGTAAAGTTTTAACATCAGCGATTTTAAGATTTTAGCTTGTTTATCTATATTTGAATGTGCGATTTTCTAAATGGATTTATGGTCTTATACTTAAATGTTTCATTCTATAATCACTAGGATAAACTCCTACATTTGATTTAAATACTCTACTAAAGTAAAAGGCATCTTTATAACCAATCAGCTCACCTATTTCTTTTATTTCTAAATCAGGTTGATTGATTAAAAGCTGTTTAGCCTCATTAATACGAATTCTAGTTATGTATTTTAGAGGAGTTACTCCAGTATACTTTTTAAAAATTTTACTTAAATATTCGTTTGTAAAACCAAATTTTTGTGAAACTTCAGTTATAGATGTTATGGTTGCGTAATTATTGAGCAAATAATTTTCAAGCAGTTGACTTAAATTTTCAGGTTTCAAATTATTATGGTCAATTGCAAAGGAGGATATTTCCTTATCTTCGGATTCAAGTATAACGAGGATATTTTGCAGGGCAGCACTGAGTTCATTTAGTTTAATAGGCTTTAATAAAAAATCCTTAACTCCATATTTTAATGCTGTTTGAGCATAGCTAAAGTCATCATAACCACTTAACACTATAGTTTTTGTATGTGGATGATTTTTATGAAGATATTTTATTAACTGTAAGCCATCCAATTGGGGCATTTTTATATCTGTGATAATTACAGGTGGACATAATTGTTCTATAAGGGATATGGCAATCTCTCCGTTACTAGCTTCTCCAATTATTTCAAAAGGAAGAGACAAGGAATTTATTTTTTTTATTATGTTTCGTCTTATAAGGTGCTCATCTTCAACTACAATAAGTTTATAAGTGTGTGTGTTGTTCATAAAAATCCTCCTTACTTAAGTAAATCGGGCCTCCAATTGTAAAAATTGTTTTGCCACTTTTAGAATTATCAATAGAAAATATAGTTTCAGTATTATATAAGAGTTGTAATCTTAAATATACATTTTTAAGTCCCATTCCTCCAATTTTTAATGATTTTAACTCTTGATTGTTATCTAAATTATGGAATGTAGATAATAATTTTTCTTTTTTTTCATTGCTAAGACACCCACCATTATCTTCAATATGAATGCACCACTTATTATCATTAGTAATAGAAGATTTTATGTTTAAGCTCCAAGGAGGTGATGAATTAAATCCATGCTTAAATGCATTTTCTACAATAGGCTGAACAATTAGCTTTGGAATTAGAATTTCCTTTGTTGCTTCATTTATATCTGAATTATAGATAAAATCGTTACCATAGCGCATTTGCATACATTCAATATACTTTTCTGTGTAAGATATTTCCTTGGATAATGGGACGACGGTTTCATTATATGATGTAATATAGCGAAAATAATCACACAGTGCATGACAAATGTTTACGATTTCATCATTCATATTTTCTTCAGCCATAATACTTATGTTTGTTAAGCTATTATATAAAAAGTGAGGATTAATAAGAGATTGGGTTGCTCTAAGCTTTGCACGAGTTTCTTCCGATCTTGATAACAAAACTTCATGAGAGGAATCTCTTAGCTTATCATACATGTCTAAGAATGATTCATATAACTCTGAAATTTCAAGTATGTTACTACTAATAGGAGGTAGTATAGTTGCATTTTTATTTAAAACTCTATCTATAGTTACCATTTTTGTAGCATTAGTTAAAGTGCTGAGAGGATGAGTTAATCTACTTGAAATAATGAAGCATAAAAGTAATGTTAAAATAATTGAAATAATAGCTATAATGATAAAGCTTTCATTAAAGGAATGTAGTGATTTAAATACAACATCTTTTGGTTCAACGGTAATGATTGTCCAATCATATGAATCGATTTTTTGATAAGTCATTAGCACATTATGTTTGTTGTCAATATTAATAAAATAGCCGACTGACGGGGATAAATTATGCTTTTTTATAGCATCTGTATAGTTTATACTGTTGTCTGAAGTAGTTGAATATGGATAAACCAATTTGTTGTTTTCATTATACACATAAAAAGATGTAGAAGGATTCTTTTCTTTCAATTCGGAAATTAAAGAAAATACAGTATTGCAGTCTTGCAAAACTTCAACGATTCCTTCCGGTTCATTGATGCCATTAAAAAACACTCTAGAAAGTGAAAGATAACGATGATTGTATATATCTTCAATTTTGCTTGGAGCGTATGACAATTTATCAGTAAGAAAAATGTTCTTTTCTCCATTCTTGTTTAATGTTTCATTATACCAGGGAATAGAATTCAAATTTACATTTATTACTCCCTGAAAAAAACCAGAACCAATGCATACTCCATTTTCAGTATAAAGATTAACTTGACTTGCCGACTGGAAGGTACCAATGATAGCAGTAATAATATCATATATGGATAAAACGTTTTCTCTAGATTGTATAAAGTCCTCAGGATTAACTTTGCTTGTATTATTGTTTATAAAGCTAGTAAAGTTCTTCTTTATAGCATTGGAATATACAATATTCATGGAGATTGTAGACATATTATCTAATTCGTTAGATACCGATTTGTGAATAGAAGCACATATAGTTTCAGATTTTGTTTTAGCAGTTCTATAAATATTATTACTATAGAAGTGATAATAGCAAACAAAAAATATGGATAGCAAGGATAATACTAATAATCCGTAAATAAAGAATAAATAAATTCTTTGAGAATAACGCAATTTATAATCCCCCTTTTTTAAAACACATTATATAATAATGTTCAAAAAAGTGCAAAACAGAGTTCTTTTTTATCTATGTTTAACTAATAGACTAAATGATATCATAAATATATAGCCAATGTAAAGCTTATCAAAAAATAATTAATGGGGGAATAATTAATGAGTAAACGTTTAGTAAAACTAATTAGCGCTATTTGTATGACTGCATTAGTAGGAAGTGTTTTGACGGGATGTGGAAGTAGCAATAGTGGGGGAGATAATAAAAATGCATCAAGTAGTGAGAGTTCAGTAACATTAACCTTTGGGTCTCATCAATCTGGACTTCCAACCTCTGGAATTGTACAGAAATTAGCGAAAGATTTTCAAAAGGAAACGGGAATTAAAGTTGATTTTCAAATTTCACCTGATGCACAGTGGAGAGATTTATTAAAAGTAAAATTAGATTCTGGAGAAGCACCAGATATTTTTTGTGCAGATACGGATCCTTTGAGTATAGAGACAAATGTTCATGCAGATAAGTATTGCGTAGATTTGACAAAAGAGAAATGGGTAAAGCGATTGGATCCTAACGTTATACCTTCAGTTTCTTTAAATAAAAAAGTGTATGCTATTACTTTTCCAGGCAAGAAAATGTATTTTTACGTATACAATAAAGAGATATTTAGCAAGTTAGGATTAAAAGTTCCTACTAATTACCAAGAATTTAAAAATGTATGTCAAAAAATAAAAGATTCAGGGGTTACTCCAATTTTTGAAGGTACTCAAAATGGTTGGCATCAAGTTCTTCCTTTATTTGAAACAGGAGCTATGTACCAAGAAAAGCATCCAAATTTATATAACAAACTTAACAAAAATGAAGTTGACTTAGATTCTATACCTGAATTACAAACTATTATTAACGAGCTAAAAGAATGTGCTAACTTAGGCTTTTATGGAAAGGATTACTTGAGTAATTCAGTTGAAAATGCAAAGGAAGCAATAGCAAAAGAAAAAGCGGCCATGTTTATAGCGGAACCAGCCTGGAGAAATGAAGTAAAAGCTGACTTCCCAAATTTCGATATTAGTAAGCTTGGGATTTTTGTAATGCCTTGGGGAGATAATCAAGCAATTGGTGTAAACCCATCAAGTAATGGATATTTTATAAATAAAAATGGAAAACATATAAAAGAAGCAGAGGAATTCTTTGATTTCTTAGCCAGACATGAGAATTTACAAAAACGTTTAGATGGACAACCAGGCTTATCAGAAGTATGTTGGCCAGAAATCAAATCAAGATATTCTAAGGAAGATCAAGCATACATTAATTCCTTAAAAAAGGGAATGGTTATGCAGGTAGGAGTTAAATATATTAATCAACAATGGATGGATGTTGGTAAAGATTTAGAGGCTATGTATACCGGAGCAATGACTCCAAAACAGGTTTTAAAATCAATTATGGACAGACGTACAGAGCAGGCTAAATTGGAGAAGGATCCACACTGGAAATAATAGACAACATGAAAGATTGAAATCAATAATACAAGCTTTATCCTGTAAAACTGGAATTTGAAAAGAAGAGTAGAGAGTAGGGAGTAGAGAGTAGAGTGAAGGATGATTTTTCTCCGCTATGCTTCGAAAAATCTAAAACTTAATGCGCGCAATGCGCTTAAAGCATATTATTCAGCGAAGCTGACACTATTAAGTTCTAAGATTTACCTGAGTAAAACGAAAGGTAAATCAACCATCACTCTACTCTCTACTCCTTACTCTCTACTCTGCTTCAAATTCCAGTTTATCAGGATAATTATAAAATTTGTAGTTTTCAAGTTAAAGGTGTCTATCTATACTAAAAGGAGGAGGATTTAAATGGATAGAAAAAAATTGTATCCATGGTATTTTACAAGTGGCGCATTATTAATATTTTTCTTACTTTGTTTTTTACCAGGAATTATTGGAATATATTATTCATTTACAGATTGGAATAGCTTTACAGATAAAATTAATTTTGTTGGACTTAAAAATTATATAGAAGTGTTTAAAGGTAAACCAGAGTATCGGTTATATATATGGAATACATTTATATTCACTATAATAACAACAGCATTGAAAACAATAATCGGATTAGCATTGTCTTTATTATTAACTCAGAAGATAATCAAGTTTAAAAATTTTCACAGAATGGTTGTATTTTCTCCTCAAGTAATGTCTTTCTTAGTAGTAGGACTTGTTTTTAAAAGTTTACTACAGCCTCAAACAGGTTTTGTAAATAACTTTCTAAATTCTGTAGGCTTAAGCTTTTTATCTAAGAATTGGTTAACAGATTTGAAAATTGTTTTTCCAGTTGTAATGTCAGTAGATACCTGGAAAGGTGTAGGATACATAATGGTTGTTGTTATTGCAGGATTATTGTCTATCTCTAATGACTATTATGAGGCAGCTAATATTGATGGCGCTAATTGCTGGCAAAAATTTCGCTCGATTACATTGCCATTATTAAAACCGGTTATTATAAATGTAACAGTATTAAATGTAACATATGGGTTTAGAGTATTTGATATGATTTATTCTTTAACAAATGGTGGTCCAGGTAATGCCACAGGCGTAATTAATACAGCAGTGTATAAAGAATTTTCTAAAGGTAACTATGCAATGGGAACTACATTATCTAGTATCTTATTTTTTGCTTTATTATTCTTACTATATTTTATTATGAAATCTATGGAGAACAAGGAGGCAAATGCATAATGGGTAAACTAAAAAAATCTATTGGAAGTGTAATAGCAAATATTATTGCAGTATTTATAAGTCTTTTAGTGTTAATACCAATGGTGGTTTTATTTCTTAATTCATTTAAGACACAGGGTGAATCTAATAAAATGTCTCTATCTTTACCGAAAGAATGGGTGTTCCAAAACTATAAAACAGTAATTGAACAAGGAAAACTAATATCATCTTTTTTTAATAGTCTTTTATATTCTACAGTTAGCGTTTTAATTATTGTAATATTAGTATCAGCAGCAGCCTTTGTTATTGCAAGAAACCGTAAGGGAATAAATAATTTTATTTATTATTTTATTGTTGCCGGTATAGCAATACCAATTAATAATGTTGCATTAATGAAAGTTTTGCAGGTACTAAGACTTGTAAATACAAGAATAGGTATTATCCTTGTTTATGCTGCCATTAATATACCTCTTAGTCTATTTTTATCATATGGATTTATTTCAACAATTCCTCGAGAAATTGATGAGGCTGCTGTTATTGATGGGTGTGGACCAATTAAATTATTTGTAAAAATAATCTTGCCATTGTTAAAACCAATTATTTCAACATTATTTGTTTTAAATTTTATGGCTGTATGGAATGACTTTAGTATGCCACTATATTATTTAAATAACTCATCAAAATGGCCAATGACATTAGCAGTTTACAATTTCTTTGGAGCATTTGAAAATTCCTGGAATTTGGTTAGTGCGGATATTATGTTAACGCTGCTTCCTGTCTTAATTGTATTTATATTAGGACAAAAGTATATTGTTGGAGGCGTTTCAGCTGGGTCTGTAAAAGGGTAACTATATTTTATTATAGATGAACAAGTTGAAAGATTGAAATTACCAAGTTGTCTATATATTTAGATAACAAAATATGAGAGGAATAAAAAACGAGGAGTGAGTTAATATGAAATTTAGCAATGGTTGTTGGTTAAATAAACCCGGATATAGAGTATTTAGTCCTCAAGAAGTGTATAGTAGTAAAATTGAAGATGATGTTCTAAAATTATATGCACCTTGTAATAAAATTAATCATAGAGGTGACACTCTTGGAGGACCGGTTATAACATATAAAATTTCAGCACCTGTGGAAAATGTAATAAGGGTAAGAGCATATCATTTTATGGGTGGACAAAAGAGATCTCCTAATTTTGAAATTTATAAGGACAAGGATGTTAAAGTTGTAATTGCAAATAATGAAAAGGATATTGTATTTAAGTCAGGAAAGCTAAAAGCGGTTATAAATAAAGATTTGTTTCAAATCGATTTTTATAAAGGAGATAAAAAATTAACTTCAAGTAGGAATAAAAGCTTAGCATATATAAATACTTATGAAGAAAAGGATTTTTTAAAGGTGCCTGAAACTGGCATTTTTATGAGGGAACAACTTCAATTATCTGTAGGAGAATTAGTTTATGGATTAGGTGAAAGATTTTCTCCATTAGTGAAAAATGGGCAAAGCATAGATATATGGAATGAAGATGGAGGCACAAGTACTGAACAAGCATATAAAAACATTCCTTTTTATATATCTAATAAGGGTTATGGAGTATTTGTAAATCATCCAGAAAAAGTATCCTTTGAAGTAGGATCAGAAAAGGTTACTAAAGTTCAATTTAGTGTGGAAGGTGAATATTTAGACTACTTTATAATTGGTGGAGAATCAATGAAAGAAGTTATTAAAAACTATACAGCTTTAACTGGAAAGCCAGCATTACCACCAGCTTGGTCCTTCGGATTATGGTTAACGACATCTTTTACCACAAATTACGATGAAGCAACTGTGAATAGTTTTATTGATGGTATGGCAGAAAGGGATATTCCGCTTAGAGTATTCCATTTTGACTGCTTTTGGATGAAGGATTTTAATTGGTGCAATTTTGAATGGGATAATAGAGTGTTTCCAGAGCCAAAAGAAATGCTTGGGAGATTAAAGGCAAAAGGTCTTAAAATCTGTGTTTGGATTAACCCATATATTGCACAGGAATCAAAACTATTTGATGAAGGTGTGAAAAATGGATATTTAATAAAGAAACCTAATGGAGATGTATGGCAGTGGGATATGTGGCAGCCAGCAATGGGTATAGTTGATTTTACAAATCCAGCTGCATGTAAATGGTATTCATCTAAACTTAAAGAATTAATTGATATGGGTGTAGATTGCTTCAAGACTGATTTTGGTGAACGCATACCAACAGAAGTAGCTTATTTTGATGGATCAGATCCACTTAAAATGCATAATTATTATACTCAAATTTATAATAGTGTAGTGTTTAATACCCTCAAAGAGAACGTAGGAGAGGATGAGGCAGTTTTATTTGCAAGATCAGCAACAGCTGGAGGACAACAATTTCCAGTGCATTGGGGTGGAGACTGTGAGGCAAATTATGAATCAATGGCAGAAAGCTTAAGAGGAGGACTCTCTCTTTGTATGTCTGGATTTGGATTTTGGAGCCACGATATAGGTGGATTTGAAAGCACATCCACAGCAGATGTCTATAAGAGATGGGTAGCATTTGGATTATTATCCTCTCATAGTAGACTTCATGGAAGTAACTCATATAGAGTACCATGGCTTTATGATGACGAAGCCTGTGATGTAGTTAGATTCTTCACTAAATTAAAATGCAGCATAATGCCGTATTTGTATAACATAGCAAATAATGCTTCAAAAACAGGTATTCCAACTATGCGAGCTATGGCTTTGGAGTTCCAAGATGATTTAAATTGCAGATATTTAGATAAGCAGTATATGCTTGGAGATTCAATATTAGTTGCACCTATTTTTAATGATGAAGGGGAAGCTAATTACTATTTGCCAGAAGGTAACTGGACTAACTTCATAAGTGGTGAAAAATATGAAGGTGGCAGATGGATTAGAGAAAAACATGGTTACTTGAGCGTTCCAATGATGGTAAAGGAAAACAGCTTAATTGCTGTAGGATGCGAAAATTCAAAACCAGATTATAACTATAGAGACAATGTATCAGTTTTAGCATATGAGCTAAAAGACAATTGTAAAGCAAAGACTAAAATTATAGATATGAAAGCTAATGTGGTCCTTGAAGTAGAAGTATTAAAAAAGGGAAATGAAATTTTTGTTGAATCAGTAGGAACAGATGGTACTTGGAATTTACTTTTAAAGAACATATATAATGTAGAAAAAGTTGAAGGTGGAGAATTTATAACTGAAGGTGAAGATACTAAAATCATATTAAACTCAGGTGTTTGCAAGTGTAAATGCTATTTGAGATAATATAAATAAGAAATGCTTAGTGCTAGAACACTAAGCATTACCTAGAACATTTATTTTGTTTTAGGGCTATTGGATGAAAATTTAAATTAATATTTAATTCAAGAGAAAAGCACTAATCATTGCTGGATGGGTGCTTTTTCTCTTTGCTGTTGATTTCTATATGAATTCCAAGAAATTTTATTTCAATGATCATAGTAGAAACAAAAAGATTATGTTTTAAAACAAGTCTAGCAATATAAATAACTGTTAGGCTTTTTATAATCAATTCTAGCATATCCAATACCATTGCCAAAGCTCCAAAATAATTGTACAATAGTTTACATGATGCAAACTATTTACACTGTGTAAACTAAGGAGAGATTAAAGATGTCTAATTCAAATGAAGGAAAAATGTTTCCACTGTACATATTAATGCTCAATATATTCATTGCAATAATAGGACAGGGAATGGTAATGCCTATTTTGCCAGATTACTTAAAGCAATTTAACCAAGGAGGCTCTGCGGCAGGGTATTTAGTTGCTGTTTTTGCAGCTGCTCAATTTATCTTTTCCCCTATAGGTGGTCAGCTTTCTGATAAATATGGAAGGAAAAAGATGATACTATGCGGAATGTCACTTACTGTTGCTTCCGATTTCATATTTGCAATATCACATGAACTTATACTTTTATACATCGCAAGGTTTATAGGAGGAATAGGACTTGGCATCATGATTCCTTCTAACCTTGCCTATGTTGCAGATACAACTACAAGAGAAACTCGTGCTAAGGGAATGGGCTACTTTAGCGCTGCCATGAATTTAGGGATGGTATTAGGACCGGGACTAGGTGGACTTATAGCGAGGTTTGGAATTAGGGTGCCTTATTTTTGTGCTTCATTTTTGAGCTTAATTGCAACCCTGTTAACTTTTGCATTGCCAGAAACACTTACGAAGGAGAAGAGAAATCAAATACAAGCTTCAAAGAAGCAGGAAACTCCTATAAAACAGCTTATTAGCTCCGTTCATGGCTCCTATTTTAAATATTTAATACTTATATTTGTCATGACCTTTGGGTTACAAAATTATGAAACGATATATTCTCTGTATGTAAAACAAAAGTATGGCTTCAGTTCAGAGGTTATTTCCATAATAATTACTTTGGGAGCGATTATTGGAATTGTAGTACAAGTAGGATTAATTGATAGAGTAATAAAACGTTATGGAGAGTATAAGTTAATCAGATGGTCTTTACTTATGTCAGTAGCAGCCCTTGTTCTCATGCTTGTAAGGGTAAATTTAATATATCTTTTAGCTGTAAGTGCTGTATTTTTTGCTTTTAATTCATTTTTGAGACCAACCGTGAATACCATGCTTTCAAATGAAGCTGGCAATGAACAAGGTTTTGTCTCAGGACTTAGCAATACGTATACCAGCTTGGGAGGTATAATTGGACCAGTAATGGCTGGAAATTTGTTTGACAAAAATATTAATTTGCCATATGCTTTAGGTGCTGTAATCCTTATTGGAACTATAGGTTTAACCTTTGGAAAAAATAAATCCTGTAAGAAAGAGGCTCATTAGAATGAATGATTCGTGGCATGAAAAAGTTAGAATTAAGAATCGTGAAGAAATTATAGAAGCAGGAAAAAAACTGTTTTTAAAATATAATTTTATTGATGTTAAAGTTAAAGACGTGTGTACCTTAGCTTCCATAAGCAGGGTTACTTTTTATAAGCACTTTAAATCAATGGATGAACTAGTTTTTGAAGTTCAAATGAACATTTTAAGGCATATGGTAAAGGCTATAAAAGGTAAGGCTAACGACAAAGTAAGCGGAAAAGAAATGATAGAGAATATGCTCTATGCGTGGATAAGCTTTGCTAAAGAATACAAGGAGGAAATGAAGTTCATATTTTTATTTGATTTTTATTACGGAGCTAACAACTCTAATGAAGATTTAAAATCGAAGTATAAGAATTTTATTTTTGAAGATAACAACTTTTTTAATGAAGCTATTGATAAGGGAATTGAAGATAAATCCCTAAGGAGAGATTTGGAGCCTGTAAGAGTTGGATGTTTAATTTTTCAAACCATTATGGGGCTGCTGCAAAGGATAAGCTGCACAGATTTGCCTGTTACCGGCGAGGTTGTAACAGCTGATGATATTGCAAAAGAGGTTGTTGATATACTTATAAATTCTATCAGTATTTAAAGAAATTAAAGCTAAGAACGAAATTTATTCTATACTTAATGCGTTTTTAGCTGTTTTTTTTATACAAATTTAAGAGTAAGGAGTAACTATTTTAAAGACAAATAATCTACTTGGACCAGTAGTTAAAATATGGTAAAATAAACCTGCAAATATTTTTATGTTTAGGCTAATAAACTTGATTTAAATGTACGATATAATTTTAAATAACAGAAATTAAAGCGAATTATGGGGGACACAAGGGGGAATAGAATATGAATTTTCAAGATTTTTATGCTGGAAAAGTATTTGATGCCTATGAGTATTTTGGAGCACATAAGGAGAATGGTAGGTTTACTTTCCGTACTTATGCACCTAATGCTAGAGGGGTTGCAATAATAGGGGAATTCAATGACTGGAAGGAACAACCTATGAATAGGGAAGGTGAAGGCGGAGTTTTTTCTATAAGTGGAGTTGATGCAGATTATGGCATGATGTATAAGTACTGCATTTATGGAAGCGATGGAAGAAGGCAGGAGCATTGCGATCCTTATGGCTTTTTTATGGAGCTAAGACCAGGAGCGTGCTCAATAACTACAGATTTAAAATCATACCGTTTTCATGATGATAATTGGATGAGCAAGCGTAGTGTTAATTATGACAGGCCACTTAACATATATGAGCTTCATTTGGGATCTTGGAAAAAGAAATCCGAAGAGGAAACTGGCTGGTATTCTTATTCTGAAATTGGAGAATTAATAGCTGATTATGTTAGGGAAAATGGATATACTCATGTGGAGATAATGCCGCTTTCGGAGCATCCCTTTGATGGTTCCTGGGGATATCAAAATACTGGCTTTTTTTCACCAACCTCAAGGTATGGAAATCCTGATGAGTTAAAGGTAATGATAGATAGATTACATCAAGCTGGGATAGGCGTAATTTTGGATTTTGTGCCAGTTCATTTTGCAGTGGATGGATATGGCTTAAAGGAATATGACGGTACCTGTTTGTACGAATATCCAAGCAAGGATGTTGGTACAAGCGAGTGGGGCAGTTGCAACTTTATGTATTCAAGAGGGGAAACTAAATGTTTTGTACAATCTGCAGCTAATTATTGGCTTAAAGAATTTCATTTTGATGGACTTAGAATGGATGCTGTAAGCCGTATGATATATTGGCAGGGAGATGAAAGAAGAGGAGAAAACGGACAGTCGATAGAATTTCTTAAGGTTATGAATGAGGGACTAAAAAGACTTCATCCTACAGCTATGCTCATTGCGGAGGACTCTTCACATTACAAGGGAGTTACTAAACCTGTTTGGATGGGGGGCTTAGGCTTTGACTATAAATGGGACTTGGGCTGGATGCATGATACTCTGGAGTATTTTCAAACAGCACCGGAATATCGTCCGAGGGATTATCACAAGCTCACCTTTTCTATGATGTATTTTTATGATGAAAGATATATTTTGGCACTTTCTCATGATGAGGTGGTTCATGGAAAGGCTACAATACTCCAAAAGATGAATGGAGAGTATGATGACAAGTTTCCGCAAGCGAGAGCGATGTATTTATATATGCTGCTGCATCCAGGCAAAAAGCTTAATTTCATGGCAAATGAGATAGGACAATTAAGAGAATGGGACGAAAAGAGAGAGCAAGATTGGGAGATTCTTAAGTTTCCTATTCACGGTGCTTTCCATCAATATATGATAAGCTTGAATAAAATTTATGCTCATTATAAAGCACTGCATGATGATTACAATACAGATAATTTTAAATGGGCAGACTGCAAACAAAATGATAATTGCATTTATGCTATTATGAGATATGCAGGTGAAGAGGCACTACTGGCTATTTTTAATTTTAGTGATAAAGATGTGAAAAATTACAGTGTGACATTGGGAGCTGATAAGTCAGCTAGACTACTTCTTCACAGCAATTGGCATAAATATAGTGGTACGATTTCAGAGGAAGAAGAAGTATACGAAATTGAAAAGATTGATGATGCAGTTAAATTAAAAGTTGAAATTTCTGCATTTAGCGGTATGCTCTTTGAAATAGTAGACGATGAGGTAGAGTATGAAGAAATAACTGACGATGAATTAGAAGGTTATGAAGAGGAAAATAATTTAAAAGAAATCGATATAACAAATAGAGAAATATAAATGTAGTTGTTTAACTAAAGTAATTCTATCTCCTTATTCTTTAATTAGTTCCAGAATATTGTACTATAAAAAAGATGAAAATAAATATTAACTATCCGCCGAACTACTTTATTTCAAAGAGTTAGACGGATTTTTTTGATTACTTTTTATTTTATAGAAGTGATATAATAATAAGGGAAGCCTGCAAAGGTCTTCTTTTTTTATTTTTATAAAAAGTGAGGGAAAAATACATGAAAAATTTTTATAGGGGCTTAGTTTATTGTATCGGACTTGTGATACTTGCATTAGGAATTATTTTAAATACTAAGACAGGTCTAGGTGTATCGCCAATAATTTCGATTCCATATAGCATCTCAAAAATCTGGAATATAAATTTAGGAATGGCAACTGGGTGTATTTATATACTGTGTGTAGCTGGTCAGATGCTGCTTTTAGGAAAGAAATTTCGTATATTTGATCTTTTACAGATTCCTATGAGCATTGTATTTAGTGAAATAATTAACGTATTTAATGACATGATAACTATAAATAGCAATAATTTAGCGGTTAACCTGCTTTTACTTATTCTAGCAATTGCACTTACAGGAATTGGGGCAGCTATGACAGTTCAAATGAAAATAGTGCCAAACGCTGCAGATGGACTTGTGCAGGCTGTGGCAGATAGGTTTAATATAGGACTCGGACTTGGAAAGAACATTGTAGATGTGACCAGTGTTTTAATTACATTAATAATTGGACTTTTAGCTGCTAGGCATGTTGTTGGAATTGGTCTTGGAACTTTGATTGCGGTTGTTGGAGTTGGACGTGCTATTGCTCTATTTAACATGATATTTAAAGAAAAAATGCTTGAGATGGTTCAGTAATACCTCTTAAAGCATATAGTATTTTCAAAAAGAATATTAACTAACACTATTGCAAACAATATTAAAAATAAGTTATGAAAGAATATATAAGAGGTGTTAGTATGAGTGATAAATCTAAGGTTATAAAAGTAAAGAAAAATTCTCAAGGGGATATAACAGATGTAATGCTAGATAATGGAAGCGTATGCTCTATAAATGAGGCAATAAATATGGCAAAGGATGATTTAATAGAAGGCGTAAATGTTGGAAAAGCAAAAAATGGCAGGGAATACCTAAGAAGCAATCCTAACGGAGATGAAGGCGACAATCTAGATAGTAAGCCTACTTTTTAAGTTATTACAAATAAGGCTGTGCTTTAAATACGTATTGATCTTTATACGTATATATAAAGCACAGCCTTATATTTTAGAAAGTTTATTTATTCATATTTTTAGCGTACCAATCATCTGCAATTTTTACAGCGATGCTGTTTAATATAATACAAATAGCTAATATAATACCAAGAGTTATTGCAGAATCTAATGAAATAAATTTTTGGCTGTGAATTCCTAAAGCCGAACTTATTGACATCCCTATTATATAGGAAATTATACTTGCCGCACATTCAAGTCTATACCTAATTTTTTTATACTTTTGCAATTTGTCCATACAACTCATCCCCATATCATCAGAATTTTTGATTGTTTTATATCTGTCCTAAAGCAAATTGAACTAGTATACTTACAACAGCAACATTAAACCAGACGATTAGCCCTAATAATATTGGTTTTACACCAGACTTTATCATCCTTCTAAAGTCAGAACTAAGGCCTATGGCAGAAAGGGCCATTACAATCATAAATTTTCCTACAGCATTTATATAGCCTATGCTACTGCCTTTAAATAAACCTAAAGTGTTTAAAATAGAAGCAACTAAGAACCATAATATAAACCAAGGAAATACTTTAGAGAATTTATAGTTAATTTCTTTGTTTTCTTTTGCTGCCTTTTTCTTTTTATATGCCATTATAGCTGTAAAAATTAGAGATATAGGTATAATCATAGTTGCCCTTGTAAGTTTAACAATAGTTGCGTATTCGCCAGCTCTACTGCTAAAAGCATAGCCAGCTGCTACAACAGAGGAGGTATCATTAACAGCGGTACCAGCCCAAAGACCAAAGGCTTTATCAGAAAAACCTATAAGATGTCCAAGAGGCGGGAAAATAAGTACTGCTATGATGTTAAACAAAAATATAGTGGATATAGAATAAGCTATGTCCATATCATCAGCTTCAATAATAGGTGATATAGCGGCTATGGCAGAACCACCGCAGATAGCTGTTCCTACACCAATAAGCGTCTTCAAATCATCCTTAACCTTGAGAATTTTGCCTATTAAGAAAGCGGATAGAAAAGCAGCTGAAATTGTGAAAAAGGTCACAGCTAGAGATTCTATTCCTGTAGTTTTTACCTGATTAAAATTGAGCCCTGCTCCCAAGACTATTATTGCCCATTGAAGTATTTTCTTTGAGGTAAAATTCACTCCCAAATCCAAATATTTTGGTTTTCCAATCGAGTTATTTATTAATAAACCTATTAGTATACCAAATACAGGGGCTCCAACTATTGGAGCTAGCTTTCCAAGTTCATTGGCTACTAGTGCAATTATAAAGGCAGCAGCAGTTCCTGGAAGCAAGTTTTTTATGTTTTTCATTTTAGTGCCATCTCCTTAAAATATCTTTCACAGTTTATTTTAAGGGTGGAGCTTTAAAAAGTGAAATATTATTATTTTATGATATCCATAAGTAAAAGGCTATAAGCGCTCAACATTTTTCTTAGAAAACTCCAAGAAAGTTTTAATTATATTGGTTATATATTTGTCCTTATGGTGAATTACATATAGGCTTCGTTTTATTTTTAGATTATCTACAGAACATATTGCCAGTTTGCCATAGCTTACCTCATCCTTTACACATCTTCTAGATATGCAGGAAATGCCAAGGCCTGCTTCTACAGCCTTTTTTATAGCTTCAGTATGTCCAAGCTCCATAAAGATATTATAGTTTATGGATCTTTGAGCTAGTGCGGTCGTAAAAACTTCTCTGGTGCCGCTGCCTTTTTCTCTTAATATAATTTTTTCTTTCTCTATATCCTCTTGAGGTATTTTCTTAGCCTTAGTCCAAGGATGATCTTTTGATGTTATAAAAACTAATTCGTCATCGCAAAATTTCTCAACATCTATTTCGTCAGAGTGAGCAGGGCCTTCTACGAGAGCTATATCTATTTTGTTTTTCTCTATAAGTCTTACAATATTTTTGGTGTTTTCTATGATTAGAGATATATCTATATTAGTGTATATTTTAGAAAAACTGCCTATGATATCTGGCAATATGTATATTCCGATAGTGGTACTTGCACCGATTTTTAATTTTCCACGCTTTAAAGAATTTATTTCTTTAATAACCTTAACTCCCTCATCATAGAGGTTTAAGATTCTTCTAGTATAATTTAAAAAAGTATCACCTTCATAGGTTAAATACAGCCTTTTTCCAATTCTATCAAAGAGCTTTACACCTAAGTCCTTTTCTAAATCGTTTATTGACTGGCTTATGGAAGGCTGACTTATATACAATTTTTCTGCTGCTTTAGTCATATTTAATTCCTTGCTAACTTCATAAAAAATCCTTAGTTTTCTTTCATTCATAGAATATATCCTTTCTAAGTGTACTTTTCTTGATTATCATTATAACAGACCTAGGTAGAGGTAATCGAAAAAATAGTTAAAAATGTGATAAAATATTATAATAATATTTAGAAATGTGATGAGGAGTTTTTAATATGAGTAAGTTTAAAATATTGCCAGGTGTATTTAGAAAAAGTGGAAGTGGTGATTTATGCTTTGTATTTTATAAAGGAGGGATATTAGCTAAAAAGGTAGGTGAGGATTTACATATACCAAGCTTTGATGACATTAAAAGATTAAATATTGAGTATGAAGGTGAATTCTTTTTAGGAGAGCTTGAAGAAAAGTCATGCTTTGCATTGGAAGCTACAAAGGAAGCTGCTTTGCCAAAGGAATTTGGAATGATTTCATTACATGATGTAGGGGCTTTTATGAATGAGGAGGTATTTGCTGCAGCAGGGAGAGCAGAAGAGATATTAAATTGGGACGAAAAACACAGATTTTGTGGAAGGTGCGGTGCTAGAACAGAAGATAAAGAAGATGAGCTTGCAAAGGTGTGCCCAAGCTGTGGAAATATAATGTATCCTGTAATTTGTCCTGCTATAATAGTTGGAATTACAAAGGGAGACAAATTGCTGCTTGCTCATAACAAAAACTTTAAAAATAACATGTACAGCATAATTGCAGGTTTTGTGGAAGCAGGGGAAACCTTGGAAAGTGCTGTTAAAAGAGAAGTGTTTGAGGAAGTTGGAATAAAGGTAAAGAATATTCGATACTACAAAAGCTCCTCCTGGCCATTCCCTAATTCACTTATGCTTGGTTTTTTTGCAGAATATGATTCTGGAGAAATAAAGGTTGATGGAGTTGAAATAATGGAGGCAGGGTGGTTTACTAAGGATAATTTTCCTAAGGGGCTTCCTAAGAAATATAGCCTTGCGAGGCAGATAATAAATGAAATTACAAGTAAAAAGCTTTAATATGGATAGACAGCTTGAAAGATTTAAATTACCAATATTAAATTTATACTGTTAAGTTATGGTTTGACTCGGAGTACAACTAACAGAGTACAGAGCACAGTAAATGTAGATTTACCTTTCGTTTCTCTTATGTAAATCTTAGAACTTAATAGTGCTCTGAAATGTTATTATTTAACCACATATTTAAAGATAGCATGATAATTTCAGAAAAAGGCTTGACTTTCAGTTAACTCTAACCATTATAATTGTATTTGTTCAATAAATTAATGGGTAATGTATAGGAGATGTGAAAAATGAAATCGATTAATATTGGTAATGGAAAAATAACTAATGCGTCTGAAATTTCACTTGGATGTATGAGAATTAACGAACTCAGCGTATCAGAAGCGAATAAACTTATTAACACTGCACTTGAAGAGGGAATTAACTTCTTTGACCATGCAGATATATATGGTGGTGGAAAATGCGAAGAGATTTTTGCTGAGGCAGTTGATATGAAACCAAGTATTAGAGAAAAGTTTATAATACAATCAAAATGCGGTATTAGAAATGGGTATTATGATTTTTCAAAGGAGCATATATTAAATGCTGTGGATGGAAGCTTAAAGAGATTGAAAACTGAATATTTAGATGTACTGCTGCTTCATAGGCCAGATGCACTTATGGAACCAGAGGAAGTTGCAGAAGCTTTTGATGTATTGAGTACTAGCGGAAAGGTTAAATATTTTGGAGTAAGCAATCAAAATCCAATGCAAATTGAACTTCTAAGTAAATATTTAAACCAAAAGCTTATTATAAATCAGCTTCAATTTGGAGTTATGCATACTGGAATGGTTGATGCTGGAATAAATGTGAACATGACAAATGCTCCTTCAGTTGATCATGATGGAAGTATTTTGGATTACTGCCGTTTAAATGACATAACAATTCAGCCATGGTCTCCTTTCCAATATGGATTTTTCGAAGGAGTATTTCTAGATAACGATAAATTTCCAGAGTTGAATAAGAAAATAAACGAAATAGCAGAAAAAAAAGGTGTTACAAACACAACTATAGCAATTTCATGGATTTTAAGACATCCAGCTAAGATGCAGCCAATAGTTGGTACAACAAATGCAAATAGACTTAAGGACATTGCGAAAGCATCACAGGTTGAACTTACAAGACAGGAATGGTATGAAATATACAGAGCAGCAGGCAACAAGCTTCCTTAATAATTGCGTTTATAAAAAATGCGAAGTAATAATGCTTCGTCACATTAAAAAAGTCCTATAAATCTAAGGCTCAAAAATCATAAAATACTAAGAAATTTCAATAACTCGCATACGCTCAGGCAATAGAAATATCTAAGCATTTTACAATTTTTGAGCTAAGATTTATTAGGACTTTTTTAAATTGTTCCTTACATTCCCGGTTTGGCGAAGTAGCAGCATTGAAGGAATAGTTTAAATAAAATTTTATAAATCTTAGTGCTAAATTTTTAAAAGCTTTAGATATTTCAATTTGTTTGAGCCAACGGCGAGTTATTGAAATGTCTTAAGATTTTAACAACTTGACACTTGGATTTATTAATTTTATTTAATATTCCAAGATGCCGTTACTTCGCAATTTTTATTTTTTGTAAAGTCACCTCTAAGCTTCAAGTGATTTATCATAATTCTTAATAAAAGCCTATAATATATATGTAAACAACATATACCTAAATAAATAAACTGAAACACCCATATTAGCGGTATTATACTCTTGATAATTTAATGATTATATAATATGATTTTAATATTATGTTAAGTATATTTTGAGTAGGTGTCACAAATGAAAAGAACTGTTCTTTCTATTATGCTTGTAATTTTAATGATAGGAGTTTATGCAGTATTTAATGATAATAGCATTGATGCGGTTAGGGGCACTTTAAATTTAAAAAATTATAATTTTCAGCAAAACGGAAACGTAAAGATTAAAGGCCAATTAGAGTTGTATAATCATAAACTGCTTAAACCAGAAGAATTAAAATATGAAAAAACACACGAATACTTAACAATATCTAAAGACTTAAAATCACAGCTAAATGGAGAAAGCATGGGATATATGACACTGCATTTAAAAATACTTGCTAATAATGATGCTATATATGGATTAAGAATACAGGAATTACTATCAGCCTCGAAGGTTTGGGTAAATGGTGTTTTACAAGGGCAAGTAGGCAAAGTAGGTACAAGCTATGAAGCTGAAAAAGCAATATATCTTCCGGATTATATGTATTTTAAACCTGAAAATGGAGTCATTGATATAGTGATGCAAACCTCTAATTATACAGACCTTACTCCCTCAATAAATCCTATGGAATTTGGACTTAAAGATAAAATTACAAATAAATTAATACTAAATACAAGTGTAGATTTAATAATTGTAGGTGCATTATTTATTATGGAAATGCTATTTTCAATGCTCCGCAAAAGCTTAAAAAGTGGGAAGCTGTGCATATATTTTTGTGCAATATGTTTTCTTATACAATTAAGGTGTTTATTTTTGAACGAAAGAGTAATAGTTCACTTTTTTCCAAACATGCCTTTTGAGCTTCTTAGCAAGACAGCAGCGCTTACATATTATTTTTTAATACCGGCATATGTTTTGTTTTTGAAGGAGCTATTTTATAATTTCCCTAAAAGAATAATTGTTACATCAGTAGTTTCATCAACAATATTTTCAATTATATGTCTTGTAACTAATAATTTGTTTTACGATAGATTAGGATTTTTAAGTCAGGCAAATTTATTTGTAATTGCAGTTGATTTATTTATATTTTTGATAAGGAAGGTAAGAGAAAAGGAAAAGGATAGCAAGCTGCTGCTTTTGGCCTTTACCTTTCTTATGGGAACAGCACTCAACGATATACTCTTGAATAATGGAGCTATAAGCAGCAGATACGGTTTTCAAGTGGGTATGTTTATTTTTGCATTTTTGCAGGCACACGTTATTATGATAGAATACTCAAATGAAATAATTAACTCAGAAAAAATAAAGCTGGAAAATAAAATTATGTACGAAAAATCCATTAGAGATAATTTGACGAATTTATATAATAGAAATTATATTGAAGAGATACTAGACAGTTCTATGGAGAGGTATGTAAGTGATGGTGAAGTATTCACTGTATTGATGTTTGACATTGACTATTTTAAGGCTATTAACGATACCTATGGGCATCTTCAGGGAGACGTTGTTTTAAGTACTGTAAGTAGCATACTAGTTGAAAGTGTGAGAAATTCGGATTATGTTGGTAGGTATGGCGGAGAAGAATTTATAGTTATTTTAAAAAATACAAAAGAGGAGGTGGCAAGAGAAATAGCTGAAAGGATTAGAAAAAATATTAAGGATTTCCCATGGGAAAATGGCATTAAGGTTACTATAAGTGGTGGGCTATATGAAAATCACACATATGAAAAAAAAGAATGCATAAAAAATGCCGATGATAGGCTTTACGAAGCTAAGAAAAATGGAAGAAATCAAATTGTATATTCCTGTTGACATCAAAGCTGAGTATGGGTTTATAATTTGTAGCATACTATTCTTTACTATGAAGACCTAGGAATTATAAATATCATAAGAGAAGAAGGTTCTAATTATAGACTCTATGGTGAAGAGGAGATATTAAAACTACAGCTTTATTAAAAAAATTAAAGAAGTTAGGGATGAGGTTAAGCTAAAAAATAACATTTCTTTGCCTTTAATAAGAATAGTTGATAAGGAGGCTTTAGGCAGAGATAAATATCTTATAAAATTCCGTAATTATGTTACGATAATTTATACTGTATATAAAGATAAATCACCTTGAAACTTGAAATGGTTTATCTATAGATAACTTATAGTAATATCAGCTAACAATAGATAGTTGACTGAATATAGGGAGGAAAGAACTATATGAATAGTATACTTTTAATATTTCTGATTTTTATAGTTGCTGCTTTAATCATATATATGTGGATTAATAAGACGAGAAGCGGCAGTATAAATGAGTCTAGTAGCAATTTAAATAAAACTATTAACAGTGAGTCTCAAGATTCCTTGGAGGAAAGGCTTAAAAAGCTTATTTTGCAAGGTCAAATGATTAAAGCTATTAAGGAATACAGAATTTCAACAGGCGCTAGTTTAGTGGATGCTAAAAACTATGTTGATGCTTTAGCTGCGGCTATTAAAGAAGGAAAATCTATGGAAGCCTTTAAAAAGCCAGAAGCAGATAGTGCTGAAATAGAAGCAAAAGTAAAGGAACTCCTTCTGCAAGGACAGAAAATTAAAGCCGTTAAAGCTTATAGAGAAGCAACAGGATGTGACCTTTTAACTGCTAAAAAATACGTAGATTCAATACAGGGGTAGTGCTTGAAAGATGGAAATTGATAATATAAATTCATTCTGAGAAACTGAAATTTGAAAGAATGAGTATAAAGTAGAGAGCAGAGAGTAGAGTGAAGGATGATTTTTCTCTGCTATGCTTGGAAAATTCTAAAACTTATTGCGCCCAAGACGCTTAAAATATAGTGTTCGGCGGAGCTGACACTATTAAGTTCTAAGATTTACCTGAGAGAAGCGAAAGGCAAATCCACATTCATTCTATTCTTCTTCAAATTCCAGTTTATTAGTATAAACCTGAAATTTATAATTTTCAAGTTCAAGGGAGTTTATTTATAAATTGTTACTTCACTGTTTCGCTTTCTAGTTTCCAAAGCGCTAATGCAAAGCTTCCAAAGCAAAGTAATATAAATAGGCTCATTACAAGTAGTAGGTTTTGCCAATCAATTGAGGTTCCCAAAATCAAAGCTCTAAGGGAGTTTATAATGTGTGTGAAGGGATTTATCATTATGGCAAATTTAAGTCCACCGGAGATATTTTTCATTGGAAATAATGCCGTGCTGGCAAAAAATAAAGACAGCACAATTAGATTCATGATTGTTTCATAAATTATTTCGTTTGGTAGAATTAAGCTAATGGCGAAGCATAGCCCAGACATAAAAAAGGCTGTGATAAAAATAAGTGGCAGCATCATGATTAGTCCCACAAATCCAGTTGAAATATGCACGGATAAAAATATAGATAAAACAAGCATAATAGCTGACTCAATTAATGATATACAAACTGCTTCTAGCGTTTGGCCTAGAACAATAGAGCTTCGTTTTATAGGGGCTATGAGTATCCTGTAAAAACTTCCTTTGGATTTCATAATAAAATTAATATAACCGCTACTGCTGCAGCACGCAAGTGTAACGAGTACCATAATGCCAGGTAAAATAAAGGAAGTATAGTTACCTCTTGATATGCTCTGCATGGATTGCCCTGCTATTGCACTATATAGTATTAGCCAAATGAGAGGTTGTATAATGGTAAGGAGAATTGAAATAGGATTTTGGAAGCGCCACTTTATGCTGCGCCATAAAATATTTAGTGTAGCCATGTAATTTACCTTCCTTCAATTAGTTAATTTTAAGAACACGTCCTCAAGGCTTGGTTCTATAATTTCAATTGCCTTAAAAGGAATCTTCTTTTCCAAAAGCCATCTGTTAACAGTTTCAAAAGTTTTTTGGTTCTCCAAGGCATCGATGAAAATTGAGGATTCTCGGATATTTATAGATGGAAGGATATTTGCTTTGGAGAACATTTCAGCACATTCTCTAGTTTTCTTTTTATCAGAAAAGCCAATACGCAAAATATTTTGTTTGGTATATTTCTTTAAGCTTTCAGGAGTTCCTTGAACTAGTTCATGCCCTTCTTTCATAATGCAAATTGTATTGCTGAGTGCGTCTGCCTCCTCAAGATAATGTGTGGTTAGAAAAATTGTGGTTTTAAACTCATCTCGAATTTTTTGCATGATTTTCCACATAGCATTCCTAGAGGCAATGTCCATACCAACGGTTGGCTCATCTAAAAACAGTATTCTAGGCATAGATACCATATTCATTGCAATATCCAATCGACGTTTTATACCTCCGGAATAAGAGGCAACAGGGTATTTTAAATACTGTGATAATCCAAAGCTGTCAATTAGTGAATTTATCCTTTTTCGTGCTGTAACATTATCCACCTTGTAAAGCCTGCTTTGAAACAGCATATTTTCCATAAGTGATAGATGATCATCAATGGAAACACGCTGTGCGGCACAGGAAATTTGTGTACGAATCCAGAAAATGGACTTACATAGATTCTTTCCAAGCACGGTTACATTCCCTGAAGTGGGTTTGTAAAAGGTGGTAAGAATATTGATAAGCGTAGATTTGCCTGCACCATTTGGACCAAGTAAAGAAAATATTTCTCCGCAGTTTACCTTTAAGCTTAAATTGTCAAGGGCTCTTACGCCATTTTTATATTGCTTAAACAATTTATCAACTTCAATTGCCAGCATTTTTACTCCTCCTCTTTTATGGGAAATAGTATTTCTGTAATATACTTGCTCGAATTTCCCTTAAAAAACATTCCTGGTCCTTTTATATATACTTCACGAAAAGGAGGCTCTAGGTGTAGATCCTTTTCTTTAGCATAGCGGTTAATTGCCTCATATGCATAGTTCATAGTTTCATAAGGACCAACATGAGTAGCCGAAACAGCTTTTATCCGGGGCATTTCTTTTATGGCAATACCATTTTCTGTCGGTGTTTCGGAGGTGGGAACGCACAGTTCTAGTTCACCAATTTTTGATTTTGAATCCATTACATAGTAGCAGAAAAATGGAGCTCCGTTCGCTTTGCCGCCAATGGATTTAAACACGCTTGGAAATACTTTATTTGCATCTGTGACCACTCCTTTGTATTTCATGAAGGCAATTCTAATAGGTTCAACATCTTTAACTTGAATTTCATAATCCATTTATTTTTCACTTCTTTCTTTATTTATTGCAATCCAGACTTCTGCATGCCCGCTACTAGCTCCAGCTGCATCAGTAGGGTAAACTTCTACATCTGGAAGCTGTGCATACTCGTAGTCTGAAGTAGGAAGCCATTCTGTAAGGAAACGCTTAAATATAGATTGAACGGACTCTTTAAAATGGCCATTACTTTCAAATATCACCCATGTGGCAGCAGGTATTTCAAATTCAACCATACCTTTAGGGACAGGTTTGTTTGTTGGAGCTGCTATATAATAATAAATATCTTTAGGCCCTTTGTAAGCTGTTATACCTAAAATACCATATGGTTCTTTATTTATAAGACCGCAGATGTCCTTAAATACCTTGCTATTAAGGGTTTTATTCCAAAATACTGGAACAATTTTTTGATTTTCCTCCATATCCTCCTCAAGTGAAGTCCTAACTCCAACAATTCGCATTGCTTTTTTCGATTCAATTCTATAGCTCATATCATTACCTCCTATAACTGAAATTGAAAAGCGGATAGGTGGATAGGCATTTAGCAAGGTTCCTTCAGTACGGGCAGCAGTTGGAGATACACCATGGACACTTTGAAATGCTCGATTAAAAGCCGTGGGAGATTTGTAACCATACTTTAAAGCTATATCCATTACCCTCATATTACTTTTTTGCAAATCAAAAGCTGCTGCTGTCATGCGCCTTTTTCGTATATATTCAGATAGAGATATACCTGAAATGTAAGAAAACATGCGCTCAAAATAATAAGTTGAGCAGCAGGCGATTTTTGCAGCTTCATCATAGGAAATATCATTTGCTAAATTGTTTTCTATATAGTCAATTGCCCGGCTTATATGTTTTAACCATTCCACTTTTACCACCTCTTTCTTGAGAAAAGTTTAGCACAATATAAATTATTAATCCTCTCTTTTGATGTTCAGTTTTGTGAAATTTAATTTAACTGCAATTTTGTGGAAGCGTATTACATATGTGTTATAATTGTCTTTAGATAAATTTCGAATATTACGGTAAAGGGGGAAAGGGAATGAAGGATATCATTATTATTTTAGGAATAGTAATTGGGTTTTTACTAATTAAAATAGGTAAAATGAAGGCAGTGAATAAGTTGCAAACTGTAGGGGCATTAGTAATTGTGGTTTGCTTTGTTGTAGCTGCCCCTGATTTCATAAAGGATGCTATAAGTGGATTTATGGATGGTATAAATAGTGGTATGTAATATTTTAGATACTGTATAATCAGTTGACAATGGACAATTGTCAACTGATTAAAATATTTTCAGCAAATCAACTTTTGCATCAGGGGAAAATATAGAAACATAGTTACTAATATCTTTTAGATGGCTTAGAATAGCGTCGTCACTAATTCCGGATGGGATGTAGGTGTAGAATAATGCATTCTTTGTATCGGTAGAAATTTTTGTCCTGTAATCAGGACCGTTTAAAATGCTTGATATAATAGAAGTTCCATCTGAAAGCATCATATCGTTTTTGGCAAGAGTTTGTTCCTTATGAGAGATGCCAGTAAAACTTTCAGAGCCATCTGCCAAGCTGAGCTTAAGCGGGAAATTTATTTTATCAAAATCATGTCCAGCGGTTAAGAGTAAATTTTTTAATTCAGCTGTGAACATGGCTTCAACCAATGTAGATACGTTTGGTATTGACTTGCCTTTTAAAACTACGGATTCCAATTCAAGCTGAACTGGGTAGGTCTTTTTAAACTTTTTATAATAATTTCTGTAAAAGCAGACCGGTTCAGTTTTAATAAACTCCTTTCTATTAAAGTTTGGATATCTATTCAATAATTCATTTTGCACTGAAGCTTTAATCTCGTTGAATTTTGGATTGCTGTGTAAATTTCGTACATTCTTTATGATAAGTATTCCCAATTTAGCGGCTGGATAAAGTTCTTTTAAATCTTCTGATATTGTTAGCAAGCATCTCACTCCTTAAAATTTTATGTAATATTATGGCTATTATTTTATAATATTATCACATATAAAGTTATTTATATAGTTTTAATTTGATTTAAAGTTGCGGGTTATTATTGATAAAAATAGTATTTTGTAACCAACAATGCCAATAAAAATAATATTATTATAGCAAGTGTATACGTTACAATTTATATATATGAAAAAATTATAGCCATAAATTAATGACTTATTAATAATAGAATGAAGTTGTAGACAATAATCCATAAAAGAGGTAAGAATATTATAATAATAGAAATGAATGAGTATAAAAGATATTAAATTGATTGGGGCGAATTTGATTTAATATCAAAACATTCATTAATAAGAAGGGGGATCTTATAAATGAACGGACTTTTGATGATAGGAATCGCTATTGTGGTTCTTGGAGGAGCCTATATTATCTACGGTAGGTGGCTGGCGAATAAATGGGGCATTGATATTAAAGCTAAGACACCTGCCTATGTAAAAGAGGATGGAGTAGATTATATTCCAACACCTAAAGCAGTAGTTTTTGCACATCAATTTTCATCTATTGCAGGAGCGGGACCTGTAACTGGACCAATTATTGCAGCAATGTTTGGATGGCTTCCAGCACTTCTATGGATTCTTGTTGGAGGGGTTTTCTTTGGAGCAGTTCACGATTTTGGAGCACTTTATGCTTCTGTCAAGAATGAAGGAAAATCCATTGGATGCATCATAGAACAGTATATTGGAAGAACCGGAAAGAAATTATTCTTATTATTTTCCTGGATATTTTCTGCATTAGTTATTGCAGCTTTTGCAGATATAGTTACCAGCACTTTTAATGGTTTTACAGCTACTGGAGCAAAAAGCACACCTAATGCTGCTGCAGCTTCAATATCAATGCTATACATCGTAGTTGCTTTGCTATTTGGATTATTTGTTCGCTATAAAAAGCCAAGTCAAGGACTTGAGTTTGTTATGGGTATTATTCTTTTATTAGTAATGTTAGCAGTTGGCATTTCTTTTCCACTGTATTTTAGTAAAAATTTTTGGACTGTAGTTGTATTTGCATACATTTTTCTTGCATCTATAACGCCTATGTGGCTTTTAATGCAGCCAAGAGATTATTTAAGTTCCTTTTTACTTATAGGAATGATTATTGGTGCGGTACTTGGAGTTATTGTGGCTAGACCATCAATGAATCTTCCAGCATTTACTGGCTTTGTAGTAAATGGAAAGCTGCTTTTTCCAACGCTATTTGTAACTATTGCTTGTGGAGCTGTATCTGGTTTTCATAGCTTGGTTTCATCGGGAACTTCTTCAAAACAGGTACAAAATGAAAAGGATATGCTTACCATTGGATTTGGAGCAATGCTAGTAGAATCTTTACTTGCTGTTGTAGCGCTTGTTGCAGTAGGTTCGCTTGCAGTAGGTGGGAAAATGCCAAAGGGAACACCATTTTCACTCTTTGCTTCTTCTGTAGCTGGTTTCCTTGGAATTTTAGGAATTCCAAAGCACATTGCAGTGTGTGTAATGACTATGTTCGTTTCTGCACTTGCCCTAACAACCTTGGATTCGGTTGCCCGTATTGGTCGTATGTCTTTTCAGGAATTTTTCATAGATGAGAATACTGATAAAAGCAAGCTGTCACCTTTTATGAAGCTAGTTACTAATAACTATTTCTCTACTATTGTTACTCTAGCAATAGGACTTGCACTTTCCTTTGGAGGTTACAACAATGTTTGGCCTTTGTTTGGATCAGCAAATCAGCTTCTTTCTGCACTTGTTTTAATAGCACTTTCAGTATTTCTTAAAACTACTGGACGTAAGGGTTTTATGCTTTGGGCACCAATGTGCATTATGCTTGCGGTCACCTTTACAGCATTGGTTCAGGCAATTCTTGGTATTGTAAAAAAGTTATCAGCTGGAAACTTTGTATTCTTAACTGATGGACTTCAACTTATATTTGCTGTTTTACTTGGGGCGCTTGGTATTATGGTAGCTGTATCTTGTTTTAAAAAGCTTGCTTCTAAAGAGGAGCTTAAGGCTCAGAAATTGGAAGCGTAAAAATCCATAGTTTTCATATAAATAAATATAAACCGTTTGAAACTTCAAAATTAATTTGTATCAAAGTGCCATTTCCTGGACATTATGATGCAAGTTGATTTTGGAAGTTGAAACGGTTTATCTATAGCAGGTAGTTTTTTGTAAAAGAAAAACTGCCTGCTGTTTTATATGTGTTAAAATTATTTTGCAGTTTTATGCACAATAACTGCTATAATTTGAGTTGCTATCCCAAAGATACAAACTCCGTACCATCCAAAGTGTGAGTAGCTATAAGATCCTAGAAAAGAGCCAAATGCTCCGCCTAAAAAAAAGCTTACCATATATACAGTATTAAGTCTGTTGCGCATTTCTTCATTTAAAGACTGCACTCTGGTTTGATTAGAAACATTTCCAGATTGAACTCCTAAATCAAGCAATATAACTCCTAAAATAAGTCCCCATACTTTAAATCCAAATATAAGGAAGAATATATAAGAAATTATTATAACAACTAAGCATATGCCTATAACAAATCTAGGACCTTTCTTATCAGCTGCTTTTCCAACTAAAGGAGCTGCCAAAGCACCACTAACGCCAACTAATCCAAATAAACCCACTGCTTGGGGTCCCATGTTGTAATGAGAACTTCCAAGTAAAAATGTAAGTGATGTCCAAAATGCACTGAAGGCTGCAAATATCATAGCTCCATTAATAGAAGCTTCTCTTAAGACGGGTTCCTTTTTTATTAAGTGAAACATTGATTTTAATAACTCAGTATATTTAATGTTGGAAACAGGTTTACTTACTGGTATTAATTTTCTTAAAGCTATCATAAGAATTAGCATAATGACTGCTGCAATAATATATACTATTCTCCATCCAAAGTATCCACCCAAAATACCGCTAAATGTACGCGATACTAATATACCAATTAATAAACCACTCATTACTGTGCCTATTATTTTACCTCGCTCTTTTGGAGCCGATAACTGAGCAGCTAAAGGGATAATAAGCTGCGGAATAATTGAAGTAAATCCAATTGCAAAAGAAGAGATTATAACCATAAATATATTATGAGAAAAAAACATACTTGTAAGAGAGAATATTGAAAATAAAAGCATTATAGTTATTAAATTTCTTTTTTCTTTTATATAGCCAAGGGGTAATATAAATATCATTCCAGCTGCATATCCTATTTGCGTAAGCATTGCTGCAAAGCCTACACTAGTTTCATTGACATTAAATGTTTTAGCTATATCCGCTAGCAAGGGCTGTATATAATATAAATTTGCTACAGTAAGACCACAAGCTATAGCCATAACCATAATTAATAAATTATTTAGTGCAGGTTTATTTTTTGCAAAATCATTACTTAAGTTTTCCATAATTTCCACTCCTTTAATAAATACTAAACGTTCAGTTTATAATTATATAATATACTAAACGTTCAGTATTGTAAAGAAGAATTTTTTAATATATAATATACGTATATGGATAAACCGTTTTAACTATTGAAATTGCAAGTCCCAAGTTTGTATGGATAAGTTTGGTATTGGTAATTTAAATCTTTCATGCTGTTTATCTATAGTTTTAAAGTTCATTTATAATAATGTAAGGAGATATACATAATGGATAAAAAATTAGGGCGTCCTCGCAGTGAAAAAACAAAAACAGATATTCTTACTGCTTCATATGATTTATTAATTCAAAATGGATTTGGAGCAGTAACCGTTGAAAAAATTGCTGAAAAAGCTGGAGTTAGCAAAGCTACTATTTATAAATGGTGGCCCAATAAAGCTGCTGTTGTTATGGATGGTTTCTTAAATGCGACTACGGAGAAGCTTCCAATACCTGATACAGGTTCAACTATTGATGATATGCTTATTCAAGTCAGTAATTTTGTAGAATTTTTAATGAGTAAAAAAGGAAATGTAATTACTGAAATAATAGCTGAAGGACAGTTTGATCAAAATTTAGCTGATATATATCGTAAAGCATATTTTAAGCCTCGCCGAGATATTTCAAAGCAAATTTTAGAACGTGGGATTTCAAGAGGGGAATTAAGAAAGGATTTGGATATAGAGTTAGTTATTGATTTAATTTGGGGACCCGTATTTTATAGATTATTAATAACTGGAGAAGTACTTGATGATATTTTTATAAAGAAATTGATAGACTATGCATTTGAAGGAATTAAACCGAACTTTTAGGAAATTAAAGGGGAGAAAACTTATGGTTGAATCAAAAGCCTGGGACTGGAGTAAAAATGAAAGTAATAAATGGTTAAATCCTTCATTAGAATCTTGTTATTTAGCTGAATCATGGAAGTCAAAGGGATTTAAGAAGTTCCTTGATTTAGGATGTGGGTTGGGAAGACATTCAATCTATTTTGCACAGAAAGGCTATGAAGTCAGTTCTGTAGATCTATCCGATTATGGTATAAATCATTTAAAAAATTGGGCAGATAAGGAGAAACTAAATATAACAACATATGTATGTGATATGGACCATTTACCATTTAACGATAGCGCATTTGATTGTATAATTGCGTATAACGTAATATATCATACGGATATTGAAGGATTTATTAAGTCACTTCACGAAATAAGCAGGGTATTGAAAGATAAAGGAGAATTATTTATTACTCTGCTTTCAAAAAATAGTTTGGCGTATCAAAATGCTGATAAAAATAAACATATTGATGGCAATACCATATTGAGAGATGAGGATGATACAGAACGAAATGTTCCACATCTTTATATTGACATAAATGATATAAAAAAATTTTTTGTTGAATTTAATTTAATCAATGATACTGTTGAACAAATAAATTATGATATAGAAGGCAATGAGAGAATGTCTAGGCATTTCAATTTAATTGTTAGAAAAAAATAGTTTTTTAAATATCATTTCAGAATATCATAATACATTCCTTTAAATTTAGATAAAAAATGTATTCTTTTTAATAAATGTGATAGAGCAAAATAAAGATGCGTTACTGAGCATTGTAATCAGCTTAATAATACGTTTTGGAATTTATATATAACCAGTTACTTTCTGAGAGCTACTGGTTACTTTTTTATATCTAAATATAATTCAAAGAAAATACAATTTTTACATCTTACTTTGGATAGGAATAAAAATATAATTACTTATAAATATTGATTTATTACTTAAAAATACTTATAATAAAATTATGAGGTGATTATATGTATCAGGAAGAGAGACTTCTTAATATATTAGAGTATTTAAACAAGAACGGCAGTATGTCTGTGCACACTATTTGTGAAATGTTTGAGGTATCTAGAGATACAGCAAGGCGTGATATTGTAGAGCTCATAAAGCAAGGGGCAGCCGTAAGAAGCCGAGGCGGCATTAGTCTTCCAGTTTTAAAAAACACAATTAAAAACTACAGGGAAAGACTTGAAGCATATTCTGATGAGAAAAAGAATATTGCAAAAAGGGCACTGGAATTTATTGAAGAAGGCAAACATTATTTTTTTGATGTTTCTACTACAGTAAGTTTTCTTGCCCAATATGTAAATAAAGAAATTACAGTATTTACTCATTCTCTTGATAACATTGAAATACTTTCTCAAAAAAAGGATGTACACATATATTCAACAGGAGGAAGTCTCAATAAAAACAATAGATTTTTTTATAGTCCTGACTGTTTGAATTACATTAGTGGAATAAAATTTGACACAGCATTTTTGGGGGCAGCAGCCATAACAGAAGAAGGCATTTTTTATGCTGATGAAGAAGATGCTTACATTAAAAGGGGGGTCTCACAAAATGCATCTAAGGTAATAATTCTTGCGGACCTTGAAAAATTTAATAAAGTAAGCTATTTTAAAGGACTAAATTGGGATGAAGTAGACATGTTTATAACAGATACTATGCCAACGGATAAGTTTATTCGTATTATGGAAGAAAAAGGAATTCAACTTGTTACTATAGATAAATAAGCTTAAAGATTGAAATTGATAATACCAAGTGCATTTCGATAAACTGGAAATTGTGAAGTAATAATGCTTCGTCGCGTTAAAAAAATCCTATAAATCTAAGGTTCAAAAATCATAAAACACTAAGATATTTCAATAACTCGCATACGCTCAGACAGATTGAAATATCTAAGCATTTTACAATTTTTGAACCAAGATTTATTAGAATTTTTTTAAATCGTTCCTTCAGTATTGTTGCTTCACTCCCACGGTAGTACAAGGGAAAAATTCCTCCGTACCTACGGAATTTTGGCGTAAATCTTTATAGTACATTATTTGAACATTTTATCACTATTTTTGTCCTAAAATCTCGTTGCTATGGTATTTTTCGTAGAGAATCGGATTATAGAATGTACATAATATTTCGTTCAAGAAGGATAATGGGCAAAGCCCAAACCTCATATATGTGTATATTCCTTGCATTTAGGCCTAAGCGAAGTAATGTTGATTTGTGATGGTTTAAATAGAGCTTTATAAATCTTAGATGATAAATCGTAAAAGTCTTAGAGAATTTAATCTGTTTGAGCGACAGCGAGTAAACGCACACGGGGTATGGGCTTTGCCCATTATCCTTCTATACCGTAAGTAAGCACTCGTTTTAAATCACCACTTGATTTATTAGCTTTATTTAATATCCCAAATCAATATCACCTCGCTAAATTCCAGTTTGAAGTTCTTTATTTTATAATGAGGATATTTATTTTGATAGATGGGGGTATTTAAAGTGAGTAAATTTAAAATGATATGTTTGGATATTGACGGTACGCTATTAAATTCAAATAACGAGATTACTAAAGGGATAAAGAAAGCAATTAAAACTGCGGTAGATCAAAAAGGTATTCCTGTAATCCTGGTTTCGGCTAGAATGCCAAAGGGGATAATATTTTTGTTGAAGGAGCTTGAAATAGAAGCACCGATTATTTGCTATAGTGGTGCTTTGATTTTAGATAAGAATAGAAAAATTCTATCTAAGAGAAATATAGACGCTTTAGATATTAAGAAAGTTTATAGCTATGCTAAGGAATTTGGTATACATGTTAGCTTGTACAAGGATGATGAATGGTATATAGAAAAAATGGATGAGTGGGCTAGGCAGGAAAGTGAGATAACCAATATAACTCCAACCATAGTTAAATTCAATGATTCAATTGAAAAATGGAAGGGGGAGGGCTCTGGAGCAAATAAAATCTTGTGTATGGCAGCTCCTAATAAAATAAAACTATTAAAGGAAAAGCTTAAAATAGATAGTTTAAACATATATCCTTCAAAGTCAACCTATCTTGAAATTATGCCGAAGGAAGCTTCAAAGACGTCTGCAATAGAAATTCTTAGAGAAAAATTTAATATAAAGCAGAGTGAAATACTTGCAGCTGGTGATAATTATAATGATATAGATATGATAGAATATGCAGGTCTTGGAGTTGCAATGGGAAATGCACCAGATGAGGTTAAGAGGTGTGCGGATTTTGTGACTTTAAGTAATGATGAAGATGGAGTGGCAGAAGTTATAAAAAAGTTTTGTCTGGATAATTAAATAAATTCTAAAAACATATTGACAAAGAAGAAATAATTGCTAAAATAAAATTAGCACTCAGTTATATAGAGTGCTAACAAAATATTGACTTAAAAATTTATTGATAATATATACAATCTACGAAAGGAAATGATATCATGGCAACAAAACAGTTTAAGGCAGAGTCAAAAAGACTCCTTGATTTAATGATTAATTCTATCTACACAAATAAAGAGATATTTTTAAGAGAACTCATATCAAACGCAAGTGATGCAATTGATAAGAGCTATTATCGTTCACTTGTAGATGAAAATGTAACTTTCAATAAAGAGGACTTTTACATTAGGATTACAGCAGACAAGGAAAAAAGGACCCTCACAATAACTGATACTGGTATAGGAATGACAAAGGACGAACTTGAAAATAACCTTGGAACTATAGCAAAAAGTGGCTCGTTAGCCTTCAAAAATGAAAATGAGGCAAAAGAGGGAGTAGATATCATAGGACAATTTGGAGTTGGATTCTATTCAGCTTTCATGGTATCAGAGGATGTAGTTGTAAAGAGCCGTTCTATAAATTCTGATGAAGCCTATAAATGGGAATCAAAGGGCGTAGAAGGCTATGAAATTGAAGAATGCGAAAAAAATGAAGTTGGAACTGAAATAACACTTAAAATAAAGGCAAATACTGAAGACGAAAACTATGATAAATATTTAGAAGAGTATACACTAAAAGAATTAATTAAAAAGTATTCTGATTTTATAAAATATCCAATAAAAATGATGGTGAAAAAGAGCAGAGTAAAAGCTGGAATGGAAGACAAAGAAGATAAAGATAAGGAATATGAGGATTACTTTGAAGATGAAACTTTAAACAGTATGGTTCCAATCTGGAGAAAGAACAAGAATGAATTAAAGCAGGAAGACTATGACCAATTTTATATGGATAAGCATTTTGGATGGGAAAAACCTTTAAAGACAATTCATTCAAGTGTTGAAGGTGCAGTAAGCTATACAACACTTTTGTTTGTACCAGCTAAAGCTCCTTTTGATTTCTATACAAAGGAATTCAAAAAAGGTCTAGAGCTTTATTCAAACGGTGTACTTATAATGGAAAAATGCGAGGATTTACTTCCAGATTACTTTGCATTTGTTCAAGGTTTAGTTGATTCTGCTGATCTTTCTTTAAATATTTCAAGAGAACTTTTACAGCATGATAGACAGCTCAAATTTATTGCAAAGAAGATAAAAGAAAAAATTAAAAATGAACTTTTATCAATGCTTAAAAAAGACCGTGAAAACTATGAAAAGTTCTACGAAAGCTTCGGAAGACAGCTTAAATATGGAGTTTATTCTGATTTTGGAAGCAATAAAGATGTACTTCAAGACTTACTTTTATTCTATTCTTCAACAGAAAAGAAGCTTGTAAGCCTTGATGAGTATGTTACACGTATGAAAGAGGATCAGAAGTTTATATACTATGCAGCTGGTGAAAATATAGATAAAATTGATAAGTTACCACAAACAGAGCTTGTTAAGGATAAGGGCTATGAAATATTATACTTCACTGATGATGTAGATGAATTTGCAATTAAAATGCTAATGAAATACAAGGAAAAGGAATTTAAATCTGTTTCAAGCAAAGACTTGGGCTTTGAGGCTGATGAAAAAGAAAGCAAGAAGGAAACAGAAGAAAATAAAGAACTATTTGATTTCATGAAGGATACACTTAAAGACAAGGTTAAGGAAGTTAGAGCATCAAATAGATTAAAAACTCATCCAGTTTGTCTATCAAATGATGGTGAATTATCTATAGAAATGGAAAAAGTGCTTAAAATGATGTCAGACAGCCAGAATGTTAAGGCAGACAAGATTTTAGAGATAAATACAAATCACGAAATGTTTGCTGCCATAAAGAAGGCCTTTGAAGAAGATAAAGATAAATTAAAGATGTATTCAAATCTTCTATATAATCAAGCATTACTTATAGAAGGACTTCCGGTAGAAGATCCTGTACAATTTGCTAATGATGTATGTCAATTAATTAAATAATCTTACCAATGTAAAAAATGGTTTCTGCAAAAGGATTTAGCAGAAACTATTTTTTTACTAAGTTTAATTTTTATTAATTGATTATAATTATTACTTGACATTATATATTGATAGATGTAGTATATAATCATAGTTACTAAAAATTAGTTTGTTACAAAAATAAATTGAGGTGAGATAAATGTCAAAAGATTTTTATGAGGTTCTAGAAAATAGAAGGACAATATATGGAATAGGTAAAGAAAGTACAATTTCCGATGAAAGAATTAAGGAGATAGTTAATCTTGCGGTTAAGTATACCCCATCTTCTTTTAATTCACAAAGCTCTAGGGTTCTGGTATTATTCGGTGGAGAGCATGATAAGGTTTGGGATATTACTAAGGAAGAACTTAGAAAAATAGTTCCAGAAGAAAATTTTCAAAATACGGAGAAAAAGATAAACTCTTTTAAAAATGGTCATGGAACTATATTGTTTTTTGAAGATCAGAGTGTTGTTAAATCATTTCAAGAAAAATTTGAACTTTATAAAGATAATTTCCCTATATGGTCAGAACAGGCTTCTGGAATGCTTCAAATAAACATATGGAATGCGCTTTCCGGAGAAGGTCTAGGGGTATCCCTTCAGCATTATAATCCTTTAATTGATGATAAGGTTAGGCAGCAGTGGAAGATACCTAATGAGTGGAAGCTTATAGCGGAAATGCCGTTTGGTAAACCTATTTCAGGGCCACAGCACAAGGACTTTTTACCTTTAGAGGGTAGAGTTAAATTTTATAAATAAATTATTCATAAACCGGAAGCCAACTCAATGCACAATTAAGGAGGATTTACCTTCTTGTGTATTGAGTTGGCTTCTAAAACTCAATTCTATTTCTTCCATTTTCTTTTGCTTTATACAAAAAGTCATCAGCTATTTTTATAAGCTCGTTAATATCATCTTCCTTAAATTCTGCTAAGCCGATACTTGTAGTAACTCTCAAATTTTTATATTCAAATTCACAAGCTTCAATTTTTTCTCTAATTTCATTGCACAGTTTAGCTGCCGCCTCAAGTGCCATACCTGGCATTATGATAAGAAATTCTTCTCCGCCAAATCTTCCTATTTTTATATTGCCTTTAGCTTGAGATTTGATTATCTTAGATACTTTCTTTAAAACTTCATCGCCAACCAAATGACCATACTTATCATTGATTTTCTTGAAAAAGTCAATGTCCATAATTCCAATAGTGAGAGTTTTCTTGGTTACTGCAACGGCATTGATTTCGTCGCTTAATAGCCTGGTAATATGCTTCTTATTATACAAGGAGGTTAATCCATCCATTATAGACTCTTTGTAAAGCTTGGCATTCAATTTTTTTAATCTATTTTGAACTTTAGTAAGCTGAGTTATATCCTGAAGCAGCAGTAAGTAGCCAATTATCTCACTGCTATTAGATTTGATAGCCTTTATAGAACCATAATAATAAATCTCTCTTCCGTAAAGATTGCGCTTAAATTGAACCTTTAAGGGATTATTCTGTAAACTTGAGAAATCATAGTTTGAAATTTCACTGCTTATTTTTTTAATTGGTTTTCCTAATATATTGGAAGAAGTAGTGTTAAATGCATTAAGAGCTTTTTTATTTATATCGATTATCTTCTTATTGATATCCATTACTATCATAAGCTCGTCCATATCTTCAAAAACATACTCTCTTGCAATAGGAACAATATTCATAAAGCCATATTGTATTACAGCAAAACCTGTTATTAGTACTGAAAATAGAAAAGAAACAGGTGTAAAATCTATTCCGTTAGCAAGCTGCATACTAAGTGTTGAAATTATATTGCTGAAAATTGGAAAACTTATACCTATGATAATACCAATTGCCTGCTTTCTAGCAAAATAACCCTTGGAGAGGGTTGCTCTTAATAAAATTGCCATATTAATTATGTTTATTAAATAATTATATGCAGTGTCAACCCAGAACCAATCTCCAAGTTTCTTAGTAAGAATATTAAAACCATTCTTTAATTCTATGTTAAAATCATATGCAAATAGGTTGCTGTAGGGATTACTTAAAATGATAACAGCTGCAATTGTAGGAATAATAAAAAACACTATTTTAGAGTATTTAGGAAATTCACCTTTCTCCGTAAATTCTGAGGTTGCTATTAACCAAAGTACTGGTATATAAACAATAATCACATATTTAATGGAGAAAAGTAGTATTTTGGTTTTTAAATTATGATTTAATAATTCTGCAGCATAAATTCCATTCCACATGGCAACTAATAAAATACTTAAAGCAATTATTTTTCTTCCAGTCACACCTAAATTGCTCCATAAAAACTTGAAGCATGCTAAAAATATGAATGCTGAGATTATTAAAATAGCTATATATGGCTGCACGGGTTACCTCCTTTAAAGGTCTGCTGGAAATACTATACCTGTTTGCCTTCTTATATTTTCTATAATTTCTGCTGCGGTAATTGATTGAAAATGGGAATTAACACTTGATTCTAGTGTGCCATTTTTTATATCATCTATAAAGCCTTTAATTTCATAGTACATTGCTTCTTTTTTTTGAGGTACAGATATATCTTCTGTACTTCCATTCCTGTACACTATTGAAACTTTATTAACAGGATTTATTCTATCAAAAACTATAGAACCATCTTCTCCTTGTATTTCATTTTGAATATAGGAATTTGATATCTTTGAATATATAACAACGCCTTCCATGTCAGCATAGGACAAAATTGCACTTCCTTCACCATCTACTCCAGATTCAAGCTTCAAAGAGGAAGCACTTACTTTATTCGGTTTGCCAAAGATATTAACTAAAGGCTGTATGCAGTAAGTTCCTATATCCATAACGGCTCCATTTGAGAGCTCTGGTTTAAAGGCGTTTAAAATTTCTCCTTTTTTGTAGGCATCATATCTTGATGAGTACTGGCAGTAACTTATTAAACACTTTCTTATCTTTCCAATCTTATGTAAATTATCTTTAATGGCTTTAAAATTAGGTAAAAATGTTACCTTCATAGCTTCCATCAAAAGTACCTTGTTATCTTTTGCTGCCTTAATCATGGCATTAGCTTCTTTTACATTTGAAGCCATTGCTTTTTCACATAAAACATGTTTTTTATTGTTTAAAAATATTATTGACTGTGCTGCATGAAGTGAATTGGGGCTTGCTATATAAACAGCATCTATAAGGCTGCTTTTAGCCATTTCCTCTAGATCTGTGAATACATTTTTTACACCATATTTATCTGCAAAAGCTTTTCCTTTTTCATATTTTCTTGAATATACCGCATTAAACTTAAAGTCCGGTATTAAATGTGCACTTTCTAAAAATTGATCTGTAATTTTACTTGTACCTATTATTCCAAAGTTTATCATAACTATCACCTTACTATACTTTATAATTATATTTATTCTTACCTATTATAATTATAATTTATTATATATTCAATACAAAGACTTTTTATTTGGTGTTATTGTAAATATATTGTGAAGTAACATTAAAAAGAATCCACAAATCTAATATGGAAAAATCATGAATCCCTAAAATATTTTAATAAATTTCTATCGGTCAGACAGATTAAAATATGCAGGTATTTTGTGATTCTTCTAATAAGATTTATTGGATTCTTTTTAAATCATTTCTTCAGAATATTCCTTCGCTGTTCCTACTGTATTTTTGTAGGGAGCTGGATTATAGAAAGTGAATAACATTTTATTCTAGAATCACATGAGCGTATGATCGAACTCCAATATGCGTATATACAGTGTATTTTCGTTTAGTGAAGTAATAGCATTGAAGAAATAGTTTAAATAAAGTTTTAATGTTTTAAATAGTTTATTTTTTAAAAGTTTTTGCTAATAGGTTCTGATTCGGTATTGTAAAAGTTTAATTATTTATTATGGTTCTTTTTATCAGCGTTTTTTGCATTACCATTATTTGCTTTATTATTTTTCGCTTTGTCATTGTTGTTTTTATTAGTTGATTCAGTAGTTACTGTTTCTGCTTTAATAGTTGCTGGAGCAGTAACTGTTGCTGGGGCAGTAACTTTAGAAGTAGTATCTGTAACTGCTGCAGGTGCGCTTTCTGCAGGTGCAGTGTCAGTTGTCGCAGTGTTTGTACTTTCGTCAGTAGTTCCAGCTGCAGGGGCAGTGGTAGTAGTGCTTCCTGTGCTAGTAGTGTTTTCGTCAGTATCAGTAGATGTATCTTTATCTTCAGTAGTAGTGGTAGTATTTTTCTTATGTCCATTTCCTAACTTTGTGTTTTTAATAACTTCACTTTTGTTTTTTCTAGCAGTATCAAGTGCAGTTTTCTTTTCTGCTAGTACAGTATTAGCAGCATTTAAGTCAGCTGTAGCCTTTTCTATTGCAGCAGCATCTCCCGACTTTGTAGCATCGTCTAAGGCTTTTTTAGCAGTATTAACAGCTTTCTTAGCAGTGTTAAGCTCGTGTATTGCAGTTACCATTTGCTTTACAGCCTCTTTTTTAGCGGTCTGCATTTCTGCTGCAGCAGCAACCTTTTGAGCTGCATTCTGAGGAAGCTTGTCTTTTAAAGCGTTAAGTGTATCTGCTGAATTTGTATTGAAGTTTTCAGCATCCTTTACTACTTCATCAACCTTTGCAGCTTCATCTCCTGATGTACTGCTGTCAGTTAGAATGGAGTTTATTTCTGTTGAAGTTTGATCTGCTAAAGCTTTTAGGCTATCTAATGTTTCTACTCCTAGATCCACTTTTTTGTCATCTATTAATGTTTGAATTTCTCCTAATCTTTCTCTTTCAATTTGAAGAAGCTTTTCTACCTTGTCTGAAGGCGAGCTGGCTAACTTTATTGATAAGTTATCTAGAGCTTGATCTAGTGAATAAAATATACTTCCAGGTGTTATGCCTGCATAAGATTTGTAGTTATCAGTAGTATTTTCTGCTGCAAATGCAGATACTGATAATGACATTGTAAAAAATAGAGATAATCCTAAAATAAATTTTCTTTTCATAATTATTTCCCCCTTTGTGATTTTCAATGTTATTTACGATATCAATGGTTAATTTGGAGGGGGAATTTAAAAAAATATAAATAGGCAACCTGAAAGATTTGAATTCCCCCCTCAAATTTATGGGAGAGTTCGTAATTAAATATATATATATATATAACTTTAAGACTTAAAATTACCCAAAGATTAAAGAGTGCGGACTAGAGAGTACAGTGAAAACTATATATTTAGCAAGCTAGTTATGAACATCTGCTGGATATCACAAGATCCCCCCAGTATTCACTGCACTCTGTATTCTGTACTCTTTAATCTATGTATAATAGCAGAAAGGGTGAAACCATGGAAAAGGACTTCCGTATAGAAGATAGAAATTTATTTATAGAAGAGAATATGGAATTCATCTATAAAACTGCTTCTTTTATATGTAAGAAAAGAATAGATAAAAATAATGATGAAGAATTTAGTGTTGCCATAGAGGCTTTTAATAAGGCTTGCGAAACTTTTTCAGAGACTAAAGGAAATTTTTTTTCTTATGCAAAGGTGGTAATTAGAAATAGCCTTATAGATTTTTTTAAAAGTTCCAGTAAAGCACCGCTTTTATATTTTGATGGTGAAGAAAGCGAAAGGGAAATGCACAATAGTATATCCTTAGATAAATACGATATGGAGCTGGAGCGCAGAAATAGAATAGATGAGATAAATTTATATAAGAAGTACCTAAAGGAGTACGATATAGATTTTTTTACACTTTCAAAAAATTCTCCTTCACATAAAGATACAAGGGATGAGGTTCTTAATGTAGCAACTTTATGTATTAAGGATACTTACATAAAAAAGAGACTGGAGGAAAACAAAAGACTTCCAGCCAAAGAAATAATGAAGCTTACGGGTAAAAATAGAAAGTTCATAGAAAAGTGGAGAAGATATTTAATATCTTTAATAATAATTTTAGCAAATGATGAGTTTATGTATTTAAAATCGTACCTAAACATTAGAAAGGAGGAATAAAAGTGATTAAAAAAAAGGGAATGGTTATGGAAATAATGGGCAGCAGTGCAATTATAATGACTGAAACAGGGGAATTTACCAGAGTAAGACGTGGAAGTGCTGCACCAGTATGCGGAGAAGAATATGAAGGATACGAAGCTAAGGATGTACTTATATTTAGAAAAGCTTTTATAACTGTTGCAGCCGCAGTATTTATATTTATTTTAGGAATTATGGATTATTATAACCCAGTAAAGGCTGTAGAGCTTGATATGAATTCAAAAATAATGCTCAAATTAAATAGATGGAATCGCGTAGTAACTGCTTCTGCTCCTGATAAAGCCGGGGAAACCATATTAAATAAAACTAAAGTTAAAAATGTTCTGCTAAATAAGGCTGTAGATGAACTTATGCTTGAGGCTAAAAGAGAAAAGGTGATAAAATCCTTTTCTGAGGTAAAGGTTAATCCTGTTAAGGGAAATATAGACGTATCATCAATAAGAAATAGTATTCCCAAGGATACTCAAGAGGATAAGGTGAAAAAGGAAAATATAAGACAAGAAAATAAGACTTCAAATCCTCCAAAGGCCAATACTCTGCCTAATAATGAAAATTCCAATGGTAATGGTAAAAGCAATGCTGAAAATAAAAGTGTTAGACCAGATAATAGCAAGAGCAAAGTTCAAAATAGCCAAAATAATAACAGCTCAAACGTAAACAATGCAAATAATAATAAGGACGAAAGAGCCAGTGATAAAAGTAACAAGCATGATAATGAGACTAATACGAAGAAAAACGATAAAGGTGCTGATAAAGCTGAGGGAAATAAAAAGAAGTAGGATTATTTTTATAAGTGAAAGTTGACAAAATTATGGAAGAATATTATACTAACTATGTAAATGAAAAATATGTAACTGTTAGAGCGACATAAGTTTTGGGCTTATGTCTTTTTTTGTGTCCAACTATATTTAAAAAGTTTTTTGGAAACAACTTGGAAACAACTTCGCGAAATTTGGTAAAGAAATGATGGTATTATTATATAGCTTAAGGAGAGTGTGTACAATGAAAAAGTGGAGTGTAAATAAAAAGCTAATTTTACTAGCCTTAATAGCATTTTCTGTATTAATTACTGGCTGTACTCATAAAGATAAGGAAACCGTGTTGACTTGTAATGTAAAAGAAAATGAAACACATAAATTAAATCAAATTAATAAGAATATTAGTTTAGGTAACAATATGCTGGATAGTGGAAAATATGCCGAAGCAAGAAAGGCTTATGATAGTGCAATTAAATTAGACAAAAAGAATAAGAAAACATATATTACTATAGAAAATAAGTATTTAGAGAAAGATAAACTGGATGATGCCTGCAGCATATTAGAAGAGGCTATTGATAATAATGTTGATGTTGCTAATATGAAGAAACTTCTAGCAGTTGTAAAGCAAAAAATTGATTCTAAAAAAGAAGCAAGTAATGTTGTTACAAAGAGAGATATCGATAAAAAGAACAATATTAATAGTGTTGACAATGTTAACAAGCCTACAAGTGATGCTAATGCTGAAAATTCTCCTAATAGTATAAAAAATACTATGCCGAAAATCACAAAAGAATTTGTGCGTATTAAGGACGTGTATGAAAAGGATGGTAACAGATATATTTTATTTTGCAGAGATAAAATTTACATGGGTGATGAAGCAAAAGCACAAGCAAAAAAAGATGGTATAAATAACTGGTATTCAAATTGCTATTTTGTGAAAAATCCTTATGATGTAGCTTCATATAAAGTATCAGATAGCTGCACATTTAATATAGGAGGGTATATTATTAATTATCCGGCTACAGCAGATAGGACAAATCATTCGGTAAATTATGATACATTTGAAAAATCTGTAGTTAATGTAGTAAATGTAAGAGGGAATGAAAGCATTACTCCAATTAATTTATATTGGATTACTTTAAAAGATGGTGTTGTAGTTCAAATAGATTCACAGGATAGAAATTGATATTTTCTTAAATTAGCGAGAGTGTAAAATTAATATAAATGAGACAAAATAAGTGTACTGCAAGAATTGTAGTGCACTTATTTTTATATGTAGCTAAGACAGTGGCTATTGGTATAAAAATAGTGATAATATATATATGTAAGTATATTTAGTAAAAGGAGGAATAGAATTTGCTTGAATTTTTAAAGAAAAGTTATGACATAGGTGCTCCTGTATCAGGAAAGGTTCTAAGTTTATCTGAGGTTCCAGATGACATATTTGCACAAAAAATAGCCGGAGATGGAGCTGCAATAGAGGCTTCTAGTGATGTGGTGGTAGCTCCAGCTGATGGAGAATTAACTTTGGTGTTTAAAACCCATCATGCTTTTGCGCTTACCTTGGATAATGGAATAGAACTTTTGGTGCATATAGGAATCGACACAGTAAATCTTAAAGGCGAAGGTTTTGAACTTCTAGCTAATGAGGGCAGTAGAGTTAAGAGAGGAACTCCAATAGTTAAGCTTGATAGAGAGTTTATTATAAGTAAGGGTTATTCTCTTATTACAGTAGTTTTAATCACTAATTCCAGCATGATAGATTGTATAAAATATAATGCTGGGCAGCTTGTTAAGGCAGGGGAAGATAATATTTATAAGTATTCTTTAAAAGTCTCCAAGTGAGTATATTGAAAGGAGAATGATATATGGATTTAAAAGTTTTGGTAGTAGATGATGAATTGTCTATTAATGATATTTTGACAACAGCATTGAGAACAGCAGGTTATAAGGTTAAAGGTGCATTTTCAGGAGAAGAAACTAGAAGTTTTCTTGAGAGTTTTAAACCTGATTTGGTACTTCTTGATTTATGTCTTCCAGACGAGGATGGTTTTGATTTATGTAAATATATTAATTCAAAATATTCAATACCAATAATTATGCTTACTGCTAAAAATGATGTTGTAGATAAGGTGCTTGGGCTTGAACTTGGAGCTGATGATTATATAACCAAGCCTTTTCACATAAAAGAAGTGCTAACTAGAGTAAAAGTTGCCTTAAGAAGGGTTGAAAAGTATAAAAGTTTGGTGAGTACTGAGGATATTGAGGTCAATGGTGAAATTAAAATAGATTTGGACAGTAGAACTGTAACAGCCTCTGGCAGCGAAGTAAGGCTAAAGCCAAAGGAATACGATTTGCTTGAATTTTTAGCAAAAAACAAGGGACATGTTTTTACTAGAGAGGAGCTTTTAGATAAGGTATGGGGAATGGAGTACGATGGAGAGGTTAGAACAGTAGATGTTCATGTAAGAAGATTAAGGAGTAAATTTGATAAGGAAAATAAAGAATCTATAATTGAAACTGTTTTTGGAATAGGATATGTAATGAGGTAAAAAATGAAGATAAAATTAAAATTTATGGTGGGATTATCTGTTATACTTGTGACTTTAGGAATAATATTAAATATTATAATTAGACAGGCTTTGATTTCTAATATGGAGGAGCAAATTAATAATTCCTTGAAGGAAGTAATGAAAAGCACTCAAGAGCATATAAGATACACGCTTATTATCGACTCAATGGGATTTAGCGATGATGAGGAAAATGGTTACGGATTAAATGAAGACGGCTTAAAAATGGCTTCTGCAAGCATAGCAAAGAATATAAATATAAATTACAATTGCACCTCAAGAATTAGCAGCATGAATGGAGATACGATTAAAAATAGCATAAAGGATAGTTTCAAAGCTTATATCTTGAACAGCATAAAGGCTGCTAAAAATGGTAAGGCGGTAATAGACATAAAGTACAAAGACAATGGAGTTAACGGAATTTTATCTTATCCAGTATACGAAAATGATAATTATATAGGAATAATAACAATATGCAAGGATTATGACCAGCTTTATCAGGATAATAGTAAAATAATAAATTTTATAACTGGAATTGAATTTGCTATTTTTATAAGTATTTTCATTTTAGCATTTTTCATGACGAGTAGAATAACCTATCCAATTAGCAAATTAACTGAAGCAGCAAAGGAAATAGCAAAGGGCGATTATGACTATAAGATTGAATGTAAAACAAATGACGAAATGGGAATATTGTCAAGAGAATTTATAAATATGAAAGACAAGATAAAAGAGCAAATAACCACTATTGAAAAGGAAAAGGATAAGGTTGAAAAGCTTGAAAAGGTAAGAAAGAAGTTTTTTGATAATGTGACGCATGAGTTAAAGACTCCACTTACAGGAATTTCAGGCTATGCAGAGATGCTGTCTGAAGGAATGGTAGAGGATAAAGAGTTTAAGGAAAGGGCTGTAAAGAGAATATATTCTGAAAGCGAAAGGCTTCACAAGCTTGTTTTAAAGTTGATTGATGTATCAAAAGGTGATTCCTTTGTCGACGAGGTTTTAAAGCCAATTAATATGGGTGAACTTTTAAATGAAATATGTGATGACATGAATATTAAAGCTAAAAAGTATTCACGCTCTATAGTTAGAAATGTAAATGGTGGGAGTATTTTAGGACAGCCCAATAAAATTAGGGAATTAATAATAAATATAATAGATAATGCTATAAAGTATTCTATTGACGACAAAATTTACATTAGAGATATGGTTGAAGATAATTACTATAAGTTAGAAGTTGAGAATAAATCAAAACCAATACCAGATAACATTTATAAGAGGATATTTGAACCTTTTGTGAAAACTGAAAAGTCAATAGAAAAGCAGAGCAGTGGTCTAGGCTTATATATATGCGACGAAATAGTAAAAGAGCATAATGGCGAGATAAAAGTTGAAAATGGAGAAAAAATTGTAGTAAGAGTAAAAATACCTGCTTTGGAAACAAGTTGATAATAACTCTATGAAAAATGGTAAAAACATAGTGATATGATTAACTTGAGATCATAAAAGGAGAGAGTGGTATGAAAAGAGATCGCATAAATAGAAGTCTGATTTTATTAATTGTATTAGTATTATCTATATCAATAAGCGGCTGTGGACATAAGGATAAGGAAACTGTGGTAACCTCAGATATGAAAAAGGTGGCACAAAAGGGTGAAAATCAGGTTAAAAAAAGCATTGAATTAGGCAATAAGCTTTTGGATAACGGAGATTATGATGGTGCAAAGAAAAGCTATGATAAAGCAATTGAATTAGATAAAAAAAATAAGGAAACCTATTTAACTATAGAGGAAAAGTATTTGTCAAAGGGAAGAAACCAAGAAGCTTACGATGTAATACAGGAGGCAGTTTCAAATAATGTTGATACTGATAATATGAAAAAGCTTCTTTCACAGTTAAAAGAAAAGTTAGAAGTAAATAATAAGGCACAAGATAATGAAAATGCTCAAGGGTCCCCAAATTATAAGAATAATGAAGCTGGAAAGCATTCTAGTAATCAAAGTAAGAGTCAAAATCAAGATAGTGGCAATTCACAAGAACAAAATGATACTGTAGAATCAAAGAAAATCTTTGCTAGTGTTAAAAGTGTATATGAAAATAATGGAAAAAGATATGCTTCAATTATGGAAGGTCAGTTTTATACATATCCACAAGCAGAAAAGGAAGCTGAGAAAGATGGATTAGCTCATGATGAAGTTAGGGAGTATTATATCAGAAAAATCAGCGGTATTGAGGATTTAGAAATCTCTGATAATGCAAAGTTTAATGTTGGAAAATATATTCTTGATCCATCTTCTAGTGGTATTTCAAATGAAGCTGTAAGCTATAGTCAGTTTAAGTTTATAGAAAACTCACAAAAAGATTCAGGCTATTATTGGCTGTACTTAAATAGTAACAATGTAGTGATTAGAGCAGAAGCTCAGTTTATTCCTTAACTATTTATTTAAAAAATTTTTTCTTGGCAATAACTTGGCAATAAGCTTATGAAACTTGGCAAAAAACCGGTGTTATTATTAATTTGTAATAAGAAAAGGAGAGATTAAAATGAAAAGAAATTATGTAACTAAATTATCAATGTTACTAATGATAACACTTTCAATAGATGCTGTTGTTGGCTGCTCAGGTGCAGATAAGGAAACTGTGGCAACGCAAAATATAAGTAGAGCAGTAAAGCAGAAGGAAAGTCAGGTTAAAAACAATATTGAGCTTGGAAATAAGCTAGTTAATTCAGGAAAAACTGAGGAGGCTAAAAAAGCTTATGTGAAAGCAATTGAAGGAAATGTTGATAAATCAAACATGAATACAGTGCTTTCAAAAATACAAGGTAAGCTTACGAAAAGTAAGGCAACAACTCAGTATTCACAAAGTAAGCAAAGCGTAAATCAAAGTGAGAATGCAAACAATGCGGCAAATGTAAAGCCAAATCAAGCTAAGGCTCCAGTTCCTGTTCCTAAGCAAAGCATCAGAACAATAGGTTTTGTAAAAAACATTTATGAGAGAGATGGAAAGAGATATTTAACTATTGATGAAGCTGAGTTTTATATGGGAGAGCGTGCAGTTGAGGAAGCGGTAAAGGATGGCAAAGCATACTATGATGAAAACAATAAACCTTTTGTGTATGACGATTATTATATAAGAAATACAGATAAAACAGTAAAGGAATATGAAATCTCAAATGATGCTAGCTTTAACTTAGGAAAGGTACTGCTGAACAAATATTATACTGGCAATGGCGCCGATAGTGAAGCTGTAAACTATGATACAACAAAAAATATTGTGAATACTAATAACAATGAAGCAAATGACAGAGGCATTGCAGATTTTCGTGAAAATTTATATTGGATAACTCTAAATGACAATGTTGTAGTGCAAATGAATTCACAGTATACTCCTTAAAGCTATAATGGTATTGAAACTTGAACCTTAATAATGTATAATAAATCTAATGTTAAATTAGGAGGATTATTATGAGTTCATTGAGAATTAAAGCAAAAACTTTAATACATCATCATCACTAGGAAGACTTGTGGCTCGATTAAGTAATCGTAGGTACAAGTTTAGTAAACATTGAGGCTTGTATCTACCTGGTGATTGTGATAATGAATTCATGATTTAGTTAACCATGCAGGTATGTATAAGCTTGCATGGTTTTTGCGTTCAAGGAAAAATAAAGGAGTGTTAAAAATGAGTAATAATAAAATAAAACCTTCAATCTTACCAGGCTTTATGGAGCTTCTTCCAAAAGAGCAATTAATATTTAATGATATAGTTTCAAAAATAACAGGGGTCTATGAAGAGAATGGCTTTTTGCCTATGGATACCCCAATAATTGAAAAGGAAGAAGTGCTTCTTGCAAAATCAGCAGGAGAAACCGAAAAGCAGGTATATAGACTTACAAAAGGTGATAAAAATTTAGCTTTAAGATTTGACCTTACAGTTCCTTTTGCAAGATTTGCAGCACAATACATGAATGATTTGACTTTTCCTTTTAAAAGATATCAGCTTGGAAAGGTGTATAGAGGAGAAAGAAACCAAAAGGGACGTTACAGAGAATTTTATCAGTGTGACGTTGATATAGTTGGAAATGGTAAGCTTAGCATAAAAAATGATGCCCTCGTAGTTGCTATGGCATCAAGAGCACTTAAGAAAATAGGCTTGACTACATATAAGCTTCAAATAAGCAACAGAAAAATATTAAGCGGCTTTTTAACTGCTCTTGGTGTTACAAACATGCAGGAGGTTATGATATTAATAGACAAATATGAGAAGATCACAAGAGAAGAATTTTTATCTGAGCTAGAAAAGCTTGTTGGAAAAGAAAACAGCGAGGCTATAAATAATATAATGGGTATACAGGGCTCTAACGATGAAATCATTTCTCAGCTTAAAGCACTTAAGGTAAATAGCGAAGTGTTTAATAAAGGTGTAGAAGAAATAGAAGAGGTTAAAACTTATTTAAACATATTTGGTGTGGAGGACAGCGAATTTACAATAGATCTTAAAATCATAAGAGGTCTTGATTACTACACTGGAACTGTATTTGAAACAATATTACAAGGAAATGAATCCTATGGTTCAGTTTGTTCTGGTGGCAGATATGATAACTTAGCACAAAACTACACAGATAATGTGCTTCCAGGAGTGGGGATGTCTATAGGTATAACAAGATTGTTCTTTGTATTAAAGGAAATAGGATTTATAGATAAATATGAACACAATTCCTCAGTAGAATACTTAATAATTCCTATTGGAGATACAATCCATTATTGTGCTAAGGTATCCAAAATGCTTCAAGAGAGGGGCTCCAAAGCAGAAATATATTTAGAGGATGACAAGCTTAAAAAGAAAATGTCCTATGCAAATAAGCTTAACATAAAGAAGGTTGTAATCATCGGCGAAGATGAGGTTAAAAGTGGAGAAATTGTTGTAAAAGACATGACTACAGGAGAGCAAGAAAAAGTAAGTATGAAATAAAGAAGTAGTAGGATTTTGAAGCATTAAATAAAAGCCATAAATCTAAGAGAAAAAATACTAAAAAACTAAGAACTTTCAATAATTCGCTGCACTCAAACAGATTGAAAGTTCTAAGCCTTTTAGTATTTTCTCTCTAAGTTTTATTGGCTTTTATTTAAATTGCTTCTGCAATCCTACTATTTCTTTTAACGGTATTGTGTAAAATATTTAGAGTGACTGAATTTTTAAGGAGGTGCTGCATTATGGGACTATTATTAGTAAAGCCGTCTATGAAATATAAGAATCAAGTTTTAGAATACAAAAATGAGTTTATACAGGATGGCGATGATTTGGCTGGTACATCATATTTAGAAGAATATGATGTTTATGAAGAATGGATGAAATTTGTACTTGATAATGAAAATGAAATTACAAAGCATACGAAAGTGACAGCAAATGTGTTTTTGGCAATTAGGGAAGAAGACAATAAATTAGTTGGTATTATAAATATTAGGCATACATTAAATGAATATTTATATAAATATGGCGGACATATTGGATATAGTGTTAGGAAAAATGAACGCAGAAAAGGTTATGCCAAGAAAATGCTTAAAATAGCATTAGAAAAATGCAGAGAATTGGCAATTAAAAAGGTTTTACTTACGTGTGACGTTAATAATATCGCTTCCGAAAAAACAATAAAAGCTTGTGGTGGGATATTAGAAAATGAGGTTTTTAAGGATGGGGAAGTAGTTCAGAGGTATTGGATAAATTTGCAGTAGGATAAATTTATAATATATAATGAAATAAATATAAAAATTATGAGGAGGTATATTATGGAACGAATGCCATTCAAGAGACCGACTGACCATTATGATGAAGAAATTAAGTACATAGATGAAAAAATTTGTGAGCTTATAAATAAGCGTAAAGAAATTTCAAAGGATAATCCAGGTTATCCACCTTTTGATTACATAGTTAGTTGGGCAGAAAAATTTAATTTGTATGAAGAGTTCTTAAAATCATTATTCGGTGCACTCATGAATGAAAAAATGTATAAGCCGTTAATTAAGCCAAAAGTTTTTAAGAAGACTTTGCCAGTTTTAAAATGCATAGAAATAGATAATCACCTTTTCTCTATAACTTGTATTCGTCAGTATTCTAATGCAAGTGTTGTAAATTTTAATGTAGATTGGGATAGTACTAGCGAGTCTTTAGAAGATTCTACTAGAAGACATACTAACTTCGAAATGTTTATTGATGAGAAGCATGATTGTCAAATGCTAAATGGCACAGGAGGAAGCGGGCATTTTCATTATAATTTTGTCGTGTCACCAGCACTTCCGGATGATCTTTCGGGAATTGAAATTGTTTTTAGAGAGTATGAGTATCCGTTTATAGATAAAACAATAGGTAAAAATATTATAATAGGGCTATAATTAACTTTTTCAGTGAAAAGGAGAAGAATAATTTTAACTTGTCATTTATTATTTTTAACTGTCTTTATGTATTTTTCTCCCCAAATCTTAAGACTATCTAAAACCACAGAAAATTCCTTACCAATTTCACTTAGTTTGTATTCTACCTTTGGCGGTACTTCAGGGTATACAGTTCTAATAATTATTCCATGCTTTTCTAAGGTACGAAGCTGCTTTGTAAGTGTTGCTTGAGTTATATCAGGAAGTAGTTTTTGCAATTCACTAAACCTAAGTGTTTTTTCACTTAAATGATGCAAAATAATTAATGCCCATTTTCCAGATAGGATTTTTTGAGAAGTTGCATATGGACATTTTCCGAATAATTCTTCTTGTGTTAACATCGAATCTCCTCCAATAGTATCTTTGTAGATACTAAGTATTTAAAAAAATCGTACTTTTAAAAATTGATGTAACAAAATATAATATATGTATAGTTAAATTATATCATATATCATATCAAAATTAAAAGTTTAGTAACAGCCTTAAGTTTTTATTTTAATCAATTTAAATTTTAAGGACGGTTTTACTATGTGTGAAAGGAAGTAATCAAGGTGGAAGAAGTATTAAAGTTTTTAAAGGAAAATCCAGTGTTTTATTTAGCAACAGTAGAAGGGGATCAGCCAAGAGTTCGTCCATTTGGAGCAGTAGCTGAGTTTGAAGGAAAATTATATATTTGTACTAACAACACTAAAAAGGTATTTAAGCAAATTGAAAAGAATTCTAAGGTTGAAATTTGCGGCATGGGTAAAGGTGGAAGCTGGCTTCGCATTGAAGCAAATTGTATTGCTGATGAAAGAAAAGAAGCAAAGGAAAAGATGCTTTCTGATAATCCAGGATTAAAAAATATGTATTCTGTAGATGATGGTATATTTGAAGTTCTTTACTTAAAAGATGCAACTGCAACTTTTGCAAGTATGAAAGGGGAACCAAAGATAGTTAAATTCTAGTATTTGGGATAACACAGCAGTTGAGTATTTTGAGCATAGGATAAATTAATTTTGTTAGTATATAAGAAAAATGTGCATTATTTAATAAACAGCACATTTTTCACATTCTATTCAGTAGAAGTTTACTTTTCTAATTCTATAAACAGATACATTGGTATTTTCGATAACCATTTAATTCTTGAAGACATGGACATTTGTTCTTTTGATGGAATTGGTTCATTCATATCTACTACTGTAAAATCATTTTTTATGAAAGCTTTGATATACTCTGATAGGGTTCTATGCCTATATATTATGTTAGCATCAATACCTTTAATTTCTCCAATCCATTGTGCTGGGGTAAAATAATCGCTAACTAGAACTTTTATTTTATCATCTTCTGATGTCCATTTACTTTCTTTTGGTTTAAAACACGGATGCAATATAGATATAAAAACTTTCCCATCAGTCTTTAGAACCCTATGTATTTCTTTTAGTGTTCCATATAGGTCTTCTACATCCATTAACATCATAGAGCAAAGTACAATATCATAAGTGCCGTCAGGTATATCTGTTAATTTATTAGCATTTCTACATAAGGTATTAATTTTTAAGTTCTCTTCTTGAGCTTTATTTGTGACATAATTTATAAAAGTTTTAGAACAATCAACAGCGGTTACGATGGCTCCTTGCTTTGCTAAAGCTCTTGAATATCCTCCTTCCCCACAAGCCAAATCAAGAATTTGTTTTCCCTTGACCTTTCCTAACTTTTGCAGGGTATAGGGCATTATATAGTATAATCTAAAGTCATTTGTTTGAGCTTTTTCAATCCAAGTATCAATTCTAACTTGGTTCCAGCATTTAGTTGAACTATCTTGATTCATTTTGTACCCCCTAAAGCTTACATTTTTATATATATTAAGTATTTATAATTATATCATTAATATTCACCTAGAGGGATAATGGTATTATACTTCCGGAGGTACGGAGGGATTTTTTTCTACTACATGTGAGCCAAGCATTGTCAATTTGTGCTTTTTTCTAATTTCATAATTTCAAGCCCAAGTATAAAGAATACAGCTGCAAAGCCTATAAGAATAAGTGATGGGGTATAGACAGCGTTTATATTTGTATTTCTTGTAATCAAATCTGTGGTTCCTTTAATTACCCATGTTTGCGGAACAAAGTTTGAAACTTTTAGCATGGTGTCTGACATTATATTTCTTGGAAACATGCAGCCGGCAAGCAGACAAGTTGGAATTACAACTATAGGTACAAGGGTTGTAAGCTGTTTCTTTGTTTTTACGAAGGAAGAAAGAGCAGTTCCTAGCCCAATTGAAGCAAGTAAAAATGATGAAAACAGAAGTATTATACCTAGAGGAGAGCTTCCCCAGTTTAAGTTAAGCACGTATTTGCTAAATAAAATGAGTATACCAACTTGAAGCCAGCCAATTATAAAGTTACCAAATACATATCCACATAAAATAGTTCTGTTTTTGGTAGGTGTGGACTCAGTTCGTGTCCAGGTTCCAAATTCCTTTTCTTCAAGAATAGAGCCTGCCCCAAGGCTCACGAAAAACATAATAAACATTATCATTATTCCTATTGCACTTGTAGATAATTTATCCTTTGCATGTGTTTTGTTTTTTTGAAGCGTATTTAGGCTATAGGTACTTTTCTGGGTTTTTATATTTTTTAAATAATCTTTTTCAATGTTATTCTCAATTTCAGTTTTTTTATTTTCATTAACTAGCTTCACTGATGTTAGTAAGCTTGCTGAAGCTTTTTTAGCATTCTCTCCAATGGAAAGCTGCTGAATGTAATTTTCTACGATTATACCAAAGGAGGAGGTGTTTTCGTTATCCTGAAGCTTTATCATACCAATGTCTTTAGCTTTGTTATTTTCTATAGAAGCTGAAAAATTTTTTGGAATTACAAAACTCATTGAGAGTTTTCCATTTTCGACAGCTTTACGAGAACTTTCATAGCTACTTTCAGTTACGTCAAAATATTTATCATTTTTAAGCATATTTATAAGCCGCTTTGAGTATTTACCGGTGTCGTTGTTTACAATTCCTACAGGGTATTTTACATTTTTGCTGTCATCGCTGGAATTTTCAAAACCAACAGCTAAAACTGTAACAAAAATGATTGGAGTCAAAATTATTGCAGCAAGAGACATTTTATCTTTTGCAAGCAGCTTCAATTTTAATAATCCTATATAAATAAACTTTTTCATGCAGATCACATCCTTAATCAAATTTAAATTTAAAGGTACCGCAAAGTAAAAGCAAGCTTCCGATAACTACTAAAACTATAGAAGGAATAATAATGGAACTAAAGCCGCTGCCCATCATTAAGCTTAAATATCCCCTAAGTGCCCAGTTGTTTAACATAAATTTTGATGCAGTTTGCATAGCCTCTGGCATTTGAGATAGGGGATACATGCTTCCACCTATAAATGACATTATCATAATTATAACGGCACTAGTTAGAAGAACAGATTTTGTGCTTTTAAATATCAATGATAAGAATAATGAAAAGCCGCAGGAGGCAAATATCATTGCAAGGGATAATACTGTGAGTCCAGATAAGGAATTTCCCCAACTGACGTTAAATACTATTTTAGTAAAAGCCACAAGCACGATAACATCAAAAATCCCTAGAAAAAATACACCAAGAACTTTGCCTAAAAATATCTCAAATTTTGATGCAGGGGTTGTGAAGAGTTTTTTTAAGGTTCCGTCTTCTCTTTCCTCAAGCATGGAGCTTGTGCCGAGGCTGCCCACAAATAAAGCATACATCGCAAGCATTGCAGCAGAGTAATACTGCATTGCAGAAAGTTTATCCTTAGCTTTTAGAGAACTTTCAGTAAGCTTAAAACTGCTGCTTTTAGTTTTAGCTACAAGTTTATTTATTATCATATGACCGTCTAGCTTGTAGCTTTTAAGCTGTCCATTTGAGGCTTCAACGGCTGCTTCAATAGAGGAAACGGTAGCAGTATAACTTTTGACAAAGCTTTCTACGGTTTTGGCATCAACAGTATTTCCGGGGTCAGAGTATATTTCTATGTTAGTTTTTTTGCCATTTGTAGTATCCTTAGAATATCCTTTTGGTATAACTATAAGCACAGGTAATTGTCCATTTTTAATTTCATCCTTTGCAGAGGCTTCACTCATTCTTTTGTAATTTATCATTTTACTTACGTCTTTTGACTTTAATACATTCTTGAATTCCTTTGAGTATTCTCCGTTGTCATTATCAACTACAGCGACATCAAATTTATTAATCGTAACTGCATTACTTTTGAAGGTACTACTGAGTGCCATTCCAAGCACTAATATCAGAACAATAGGCATGAGCACTATGCGTGCCATAGACTTTTTATCCTTTAAAGTGATAAGCAAATCCTTAAAACTTATATGTAAAATCTTCATTTTATAAGCCTCCTTTAATCTCTTAATGCTCTTCCTGTAAGATTTAAAAATACACTTTCAAGATTGGGTTCATCAACTTTAATGGAAAGTATTTTAGCGTTCATTTTAGAAAATAGGTCAAGCAAGCTTGATAAAATGTTTTTATTGCCACAAGAATTTATTATTATTTTGTTGTCATTTATATCTAGGCTTTTTACACCATAAATTTCTTTTGCTTTTTCTAAAATATGAGGGTTTATTTGGGATATTTCAATTTCTATTTTGTCTTGTTTAGCAACTGATTTTTTTAATTCATCCTTTTCTCCAATTGCGATGAGCTTTCCGTGATCTACTATTCCTATTCTTGTGCAGAGATATTCAATTTCCTCCATGTAGTGGCTTGTATAAATTATTGTCATTCCTTCTGAATTAAGTTTCTTTACACTTTCAAGTATGTGATTTCTAGATTGTGGGTCAATTCCAACTGTTGGCTCATCCATTATTAGTATTTGTGGATGATGAAGAAGTGCAGCGGCTATGTTAATTCTTCTTTTCATACCACCAGAATAGCTTTTAATAGTTTCATTTTTTCTATCTTCAAGATTGGCTATTTCTAGTACTTCTGAAACTCTTTCTTTTAATAATTTGCCAGATAAATTATACATTCTTCCCCAGAAATAAAGATTTTCTTTGGCAGTAAGCGTGGGGTAAAGAGCTATATCCTGAGGAACAAGTCCTATAGCATTTTTGGCGAGCATTGGATATTTCAAAGTGTCTTTACCATCAATAAGGATTTTACCTTCGGTTGGTTTTAAAAGACCAGACAGCATAGATATAGTGGTTGATTTTCCAGCACCATTAGGTCCAAGAAGTCCAAATACTTCTCCTTTATTTATTTCAAAGCTTAGTCCTTTAACAGCAGTATTTTTGTCATATTCTTTTACTAGATTTTCTATTTTAATTAGGCACACTTTATATCATCCTTTCTTTAGATGCATGAATTTTTAAAAATCAATTGTTATAGATTAACAATTGATTTTTGTTTAGTTCATAGTTCACAATAATTTCTTTATTATGATTAAAGTATATATCTTAGAATGAATTTTTTGATGTGCCCAAATGCCTATTTTAAGGTCACAAAAAAACCATGACCTTTGTCACACCTGGTCATGGTTCTGATTTACTGAGCACCGCATGTAGTGCTATTATGTAAGCATAAGTTTAAGATTTTTTAGAGCGTAGCGGAGAAAAATCATCCTTCACTCTACTCTTTACTCTGTTCTCTAATTTAAGTGGTTTTTAGCATAAAGTGCAATTTGCGTTCTATCTCTTAAATCAAGTTTACTTAGAATATTAGTTACATGGTTTTTTACGGTTCCTTCTGAAATAAATAAAAGCTTGGCTATTTCTTTGTTTGTATTACCTTCTGCGATAAGTTTTACAATTTCAGATTCTCTTTGTGTAAGATCGTCGATTTTTTTAGGTTTACTGTTACCGCCAAGCCCGGTTACAATTTTTGCGGCTACAGCAGGATCAATAAGTACGCCTCCATTTACAACTGTTCTTATGGAACCAGCAAGCTTATCCGATTCCACATCCTTTAATAGATAACCCTTTGCGCCGTATTTTAATGCTTCAAATATATAATCATCTTCAAGAAAGGTCGTTAATATTATTATTTTAATGTCAGGGTAAGCTTCACTTATTTTTTGAGTTCCAATTACTCCATCGCATTTTGGCATTCTTATATCCATGAGAATAACATCGGGCTTCAGCTTTTCTGTTAGCTCCAAGGCTTCATTGCCATTAGCTGCAGCACCAACAACGGTTAAATCTTCTTCCATGTCAAGTATAAGCTTTAGTCCATCTCTTATTATGGATTGATCATCGGCAATTAGTACTTTTATTTTATTCATTTTATACCTCCACTGGAATAAATCCATTTATACTAAAGTTACTTTCGCCAGATATCTTTAAATTTCCTCCAAGAACTTCTACTCTTTCTTGCATTGTAGTTAGTCCAGTGCCCTTTTTTATATTAGGACAGTTAAGACCATCATTTGTAATGCAGAATTCTACTCCATTTTCTCTAAAACATATATCAACATAGGCATTGTTTGCACGACCATATTTAGTACAGTTTGTAAGAGCTTCTTGGATGGCTCTATAAACAGCAACTTCAATTGCAGGTGATAGTTTGTATTGACGTCTTGAAATATTAAAGTGAACTGCAATACCAGTGTTTTTTTCATAATCGCTTATTAAATCTTTAATTGCATTTATGCCAGTAAGTTTATCATTTGACTTTATTGATTTAACGGATTTTCTAACTTCACTAAGTGAATATCGAGCCAGTTCTTGAGCTTTTTTTAATTCTACTTTTGTTTTATTAACATCTTTACCTATAAGTTTATTGCATATATCCACTTCCATTATTAATGCTGTGAGGCTGTGACCTATTGTATCGTGTATTTCTCCTGCAAGCCTGTTTCTTTCATTTAAAATTGATACTTCTTCTACTTTTTTTGAATAATCCTTGAGCTTTTTATTTGCAGCTTCCAGATCTTCTTCTGATTTCTTTAATTCAGAATATAAAAGTTGCATTTTATCTTTCAAGAAGATTGTCTTTTTTAGAAGATATGCGGCACAGGCAAAGAAAGTTATTGCAACCCAATATGCTAAAAGGTCTGAAAAAATAAATTGAATGGACAAATTTTTATACTTAATGAAGGAGAACAAAGCTAGAGTAATATATGACGGTATCGAAATTAAAATTGACATTTTAAAGCGTGGAAATAGGAAGGTGTCAACTATCAATATAAATATAAGTACGAAGGTAACATAACAAAAATAATAATACATAAAGGTGATTATTATAAGTTCAATTAAGATAGAGCTTATAAATAAAGCAATTCTATGGCTAAATTTATAAATTCTTAATGACGAGGTTATAAGTACAGCTAAAAAAAACAGTGTAAAAATTGCAGCGGATTTAATGTTACTTCCAATTTCAATAATAGATGCTATGTACATTAGCGCGTAAGTTAAATATCTAGATATTAAGAGATAGGTCAATTTTTTTAATTCTAAGTATTCCTCCATGTTTTCCTCCAAAGTTTAAATTATTATTCAATTTACATTATAATATAATATTTTAATCCTGTTGACAAACATGTATATACTGTATATACTGTACATATACAAAAAATATAATATACTCATTTGCAAAGGGGTACTAAGCATGGACATAATTATTTCGAATTCTTCTAATGATCCAATATATGAGCAGATTGCATCGCAAATAAAAAGTCTTATTTTTAATGGAGAACTTTCAGAGGGAGAACCGCTTCCATCTATAAGAAGTTTGTCCAAGGAACTTAAGATAAGTGTAATTACTACTAAAAAGGCATATGAGAAGCTTGAAAATGAAGGTTTTATAGACACTGTGCCCGGAAAAGGTTCATATATTGCGGGACAAAATAAAGAAATTTTAAGAGAAAACAGAATAAAAGTAATTGAAGAAAAATTGACGGAGGCAGTTGAGGCGAGCAAGCTAGTTAATTTGCCTCTTGAGGATTTAAAAGATATTTTAGAAATTATATATAACAATCAGTAATGGAGGCAAGCTATGGACAATATTTTAGAGGTAAATGGTTTAAGTAAACACTATGCTGGATTTTCACTGAAGAATATAAGTTTTAATTTGAAACGAGGATACATAATGGGATTTATAGGTCCTAATGGAGCTGGCAAAAGCACTACTATTAATCTCATAATGAATTTAATTAAAAGGGATTCTGGAGATATAAGGGTTTTTGGACTGGATAACGTTAAAAGTGAAAAAGAAGTAAAACAGAAAATTGGATTTGTTTATGATGAAAATTATTTTTATGAGGATTTAAATTTAATGGAGATGAAGGATATAATAGCTCCTTTTTACAAGCATTGGGACGAAGAAACCTTTAAACATTATTTTTCTAATTTTGATTTACCAAAGAAGAAAAAAATAAAAGAATTATCTAAAGGTATGAAAATGAAGTATTCTCTTGCATTAGCATTATCACATGGTGCTGAGCTCATTATAATGGATGAGCCTACTTCAGGGTTAGATCCTGTTTTTAGAAGTGAAATGCTTGAAATTTTATGTTCTGTGATTCAGGATGAAAATAAATCTATATTTTTTTCTACTCATATTACTTCTGATTTAGAAAAGATTGCAGATTATATAACCTTTATAAACAAAGGTGAAATAGTATTTTCTAAGCAAAAGGATGATATTTTAGAAAGTTATAGCATTGTAAAAGGAAAAAAGAAACTTCTAAACAGAGATAATACAAAAAATTTTGTTTCTATAAATGAAAATGCTTTTGGATTTGAAGCTTTAACGAACAATACTGCAGGTATTAGAAAATTATTTGGAAATGATGTTTTGATTGAAAAGGCCAGCTTGGAAGATATTATGTTGTATACGGTAAGGAGTGGAGAAAATGCTTAATTTAATTTCTAAAGATATACTTATGCAGAAAAAAACTTTAGCTATAGCTATTTTATTTATATTTGTAGAAAGTATTTATGTTTATTTTGCAAAAGAAGTACCTGTAATAATTATTTCAATTTTAGTACCATTTGCTGTTGAATATTTGCTATTAACAAATTCATGTTTGCTTGACGATAAAAATAAATCCTATATTATAATTAACAGTTTGCCAGTAACTAAAAAAAATGTGGTTATTGCAAAATACATATCTGTTTTGGTGTTTTTTGTAATAGCGATATGTATTCAGTCTATATTTGCAGCGTTAATAAATAGTAATAAGGGCATTATGAAGATAGAATATATAATAATTTGTTTTTGCCTTATAGCCATATTAAATTCTGTATATTTGCCTGCTTATTTTAAATCTGGTTATGCAAAAACGAAATGGCTTATTATGATATTATTTTTTGCTATGTATCTTGGAATTTCATCTATTAATAATCATAATCTTATTAAAATGATAAAAATATTTACAAGCATGTCATATTGGACTTTATGTGGCAGCGCACTTTTAATTAGTGCTATACTCATGGTTATATCTTTCTTCATATCTTCTGCATTTTACAATAACAGAGAACTTTCAAGGTAAATCCACCTTCACTATACTTTGAGTTAACATCCAATTTAATAGTATAAACCTAAACCTGGTGTTACTAATTTGAACCTTTTAGCTTGTTTGTCTTTAAATAAAATTAATAAATCTAGGAATATAAATTCTAGAAAATTGAGTGCTTTAGGAGGTGCAAAGGTATGGATCTTAAAGATATAATAGTAATCATTGTTATAGTAGTATTTATACTAGTTGGTGAAAAGATACTTCCAGGAAATCCAATAAGCGTTATAATTAATTACATAAAAAATTTAATTACTCACAGATCATAAGTTTATATTGAGAGATGATTCTGTGTAATACGGGGGAGGCTAGTTATATAGCCTTAGCAGGTTCAGTTGGCGAAATATTGAGTGAAATTGGCCAAATATGAATTCTTTATTTTTTGAAGATGCCTAAAAGCCTAAGAAATAAATCTAAGGCTTTTTATTTTTAATCTAGTTTTTCTTTTATAGCACTAAAAACTCTATTTAAGCGATTTTTAGTGTCATTAAATAATTCATAATTTATTTTAGGCATAAATTCCTCATCAAAATACCTGTTTTCTATATATTTTGTATATCTTATTTCGATTTGTATGGCTTCAACATTTTCTATTGAACTATAATGATAGGTAATATACCCGCCTCTTAAGCCTATTTCATCAACCTTTACACTGAAGCCTTCATTTACAAAAGCATTATATACAATATCTAAAAATTCTTTTGAACATGTTTTCCCGTAGCGAGTTCCGAGTACTACATCTGCTGTAGATTGATGATAAAAGCTGTGAAGATCAAATAGGTATACTTTATTTTTATTATTTAAAATATTGCTTATTTCATTGAGTAAGCAAGAATGATATGGCTTGTATATTTTTTCTATTCTATTTTCTATTACATCACTTTGCAATGGTTTGTCATAAATTTCTTTATTAAACGTGGTTTTAAAATAAACTAAGGATTCAGTATACTTTTCATGATTGTCTTTATATTCAGGCTTTCTATTAACATCTATTACATATCTACTGTAATTAGCCGATATTGAAGTTATATTTAGATTTGTTAAAAAATCATACAATTCATTTAAATACCAATCGTTATTTGCAAGTATTACATTCTCCTTAATACTTTTTTTCATTTCTAAAGTAAGGTTATATGAGCTGTGAGGGAGGCTTGTAAGTATGCTAGAATAATTCGTATACTTTTTTAACTTCACCGGATTAATTGCCAATTGAATCACATCTTTTCTATTTACAGATTTTATAATAAGTAAATTATACTTCCAATATAAAATTTTTACAAAGCCCACAATGTTTAAACCTTGAATAAATGGTTAAATTAATTAATGACGGTACAAATAATTGTAAATATTCCTCTTTTCCAAGTACCAAAATATGAGTGAATTGCAAAGCTAAGTTCGGCAGGAAAAGAGGTGGTAGAATGAATTACACCTTTTTTGCATTAATAGTTCTATGTGTAACAGCTAGCTTTATCTATTGTTGCAATGCTCCTTGCGTTTTGCTATAAGCAGGAGAAAAGTGTTGCTATGAGAAATAAAGCAAATGTTAATAAGGATGGAATTTCCACTGAATTAGCAGTGTACGTAGATAACAAAAAAAGAAACAAAAAAGAAAATAACAAGTAGTTCTGCAAAACCACTTGTTAAGTAAACAATCTACAATTTACAATGATTAAGCCGATTACAAACTTTGCAATCCACTCACCTTATATTATGTCATACTTTAATAAGAAATATACAAAACACAATTATTTTAGGCTATGTTTTAAATAAGTGTTGATTTTTGCAATTATTTAAAACATAGTTTTTTATTTTAATTCACAGCTCAAATCAAAACTAAGAAGTATAATTTATTTATACTATTCATGAAGGTGATGATGAGATGTTTGAATGGCATAGGACAATACAGAAAATGATAAATATTATTGAAAGTGAGCTTTGGCAGGATGCCAGTGATGAAATTGCGTTAACTACCATTTCCCAAAAGCTTGGATATTCTAAGTATCATGTGGCAAAGCAATTTAAGGCGCTTACAGGTATAACATTTAGAAATTATTTAAGACTTAGAAGGCTTGCTTATAGTGTTATTGAGCTTAGGGATACAAGAGAAAGGATAATAGACATTGCTATAAAGTACAGTTTTTCATCTCAAGAGGCTTATACAAGAGCTTTTAAAGCTACATATGGAATAACACCAAATGAATACAGAAAAAGAAAAATGCCACTAGTGCTTAAAAATAAGCAGAACATCTTTGATCCATACTATTTAGGAATAGGAGAGAGCAGTATGAATAAAAATGAATTACAACAAATTTCTATTAAGGAAGTAACACTTCCAGCACATAAGTTTTTGTATATAAAAAATATTGAAGCACATGACTATTTTGGATTTTGGAAGCTTCAAGAACAAGTTCCAGGACAGGATTGTAACACAATTAGCGGTTTACTTGACAGTATTAAAGGTGCACTTGATAGCATTACTGGAAAAATTGGAGAGTTTGATGGACAGATAGGCGGAATATTTTATGATGAAACAGGTAAAAGTGGATATGCATATGGTATACGTTTGCCAGCTGACTATAAAGGAGAGCTTCCGAGTCAAATGATTTGCATAGATGTGCCAAAGAGGAATTATATAGTATTTTCACATGGAACTTTTGATTACGAAAAAATTGGAGCAAGTGTTTGTAGGGCTGTTGATGATGCTTTTAATAATTATGACTTTGAGGTTAATGGATATATTCAGGATAAATCGGCTGTTGTTTACCAAATTCACAATCCAGAACGTGTTGGATATAGATTATACGTACCTGTAAAGGAGATGAAGTAGTATGCTTATAACTTTTGAAGAAAAATGTGATGATATTATTTTTAGAGTTTCGAAATTTCATGAAAAGTATGAAAAAATTCTAAAGATGTGCTTTTATGAGGCGGATGGCGAGAGCTATATCAAAAAATTCTCTAAAGACATTAAAAATATTGATAAAATTAAAGCTAATTATAAAAAAAGTGCAGAGAAAATGTTCAGTCAGCTAGGATATTTTGAACCAATTCCATGGGAAGACGCACTTTTGGAATTTGTAAAAAGGCTAAATGGTAAAGGAGTAGATTGGTGGTTAACTGGCAGTTGTGCTGCATGTATAAGAGGAATACCATTAAATCCTCACGATGTTGATATCATGATTGATTCTAAATATGTTTCCGAGATAAGTGGAATTTTTTCGGATTGTTTAGTCGAACCAATAGTAGATACTAAAGGCTGGGTAACTAAGGATTTTGGAGTGATTTTTTGCCATGCAAGAATAGATATAGCTTCTGATCCTAGCGAATGTTTGGATGAACCAGAGCCTTCAGATTCTGGACCATATGCAAAGCAGCATCTTGAAAGAATTAAATGGAAAGGCTATGAAATTAAAGTTCCTCCTTTAAATTTACAATTAAGTGTAAATAAAAGAAGAGAAAGAATGGATAGGGTTAAGCTTATTGAAGAATATATAAATAAAAATATTGCAGTTCATGAAAAGATAATGTAATATAAAAATATAAATAAACTATGTTAACTAATGTAGTTTATATTCAAGAAAAGGAAGTGCATTTGTGTGAGTGTGGTTTTTAACTAAGTAAATAAAATTAAATTCTTAAAAAATTTGAAAAAATGCCTATTTAGTTAGGCTTATTTGTTGATGGATTTTTTAAGATGAACTTAGTTAAAAGAAATTCACAGGTAAATGCTTATATAAATTTATAGGTTTATTTAGGTTATGATAAATCTAGGCTATAAGTGAAGAATTCTTTGCTTATAGCCTTTTTGTATATAAAAAAGAGTAAAGAGTAGATATTTATTTTTTTGCTAGGTCATTAAAAAAAGTCCTTCAACCAGTTAATTGGAGGAGAAAGAAATTGAATAATAAGTCAAAGGAAATATTAGAATTTTATAAGATAAAGGACGAATTAAAAAGCTTTGCTTTATCGAATATTGCAAAGGAGAGAATTGAAAAGCTTGAGCCTAAGATTCAGGAAGGAACTATAAAGCTTGCACTAATGGAAACTACAGAGGCTAGAAAAATAGTTGATATATCTTCAAGCATACCACTAAATAGCCTTAAGGATATGGATAAAATTGTAGCTAAACTTGAAAAGGGAGCCATATTAACACCAGAGGAATTAGAAGCTTCAGCTAGTTTACTGCATGATACCGCTAAGGTTAAAAAATTTATGAAGGATAAGGAATATGCAGCACCAACCATATCTAGATATGCTTATTCTATTTGCGAACTAGCTGGAGTAAGAGAGGAAATTGAAAGATGTATAGTTCATGGTGCAGTAGATGATAAGGCTTCCAATAAGTTGCAGAAAATAAGAAAAAAAATTTATATATTAGAGGATAGAATTAAAAGTAAATTAGACAGTATTTTAAGAAGTGATAAATATAAATCCTATATTCAGGAGGCAGTTGTAAGCCAAAGGGATGGAAGATACGCTATACCAGTAAAAAGTCAATATAAGCATTATATGGATGGAGAAATTCATGATAAATCTCAAAGTGGCTCCACTGTATTTATCGAACCAGCGGAGGTTAAAAAGCTTCAAAATGAACTTAATGAGAATAAAATCGAAGAAGAAAAAGAGGTCTACAGGACACTTTCAGAGCTTACTGCGGCCGTTTATGATAATATAAAGGAATTTAAAATTAATCTTGAAGTTATGTCTAACTATGATTTTATCTTTGCTAAGGGTAAATACAGCAAAGCCATATCTGGAAGAAGTGTAGAACTTAACACTAGAAATTATATAAATTTGAAGAAGGGAAAACATCCACTTTTGGGTGATAAGGCAGTGCCTTTAGATTTTACCATTGGTGAGAATTACAGAGGACTTGTAATAACGGGACCCAATACTGGTGGGAAAACTGTCACCTTAAAAACTGTTGGACTTCTTACGATGATGGCTCAAGCAGGACTTCACGTGCCCGCAGCAGAAGGAAGCGAAATGGCAATATTTCAAGATATATTTGTGGATATTGGGGATGGCCAAAGCATAGAACAAGATCTAAGCACCTTTTCTTCTCACATAAATAATATTATTTCTATATTGGACTCTGCTGGAAGAAATGATTTGGTTATTGTAGATGAGCTTGGGCAAGGAACGGATCCAGGAGAGGGTATGGGAATAGCAGTTGCAGTGCTTGAAGAATTATATATAAAAGGAGCAACCATATGTGCTACTACTCATTACAGTGAAATAAAAGAATTTGCAGAAAAGCATGAGGGTTTTGTAAATGGTTCAATGGGCTTTGATATTAATACTCTAAAACCATTATATAAATTAAGCATAGGAAAAGCTGGCGAAAGTAATGCATTTCTTATAGCTTTAAGGCTTGGAATGGATAAAAAAATAATTGAAAGAGCACATTTTGTAACCTATAAGGAAGAGAAAAGCTACGCGGATGTAAAACCTTATGAACAGGTAAAAAATGTTGAGGAAAAGGAAGCTCATAAAAAGCAGGTTCGTGAATTTAAAGCATCAATAAAAAAAGAGGAAGAGAAGAAGCTTGCTAAAAAGGAACCTGATTTTAAAGTAGGTGACTGTGTGTATATTTCTTTTATGAAGCGAACAGGTATAATTTGCGAGGAACAAAATAGTAGAGGTGAATATGGCGTTATGGTCATGAAACGCAAAATTAAAATAAATAGAAAGAGACTATCACTTTATATTGATAAGAAGGAATTGTATCCAGAGAATTATGATTTTGACATTATATTTAAGAGCAAAGAATACAGAAAAAAGGATAAGCTTATGAGCAAGCATCACGTAGAAGGAACGGTTTTGAAGGAAGAATAATGGGGCGGTAGCACTAAAAATTGTTAAATCATCCTGCAATACACTTACCTCGCATTACACAGTGTTTAAAGAAAATTTTTCTCCGTTTCTCTGTGAAAAATACATTGTAAAAATGGTTAATAAATAGAGGTGATATATGGTATTAACATTTAATTGGGTACAAAGTTTTAAGTCTAAAATTCCGTAGGCACGGAGGAATTTTCTCCTTGCACTACCGTGGGAGCGAAGTAACAATACTGAAGGAATGATTTAAAAAAATCCTAATAAAGCTCGACTTAAAAATCCTAAAATACTTAGATATTTCAATCTGCTTGAGCAACGCGAGTTATTGAAATATCTTAGAATTTTAGGATTTTTGAGTCTTAGCTTTATAGGATTTTTTTAATGTGACGAAGCATTGTTACTTCGCAATTTTTTTAAATTATAAATGTGAACTTGTCTCCTATGCAGAGCTGCTGACAGAGGTTAGTAATAGTATCATCTGCATTATGTATGATACTATTAATTCTTAAAAGTGGATATCCTCTGGAAATTCCTAATGTTTTAGCTTCTTTAGTATCTGCAAATACAATGTCTAGTGTTTTCCTAGAGTGATCTAAAATTATATTGTGTTGTCTCAAAATGTTGTACAAGGATGTGTCATTTAGATTTTCTCCAAATAAAAATGAAAAGGATTCAGGAAATTTATTAAATTCTAATAACACAGGCTTGCCATTTGCATAACGTACACGCTCTAATACCAGAATTTTTTCGTCTTTATTAAGTGACATTTGCTGTATATCTTTTTCAGACGGCTCTTCAAGGGCAATCTTTATAATTTTAGCGCCTGGAATTGCGTTCATCATTTTACACATTTCAGAAAAGCCTAAAACACCGTTTGTTATTCCGCGCTGAAGTTTTTTCTCAGCAACAAAAGTACCTTTCCCTGATTTGCGCTCTAAATATCCTGATTCGGATAGTTCAGAAAGAGCCTTGCGGACGGTTACACGGCTTACATTATAAGCTTTGCTTAATTCATTTTCTGTTGGAAGACGACTTCCAGCAGGTCTTTGACCACTATCTATTTCTTGCTGCAGCTTTTTTTCTAATTGTTTGTATAAAGGTGTAACAATTGTATTATTTAGTTCCATATATAACCTCCATACGAATGCATAAATTAATTACGTATTTATTATAATACAAACACAAAACATTGTATATACCTTAAAAAATAAAATTTTCCATTGACATAATGTATTATATTGTATTATGATTAATTCAGAAACAAATAAAGACAATAGAGCAAAGGAGAATGAGTAAAATGGATTATAGTAGTAAAGATATTAAAAGCATTATTTCTGAAATTCTTGAGAAAAAGAAAGCAAAAGGCGGAGTTAAGAGTATTTATTTTGTGGGATGTGGAGGATCTTTAGGAGCTCTTTATCCAGCAAAAACTTTTATGGAAAAAGAATGTACTTCAATTAAATCTGTATGGATTAACAGTAATGAATTCGTTCACAGTACACCGAAGGATTTTGGTGAAAATTCAATAATTTGTTTGGCATGTCATAAGGGAAATACACCAGAAACAATTGCGGCTGCAAAGCTTGGTAAAGAAATGGGAGCAGCTGTTATTATTCTAACATGGCTTAAGGAATCAGAAATCATAGAATTTGGTGATTACATTGTTCGTTATACCTTTGATGCTAGTCCAGATCATCTTAAAGGAGATATTGACTATTCAGGTGAAAAGACAATATGTGCTCTTTTAGTAGCAGTAGAGCTTTTAGCACAGACAGAAGGATATGAAAACTACAATAAATTTTATGAAGGCACTGGAATGATTACCAATATCATAAGAAATGCTCGTAATCATGTTGCAGAGAGAGCAGCTAAATTCGCTGAAAACTATAAAGATGATTCAGTTATTTACACTATGGGAAGTGGTGCAAGCTATGGAGCTGCTTACATGGAAAGTATCTGTATCTTTATGGAGATGCAATGGCTTGATTCTAGCAGCATCCATACTGGAGAATATTTCCACGGACCTTTTGAAATTACTGATGCAAACCGTCCATTTATGATTCAGATTTCTGAGGGTTCAACACGTGATTTAGATGAAAGAGCTCTTAAATTCTTAAATACCTATGCAAAACGTATAGAAGTATTGGATGCTAAAGAACTTGGTCTTTCTACAATTGATGCTTCTGTTGTTGATTATTTTAATCATTCATTGTTCAATAATGTGTATCCTATATATAACCATGCACTTGCAACAAAACGTGAGCATCCATTAGCTACGCGCCGTTATATGTGGAAAGTGGAATATTAATATTAAAGCGGTAAATACTTACTTCCAGGGATTATGGAATCACTATGCATATAAATAAAAGTAGTATTCAAAATACTTTTATTTATATTGCAAAGCGTGAAAGTTCTATTTATGGAGCAGTTTTTTGTGTCTATATATTAAAACGATTACATGAAAATAGGAAACAATAAGTGATGATTTTAATTGTATATTAAATAAACATTAAAATCCAATTGACAAAAGCATATACAGGGTATACTATTGTATTAAATACAAAACGATACAGTACAATACAAAACGATACACAAAAGAGCTGAATTGATTTTGTATTACTAAGAATGTGCGCACCATTCTTAAATAATAATATTTCTTGCAATAAGGAATAATAAAATTAATTTAACATTGAGGAGGATAAATCTATGTTTTGGGTAGAGTTAGTAATCGTTCTTGCCATTATTTTTATAGGTGTACGAATAGGGGGTACATTCTTGGCAATGGCTGGTGGGCTTGGAATGTTAATTATGACATTTGGTTTACATGTAGCACCAGCTGATCCGCCTATTACAGTAATTTTGATTATGATTGCAGTTATTTGTGCCGCAGCTACAATGCAGGCATGTGGGGGATTGGATTTTTTAGTTAAGATAGCGGAAAAGATACTTCGTAAAAATCCTAAGATGCTTACAATTTTAGCACCAGTTATTGCTTATATTTTTACGTTTATGAGTGGAACAGGCCATATTGTATATAGTTTGCTTCCGGTTATTAATGAAATTGCCATTGATACAGGAATTCGTCCAGAACGTCCAATTTCAGCATCTATTGTTTCATCACAGCAGGCTATCACAGCATGTCCAATTTCAGCAGCAACTGTAGCGGTATTGGCGTTTATGTCTAAATCACACTACACTTCGGTTAATATTTTTACATTACTTGTTGTCTGCATTCCAGCAACCTTAGTTGGAACCGTTTTATGTGCATTATCAGTGTTAAAGAAAGGAAAAGAATTAGCAGATGATCCTGAATTTCAAGCTCGTGTAGCTGAAGGAAAGATTCAAGATTTTTCTAAAGTAGAAAGAGATGAAAAACCTACTACTAAAGAAGCAAAGATTTCTGTAATAATATTTTTAATTGCAATGGTTAGTATTGTATTTTTAGGAGCACAAAGTAAGCTTCTTCCAGTATTTGCACATAATACAAAGTTACCACTTACAACTGTAATTCAAATTTTCATGCTTACAGCTGCAGCTGTTACAGTTCTTGTAACTAAACTTGATAGCGGAAAAGTTTTAGAACAGCCGGTATTCACCACAGGAATGTTTGCAGTAGTATTAGCTTTTGGTCTTTGTTGGTTAGTAAATACCTTTATTGGTGATCAAGCTTCCTTTATCACTAAGAATATGTCTGTATTAACAAATAAATATCCATGGATTTATATAATAGCAGTTTTTGTAGTTGGTGCAATTACTACCAGTCAGTCTTCTACAACAATGATTATGGTACCAATTGGTATTGCATTAGGTCTTCCAGTTAATATCATTATCGCAGGTTGGCTTGCTTGCAGTTCAAATTACTTTATTCCAGCATCTGGACAGTGTGTTGCTGCAATAGCATTTGATTCTGCTGGAACTACAAAAATAGGTAAATATGTATTGAATCATAGTTATATGCTTCCAGGATTGGTATGTACAGTAGCATCTGTAGTAGTGGCTTTGGCACTTGGTGCAATCGTTTTTTAGTGTAGTATAAATAAATATAAGCTAATTATATCATAAAGTTTAGGTTATGGTATAAGAAAGTAGAGGAGGCTGTGTATATGAAATTTGCTCCTATGAGTTATCATTATTTGCGTTACCCAATAGAAAAATTTCTTGATAAGGTAGAAAGATCTCCATTTGATAGTATCGATCTTTATTGTTCAGCACCGCAATTAAATATTTTTGATTATTCACTTGGAAAACTAATTGAATTAGATAAAAATATTCGAAGAAGAAAACTAAATGTAATGGCAATTACACCTGAAAACTGCACATATCCTGTTAACTTTTGCACACCAGATATTATTACAAGAGAATCAAGTATTCGTTATTATCAGAGGGCAATAGATACAGCTGAATTTTTAGGATGCAGCAATGTTCAAATTAGTACAGGGTTTGGATATTTTGATCAGCCAAGAGATGAAGCGTGGAAGTATTGTCAGGAGTCATTAGCTCAGGTTATAGCTTACTGTGAAAGAAAAAACGTTAGACTAATTCTTGAGGAATTAAAAGCAACAACAACTAATGTGTTGATTTCAAGTAAGGATATTTCAAATATGATTCGTGAAATCGATTCACCGAATATTGTGGGGATGATAGATTTAGATCAGATGACATATGCAGGAGAGACAATTGACGATTATTTTGATAATCTTGGCGAAAAGGTTCAGCATATTCATTTTAATGATAGAGGCCATACGGTACCAGGAGATGGAGATTTTCCAATGAAAGAATATTATAGCGCACTCAAAAGAAGAGGTTATACGGGGAATGTTTCTTTTGAAATTTGTGACAGAAGATATTATTGCGATCCTGATAAGGCTATTGATGATATTATTTCTTGGATGAAAGAGAATACAAATGAATTAGAGTAGATTTGCTAGTTTCTCTTTTGAATAATTTAAATACTGCTATAGAAGGAGAAGAAAAATGAAGAATTATAAAATTGTTGCTATTGGCGATAACGTCTGTGATAAATACCTTTCAAGAGGAAAGATGTATCCGGGAGGACAGTGTGTTAATACTTGTGTATATGGAAAAATGAATGGAGCGGAGACAGCATACCTTGGAAAGTATGGAAATGATGAAGTGGCAGAATGTGTGCAAAGTACATTGAAACAGATAGGAATTGATGATAGCCATTGCCGTCATTATGAAGGAGAAAATGGATTTGCTTTAGTTACTTTGAAAAATGCTGATCGTGTTTTCCTTGGTTCCAACAAAGGTGGTATTGCTAAAGAGCACTCTTATAATTTTGATGAAAACGATTTTCAATACATTAAAAAATTTAACTTGATTTATACAAATTTAAATAGTTATATTGAAGATAATTTGAAGGAGCTTCATGCAACAGGAGTACCAATTGCTTATGATTTTTCTATGAGATGGACAGATGAATATCTCTTGAAGGTATGTCCATATATTGATGTAGCAATCTTATCATGTGCTCATTTGACAGCCGAGGAACGAGAAAAAGAGATGAAAAAAGTTCAGAATTATGGAGTTAAAATAGTCCTTGGAACAATAGGGGAAGATGGATCATATGTACTTTATGATGGTGAGTTTTTATATACTACTGCTATTATGGCTGCGAATATTATTGATACAATGGGTGCAGGAGATTCATATTTTTCAGCCTTTCTTTGCTCACTTTTACAGACCTCTGAAACAGGAAAGTTAGTTGAAGGAACAAAAGAAAGCATGAAGATAAGATTAGAAAGTGCTATGAAAAGCGGAGCAATATTTGCAGCTAATGTGTGCGGTATGGAAGGTGCATTTGGCTACGGAGTTCCAATCCAAGGAAAAACTGAAATATAAAAATGTAAATTTAAAAAAGGGGAAATGAAAAATGAAACCAAATATATATGAGAATAATGAAGAAGGAATACTTTGCGTATACAAAAATGAAAAATGGCTTGTTTCTATTAAAAATTGGAAGCCAGATAATGATATTGCAGGGATAGCTCATTTAGAAATCCATCACTCAACAGATGAACAGTTCATTTTGTCGGCTGGAAAGGCAATATTAATTACTGCAGAAAGAGAAAATGATAAATTTAACATTGAACTAACTTTAATGGAAAAAGGAAAAGTGTATAATGTTCCTGCAGAGTGCTGGTTCTACTCTATTACACAGAAGGATACAAAAATGATGTATGTACAAGATTCAAATTGTTCTATGGATAATAGTGATTTTTGTGATTTGTCTAAAGAAGAAATTGAATATATTCAAACTAATGCTCGTAAACTTTTTGAACAATAGGCGAGTAGATTATGAACAAAAGATTTGTCTTGTTTGATTTTGATGGAGTTATTGCAAATACAGAGGAAAGTAATGCAAGATACTTTGAGAAGGCATTAGCTTCATTTGATATTTACCTCTCAGAAGAGGACAAGCATAAACTAATTGGAACTAAGGATACTGAAAATGTAATCCGATTGCTTTCAAGAGCTCATAAAAAGGTTACATTGGAAGAATTGCAACTAAAGAGAAAAGAGATAGGAAACACATATGAGAATAGTGATATTTCTCCTATGCCAGGGTTAATATCATTAATTGAAAATTTCCGAGAAAAAGGCTTCAAAATAGGAATTGTATCTTCTACTTCTACAAGATTAATTATTATTGCATTAAATCGCATGAAAATGATAAATTTATTTGATGCTATTATCTGCGGTGATATGTGCACAAAAGGCAAGCCAGATCCAGAAGGCTATAAAAAAGCAATGTCGCTATTAAATGCAAAGCCAGAAGAGTGTATTGTATTTGAAGATTCAAAAGTGGGAATCCATGCTGGAAAAATGGCAGGAGCTCAGGTTGTTGCATATAGGGGATCAGGAATTGCCCAAAATGTTGAGGAAGCAGATTTTGCAATTGATTCCTATGAAGAATGTAAAAAAATTTTGGATGAAATAACTATATAGATAAGTGTATTTTACAGACCTTTTGGAAAGTAACCAAGAGGTCTGTTTATTTTTTGTATTGATACCAAATTGAAAGTTAGAATTAATGATGTTAGGATAATATGTAGATGCGAAAAACTAACTATAGATGAACAACTTGGAATATTAAAATTACAATCTCCAAGTTTATCCTGAAAAACTAAGGTGTGGTTTAGAGCACAGATTACAGTGAAGGATGATTTTTCTCCATTAACTGTCAATTGTCCTCTGTCCATTGTCAACTGATTAAGGCATATAAAATATTACTTTTAAAATTATAACATTAGCTATTTTAAGCTTTCAGCTTGTTTACCTATAAGTAACATCTATAATGTGAAAAGTGTGGATAACCTTTGATTAAAAATGAGAAGCTGTGGATATTTATTGTGAAAAACATGGAGGGATATTATGATATTTAAAAGCCTAGAAACAGAAAGATTAATTCTTAAAAATATAGCCGTGGAGGATAGAGAGTTTATATTTAGCCAGTTTTCAGACCCTGTAGTGACTAAATATTTATTTGATAGGGAGCCTTTAACTGATATAGGGGGAGCAGATGAAATACTTGAGCTTTATTTATCACAGCCGGAACCACATTTGCATCATAGATGGATTTTGGTGAGAAAAACCGATGGAGTAAAAATGGGCACATGTGGAATTCACAGATGGGATCAAGAAGCTGGTACTGCTGAAGTTGGGTACGACCTTAAAGAGGAATTTTGGGGAAAAGGTTATATGCAGGAGGCAATGAAAAAAGTTATTGAATTTGCAGTAAATGATATGCACGTAAAGGAGATAAATGCTTTTGTTTATAGTAATAATGAAAAATCAAAGCAGCTTGTAGAAAAACTTGGCTTTGTTGTGTCAGGTTCAAGCTATGAAGTATTTAGAGGGAATAAATATCCTCATAAGGTGTATACACTTTATGTAGAGAAGTAACAATGCTGAAGGAACGATTTAAAAAAATTCTAATAAATCTTGGTTCAAAAATTGTAAAATGCTTAGATATTTCAATTGTCTGAGTATTTTTTCAGCGAGTAAACATGCACGGGGCATGGGCTAATATATAGATGACTAATACAAGTTAAAGAAGGATAATGGGATTACATCCCAAACCCCGTATATGATCGTTATCCTTCTATAACCAAAAGCAAGCACTCGCTTAGAATCACCACTTAGATTTATAGGACTTTTTTTAGCGCGACGCAGCATTGTTACTTCGCATTATTTTTACAACAACTCTTTTTTCTTAGGTGCTTGCACAGCATCAGTAACTTCAATGCGAACTTTATTAAAGGTTTCAACAAATTCATCTACGGACATTGATTTGATATCGTAATGCCTGTCTAAATAAAACATGGTCAGCTTATCAATACGCTCTGCGAGATAGGTATGATCGTGCACATTGAAATTCAATTTAAACACCTCCCATATATTTTATTATTTAATTAGATGTTTTATGGTAAATTAAATATTATATTTTGTTACAAATCCTGTTGCAGCAGCTTTTTTTATGAATGTGGTAAGGTAAATGAAATTCACAAATAAGTAGGAAAATATCATATAAATAAAGTGTAGAGATAATTTGTTCATCTATAGTGAAACTAGTTTAACTACAAACTATATATGCACCATAATCCCTTGAACATTGGTATTTTGGAACATAAATAGTTTGAGTTTCGCGGTAGTTTCACTATATAAAAGTGTAAAGGAGTAGTTTACCATGGCTATAATTGTTCCTTCTATAATTCATAGAGGAAATCCTGTTGGGATTTTATATAGAAATCCCAGCTTAGGTCATAGCGCATGTAACCAAAGTGATAGATGTCTATATTCAAACAATCAAGGTGCGTGCTATTGTGTTCATAATGGAGTTTTTTATGCTGCTTTGTATAGGAGAAATGGAGTATACCATTATTATAGCAGCATAAATCCAGCGCATGGTACTCTTGTTCAGGTGATTTTAAGACATTGGAGATTTAGAACAGGAACAACCACACCTTGTCTTGAAAACCTTGCAATTGGAATGATTGCAGAAGTAAGAAGAACTCAGCCTATACCATCTCCTTCTAATTTAGGTTGTGTTATGCATCCAGCTTCTGGTTCCCTTATTGCTAGGACTGGTACCCCGGTAGGTGTTTATTTTAACGAAGGAGCAGGGCGTGATATTAAAAATGGAGTTTTCCTGTACTGGACAAGTGGAATTAATAGGTATTGTAGACTTTACAGTAATGACAAGCCAGTTAGCGTTAGATATGCCCATTGGATTATAGTTGCAAGTGGTAATGGAGTAGCTATGAGGCTTACTGGAAGAACAAGAACAGGAATAATAAGAGTTCTGCGAGTTTCTACAAGCCAAACTATTCCTACACCATGTAGTTAAGATAACTTTTATAAGGGGTAGAGTGAAGAAAGCTCTACTCCTTTAATTCAACCAAATACTTTATATCCAAATTATATATTTTTAAAAAGAGTTTTTTATAGAAATTACTAGGTTTAATTATAACTTTAATGGATGGCGATATAAAATATTAAATTGGAGGTTTTTATATTTGGGGAATTGATATAATATGTATAGATAAACCATTTGCAAGTGAGTGATTATATGAACATTAGTATTAAAAGGAATAGTAAAATTTCTATATATATTCAAATTAAAAATCAAATAAGGGATATGATTTATTCTAAAATGCTACCCAAAGCTTATGTGCTGCCATCAGAAAGAGAACTTGCAAAAACATTGGAAGTCAATAGAAGCACAGTAGTTAAAGCCTATCAAGAGCTTAAGGCAGACGGGCTTATTGCTTCAGAAATTGGAAAAGGAACTTATGTTGTTTTTGGTGATGACAAAGCTCATAATCCTAAAAGATATTTAGCATGGGATGAAATATACAGCGAGAGCTCTAAAAATAATTATGATGATGTTATTAGCAGAATAATGAATATTAATGATGACGGTAAGACAATTTCCTTTGCTGGTGGTATTCCATCACCTAATTTGTTTCCCAAGCATGAGTTTCATGAAATTCAAATTGATTTGTTAAAAAATGAGGCTGAAAATATATTTTTGCATAGCCCTGTAACAGGAGATAAGAAACTAAAAAAAGAAATTAAAAGATTAATGCTAAACAGAGAAGTTAGGGTATCAACTGAGAATATAATGGTTACATCAGGTTCTCAGCAGGGATTAGATTTGATTGTAAGGACTTTTGTAAATCCCGATGATGTAATTTTAGTAGAAGAGCCTACTTTCTTTGGAGCCCTTCAATTATTTCAAATGTTAAAAGCCAAAGTTATAGGTGTTCCTCTTGATGAAAATGGAATTAGGCTTGATGTACTGGAATATTTAATAAAAAAGTTTAATCCCAAATTTATATATACTATTCCAAATTTTCAAAATCCAACTGGAATTACTATGGGTTTAAAAAGAAGATATGAGCTTATGAAAGTTATTGAACAGTATGGTATCCCTGTAATTGAAGATGATCCTTATGGAGAAATAAGGTATGAGGGTGAAGAACTGCCACCATTAAAAGCACTAGATAAAAATAATTATGTTATATATTTAAGTACATTTTCAAAGACTATATCATTAGGTTTAAGAGTTGGATGGGTAGCTGCACCGGAGAGGGTGATAAATAAATTAAGTTTGTTTAAACAGCTAACCGATTTACACGTAAATACCTTAAGTCAGCACATGGTGTGCGAGTTTTTGAGACAAGGCTACTATGAAAAACATATTATAAAAGTAAGAAGTGAATACAGGTTAAAAAGGGACTTAATAATTAAAGAATTGAATAATAATTTTGAAAAAATACAATTCTATAAGCCTCAAGGTGGATTTTACTTGTGGTGTAAATTCTTAGATGGTATTAATCTGAATTTATTATTGAAAAAAGCAATAAAAAATGGAGTGAATTATACCCCGGGAAATTTTTTTTATAGCAGAAGCGAGGATAAAAGTAATTTTATCAGATTGAATTTTACTTATCCACAAAATGAAGAGATAACTGTAGGTATAAAGCGATTAAGAGATAGTTTAAAGGAGATGTTTTAGATTGAAAACAATTGGATTAATTGGAGGAATGAGCTGGGAATCATCACTGGAATATTATAAAATCATAAATGAAACTGTTAAGTCAAAATTAGGAGATCTTCACTCTGCAAAGTGCATAATGTATTCTGTGGATTTTGAGGAAATAGAGCTTTTGCAGCATCAAGGCAAATGGAAAGAGTTAACTGATATTATGGTTGCTACGGCTAAAGCTCTTAAAAGTGCAGGAGCAGACTTTATTGTAATATGTACTAATACTATGCATAAAATGGCAGAGGATATAGAAAATGAAGCTGGAATAAGGGTCTTACATATAGCAGAAGTGACTGGAGAAAAAATAATTGAAAAGGGGCTTAAAAAGGTTGGACTTCTTGGAACTAAATTTACTATGGAGCAGGATTTTTATAAAAAGGTACTAAAGGACAAGTTTAATATTGATGTAATTATTCCTGAGGAAGCTGATAGAGAAATTGTCCATAAAATTATTTATGAAGAACTTTGCAAAGGTATATTAAAGGATACTTCAAGAGAGAAATATAAAGAAATAATAAGCAAATTGCAAGCAAAGGGTGCTGAAGGAGTAGTTCTTGGATGCACAGAAATACCGTTATTAATAAAACAAAAAGATGTTTCTGTTCCAGTTTTTGATACAACAACAATACACGGAGTTGCTGCTGTGGAATTTTCAATTACGGAGTAATAGTGTTTTGAAACATTAAATAAAAGTTATAAATCTAAAGAGATTATTTTTTAAAAAGCTAAGAACTTTCAATAACTTGAATTATTTAGACAATTAAAAGTTCTTAGCTTTTTTTAATTTTGCGATATATTTATTGTTTTTAGTAGAGGAGTTTTACTGTAATATAGTATATAATTAGACTAAGTAGGTTTTATTGGAAGATTATTGTGATGGGGGAGTTAAATTGAAAATACTTAGGAGAGCAATCATTATCATTTGCAGTGTTTTATTAATACCTTTGATAATGTCTAGTATACCATCAGCAAAGTATTTTGATAGTACTTGGAAAAGGGAAATGACGGCTGATAATGCAAAGGTTATAGAAGTAAATAAAAAGTGGAAAATAGACAACGCTTATATAATAATTCAAAGAGTGATACTTACGGATAAACATGTATACATAAGGTCGAGATATGTTTCATTTGAGCAAGGATGGAGTTTCCCGCTTGAAACTATAGAAATATATGATGATAAGGGTAAGAAATATATGCACGTTGCTAGCACAGGTGAAGGAAAGCTTTGGGGAGAAGAAGAAATGGCCGAATATGAAAAGGTTCCTAAAAATTGCAGGGAAATAGTCCTAAAGCTTCAGCATTATGATAGAAAAGCGGAACTTAAAATACCCTGCAAAAGAGGTGGAAATATATGAGCTTAAGAAAGAAAATATTTGCTGTGCTTGAGTGGATAGTAGCAATTATTTTATTATCTATATGTGTACGTTACTATATATTTTCATACGGAAGTTTTTCTGCTATTGGAGCCTATAAGGCATCGGAAAGAACAATGCATTATGGACCATCAGAAATAAAAAAGGTTATTGATGTAAAGAATGGTAAAGTGTATTTAGGAAAGTATAAAAATTGGATTTCAGCAGCTCCTATAGAAAAGAGATTTATAAAGTGGTATCCTGGCAGTGGCGGTGAAGGATGTCCAATAAAATATTCTGATAAAATTTCACAGTTTATGGATTGTACATCAATGGGACATAATTCATTTATATGCTCAGTTTTTGGATATGTAAATGATCCTAATGTAAAATCGGTAAGTTTACAATTTCAAGCAAATAGAAAAAAGAATACAATGAAATACAAAATTACTTCAGATAAAATGTTTATATTTTGCTTAGAGAATAATTTACATAAGTACAAAGTAACTTCACTAAAGGGATTGGACAAGAATGGAAAAGTTATATACGAAAATGATTATAAATAATGTAAATTGAGGTGGACAAAATGAGAATTGTGCAAGTTAATCCACACACATTAGATGCGTTAAAAATGATGGAGGAATTATCAGAAACCTTAAAAGATATAACAGGTAATAGTGGAAAAAGTTCTTTTAATGCTTCTGATATTTCTGATTCACGAGCTATGTTTGTACTAGCCTATAGCGAGGAAGGTGGACCTATTGGCTGTGGTGCCATAAGCCTTATTGATGAAAGCACTGCTGAAGTTAAAAGGATGTATGCTAAGAATAAAGCTAAGGGTGTTGGGACAAAAGTTTTGTGCTATCTAGAAGGGCAGGCACAAAAGTTAGGTTACACTAAGCTCTGGCTTGAAACTCGATTGGTAAATGAAAAGGCCGTAGCATTTTATGAGAAGCGGGGATATCATAGAATACCTAATTACGGTAAATATGCTGATAGACCAGAGGCAGTTTGCTTTGAAAAATTTGTGAAGTAACAATGCTTTTTTAAATTGTTCCTTCAGCATTGTTACTTCACTCACATGGTGGTGCAAGGAAAAAATTCCTTCGTACCTAAGGAATTTTGGCATGAATCTTTATAGTACATTATTTAAACAATTTATTATAATTTTTATGGGGGTGAATAAGCATGGTTTCTTTAATAGTTGGAGCGGCTTTTATTATTTGTGGTTTTATTTTAATGAAATTTCCACCTAAAAGTATAAATGATATATATGGGTATAGGACATCTTTATCAATGAAAAATCAAGATACTTGGGACACAGCACAAAAGTATGGTGGATACAGTATGATAATGCTTGGAATTGCTAATGGTATTTTTGGAATTTGGGCAGCTATTCAGCCATTAACTGTTAACGGTTTAGCTGCACAAATGATATTCTTAGTAATAGGTGCTATAGTTATGCTTGTTGCCGATGAAAAACATCTAAGTAAAATTTTTAATAAAGATGGAAGTAGAAAAAGTTATGTGAAGTAACAATGCTTTGTCGCATTAAAAAAGTTCCTTCAGCATTGTTACTTTGCTCCCACGGTAGTGCAAGGAAAAAATTCGAGGCCACTGAAAAACTAGCTGTTTTTTAAGAAAAAAATGTTTTAAAAAAT